>JBNKHG010000001.1:0-6061 GCA_050290225.1 Cellvibrionaceae bacterium
CCGACCCGAATCCCGGCAATTACTTTCATGGCACAACGGCCTGCCTATCCTGTCTACTGGTGGCGGAACGTTATCAGGAGCTGCTCGATCTCTTGGCGTTGGACCGCAAACCCTTCTGGTCTTACCGCCGATATGGTGTCGGGGCGTTACTGGCGATGGGAAAGAAATCAGAGGCTCTGAAATACGCCGAGGCATCCAGAGGGCTCAACCAACCGGCTTCGGCCATTGACCAGGCCTGTGAAGATATTCTGATTTCCTCGGGCCTCCACGACGAGGCCTATCGGCGCTATGGGTTGAGGGCTGTCCACGGCAACTCGTATCTCGCGCGGTTTCGCGCCGTTGCAAAACGCTATCCCATGATTGCGCCGGAAGACATTCTCGCTGATCTGATCAAGACCACGCCGGGTGAAGAGGGTAAGTGGTTTGCGACGGCCAAGGATTTGAAACTTTTCGAGCTCGCGTTGCAGCTTGCTGATCAAAGCCCCTGTGAGCCGAAGACGCTGACGCGGGCAGCGAGAGATTTCCTTGAGTCGGAACCTGAGTTTGCTCTCGGTGCAGCCCTGTCGGCGCTTCGCTGGTTGAACGAGGGGTGGGGTTACGAGGCGACCGGCATCGATGTAACAGATGCCTATGAGCTGGCTTTGGAAGCTGCTGATCGATCAGGCGTAGACACTGTGTTAGATCAAATTCGCGTTTTGCTTGACTGCACTCAGGGTGCAGGGAACGCGTTCGTCAGGCAGTCTTTGTCAGGCAGAATGTAATAGCGCAGAGAGATGTATAAAGGGTAACAGCAGGCCAGTGTGAGCCCTCGAAATGGACGCTAAATTTTCAATTCTGCGTTCCACTCACGTTCCACAGAAGGGACAATTTGAGACGATGAGAGACAAGCGGTTGAGTGGGTATAAACAAAAAAACCATTTAAGAATCAATGTCCTAAATGGTCTCTCGTGGTCTTTCGACGTTTTTAATATGGTGCCCAGGAGAGGACTAGAACTTTCTTGGCTTGCCAAATTAATCCTTATAAAACAACAGGATATGAAATTTTGACTAATTTGCGTTGCACGTAGGTTCCATAAGTTGAGTGGATTGGTAATCGCGCTAGCAAGGGGCTGGCCAGGATTTTTGTGGGTGGGATATACGGTTGACATATCCCTGCGAGGGTTTGACAATGTAGATATCTGCGGTATATCCCTGTCAGTTGGAGGTAAATATGGAAAGAGCAAGTGTCTTCAAGAGCAACAAAAGCCAGGCAGTCAGGCTGCCCAAACCGGTAGCTCTACCGGAATCTGTAAAGCAGGTAGACATTGTCCCCCTGGGGCGTGCCCGGCTGATTGCCCCTGCCGGTGAAGCCTGGGACAGCTGGTTTGAAGGGGAATCGGTCACCAGTGACTTTATGTCGGAGCGTGAACAGCCGGAAGGCCAGGAACGGGAATCCATTTGATGCTCAAGTATATGCTGGATACCAATATAGTGATCTATACGATGAAAAATAAACCCCAGTCTGTAAAAGAGGCCTTTGATAAGCACTATGGCCAAATGAGCATCTCCAGCATTACCTTGATGGAACTGGTGTACGGTGCCGAAAAATCTGCCAGCCCGGAATCCAACCTCCGGGTATTGGAGGGGTTTGCGGCGCGCCTGGAGGTTTTGCCCTACGGTGATGAAGCGGCCGTGCACACGGGGCAGATTCGGGCGGAGCAGGCCAGGGCAGGAAAGCCCATTGGTCCCTATGACCAAATGATCGCCGGACATGCCCGCAGTGAAGGGTTAATTCTGGTCACCAATAACATAAAAGAGTTTGAGCGGGTTGATGGGCTGAGATTGGAGAACTGGGTCATTTAGTCGTGAGTTCGTTATAAGTCACCGGCAGTGGGTGCGGAGTGTACAGCGTAGCGGACGGCTGAAATACTGAAAGCGATTCGGCCTTCGCTTCCATTTTAAGTCCACCATTTGTGCACACTTTTACCCAACCCCTAATAAGCGCACAATAGCATTGAATCATCTTTCTGACTAAGAGTTGGTAGTGGGTGGGCTAGGAACAACGATTTGAAAGTGTAAACTGATCCGCAGGTCTCACGTGTTACAAGTGAATCAAGAAGTTCATTCCTAAAATCTGCTGATCTCAACGGTTAACGACAGCTTCCGAAGCCTTAGGGGACATTATTGTGCCTGTGAATAAGCCGCAGCCATCGCTTCTGGTAAGACAGCTTACAGCCAGGTGCTGTAATTGCCAATGAGTGTCACACCTGAATTCGGGTATGTCTGTTAAGTGAAAATAGGGGGCTGTCAGGTTGAAGTGCTGGCTGGGCAATACTGGTCGAAATTTGCCCAAATGGAGGTTCGCCAAAGTCTATCTCCCTAATGTAATGGGCATCCTCCCAAGCCTAGGCTTGCTGAATCTGACCTATATGGACGATCTCACTGAACTGAGTGTTATCATCTGCCATCTTGATGCGTTGACGCCAAAAGATTAGGGCAGTAAGTTTGCGGGTAAGTCGTAGAAACGGTAGTCCGGTTTGATCCGCAGTCTAATTTTTACCATAAACACTTAAAGGATGTTGGATGTGTTAAACGTAATGGTGTAATCTCTCGGCCCAGTCGCCCGCACAATAGTTTGGCTGGCGAGGAAAAGGATATTACGTAAGATGTAACGTAAATGGTTGTTACGTATTAAAAGGACGCTGGAAAGGGAAGCCCCAAGCACATGGATACAGGCGCTACTTGCCTTGTGGTGATTGCTCAGTATTACCAGATTGCAGCCGATATTGCACAGCTGCGTCATCAGTTTGCCTCCGAAGAGGCACCGCTTTCTGATTTGGAGTTACTTCGTGCTGCCAAGGCTGTTGGCCTTAGAGCAAAGCACGCTATTTTGGATCTGGAGTTGCTTGCCGGAGCGGTATTACCGGTTATTGGCAAGAATAACGACGGCGGCTACTTTATTATCGCCCGGGTCTCGAAAGATGCGAGTGGAACCGCGACTTATCTCATTCAAGACCCCCTGCACCCAGCCCCGAAAACACTGAGTACCACGGATCTGAGTGAGCGGTGGAGCGGTGAAGCGATTATGCTGACCCGTCGAAGTGGTTTGCTGGATGCCGTACGTGAATTCGATATTGCCTGGTTTATTCCCTCGTTAGTCAAATACCGAAAGCTCTTCGGTGATGTCATTCTGGCCACGTTTTTCCTGCAACTGTTCGCACTGATCACGCCCCTGTTCTTCCAGGTGGTGATGGACAAAGTGTTGGTACACCGTGGCGTCACAACCCTCTATGTATTGGCCTTTGGCTTTATGGTGGTAGCGGTATTTGATGCCCTCTTGGGCGGGATTCGCACCTATGTGTTCAGCCACACCACCAATCGTGTGGATGTCGAACTCGGCAGTAAGCTATTTAGTCACCTGATGGGGTTGCCGCTGGCCTATTTCGAGGCGCGACAAGTGGGGCAGAGCGTGGCCCGGGTACGGGAACTGGATACCATACGCAACTTCATTACCGGCTCGGCCCTGACCCTCTGTATCGACCTGTTCTTTACCATCGTCTTTTTTGCCGTGATGTGGTGGTACAGTCCGACCTTAACCCTGGTGGTGCTTGGGACCATCCCTTTTTACGTTGCCCTGTCTGTCTTTATCACACCGATATTACGTAAACGCCTGGATGAAAAATTTCAGATTGGCGCGGAGAATCAATCTTTTTTGGTGGAATCCGTCACCGGTGTTGAAACCGTCAAGGCCAGTGCGGTGGAACCGCAGATGCAACGGCGATGGGAGGACCAGCTAGCCAAATATGTAAGTGCGTCTTTTCGCACACAGCATGTCGGCAATATATCGGGGCAGGTGGCGAGTTTCATCAACAAGATCACGACATTGCTGATCATATTCCTCGGTGCCTACGCTGTCATGGACGGAAATATGACTGTGGGCCAACTGGTGGCGTTTAATATGCTGGCGGGACGTGTCAGCGGTCCTATCCTCAAGCTCGTGCAATTATGGCAAGACTTTCAGCAAGCGGGCATCTCAGTCAAACGCCTGGGGGACATCCTCAATACGCCACGAGAACCTGGTTTTAACCCCAATCGCAGTACGTTACCCGACTTTAAAGGGGCGGTGCGGTTGGAGCATGTCCGGTTTCGCTACCGCCCCGACGGGCCCCTGATTCTCGATGATCTCTCTCTCAATGTCCATCCGGGTGAAGTAATCGGTATTGTGGGGCGTTCAGGGTCTGGTAAAAGTACACTGACCAAGTTGATACAACGGTTCTATGTCGCCGAGGCGGGGCGGGTGCTGGTCGATGGTACCGATCTGGGCGTGGTGGATACGGCTTGGTTGCGACAAAACATCGGCGTGGTCTTGCAGGAGAACTTTCTGTTTAACCGCAGCATCCGGGAGAACATAGCACTTTCCAACCCGGGCTTACCCATGGAGCGTGTTGTTGCTGCAGCCAAACTGGCCGGTGCCCATGATTTCATTCTGGAATTGCCCGAGGGTTACGACAACCCCGTGGGGGAGCAGGGTTGCAACCTCTCCGGCGGTCAGCGTCAGCGCCTGGCCATCGCCCGCGCCCTGATCACCAATCCGCGGCTGTTGATCTTTGACGAAGCCACCAGTGCCCTGGATTACGAATCCGAGCGGATTATCCAGGAAAATATGGCCACCATTTGTAAAAACCGCACCGTGTTTATGATTGCCCACCGGCTCAGTACTGTGCGCCACTGCGACCGTATTATCGTCATGGATAAAGGGCGAATCATCGAGTCGGGTAGTCACGACCAGTTGATGGCACACAATGGCTACTATGCCAAGCTTCACAGCTACCAAAACCACACGCCGCGTATCCGTCCGATCGCCCCGTCGGATATTCCCCAGGGTAATCCTGTACCGGAGATGACGAGTTAACGCCAAGGATCCGAGAACGTTTAAAGGGATGTAATGATTGAGCGACTAAAACACTTCAGTGCACTGCTGGCGGAATCTTGGGCCAACCGGGACCAAATCGGCGACGGCACAAGAGCCCAACAAACGCTGGAGTTTCTGCCGGCGGCGTTGGAGATTCAGGAAAGACCCGCTTCGCCAGCGGGTCGGCTACTGGGCTGGACCCTGATGGCCCTGTTTACCCTAGCCGTTGCCTGGGCTCTTATTGGCGAGGTTGACATCGTTGCCGTTGCTGAAGGCAAGATCATTCCGGGCAGCCGCGTGAAACAAATACAACCCCTGGAAAAAGGGGTGGTCAAAACCATCCTGGTTCATGAAGGGCAGGCGGTGGCCAAGGGTGACCCACTCCTAGAGCTTGACCAGGCCCTGACGCTGGCTGACCAACAGCGTCTGCGCAATGAATTGCAGTTCGCCCAGCTCAGTTTGGTTCGCCATCAGGGCTTTCTGTCATTACTCGATGCCGCTGAGAAAGAATTGCCGGCCAACACTGCCACAGCGCACCTAAAGTCAAACTCTCCAATCACCGTAAGTCAGCAGCAGATGCAGCAAAACCTGCTGCGGCAACAATGGCTCGACTACACCTCGGAACTGGGCGCGCTCGACAGCCAGCGACAAACCCGCATCGCCGAATATCGGTCCAGCGCTGCTCTGGTAAAAAAGTTCCAAGGTACCTTGCCCCTGATCGCCAAACGCACCCTCGCTGTGAAAAGCCTGCTGGAAAAATCAATGGTGTCCGAGGCGCAATACCTGGAACTGGAGCAGGCCCGAATCGAACAACAGCAAAGCCTGCTGGCGGAACAGGCGAGATCCAGCCAGCTGCAGGCAGCCATACAGGAAGTGGAATACCGGATTAGTGCTCTGCAAGCCGACTCCCGCACCCAAACCCTGCTCAAAATTGAAGACTTTGAGCGACAAATAGCCTCTATGGCACAGGAGTTGAACAAGGCTCGTGACCTCAACGCCAAGCAGGTGCTTTATTCGCCGGTGGACGGTAGGGTGCAGCAGTTAGCGGTGCATACCGTCGGTGGCGTTGTCACTGAGGCACAGCCCCTCATGCTCATTGTGCCCGATGAAGACTACCTGGAAGTGGAAGCCACATTGGCGAACAAAGACATTGGTTTCGTGCATCAGGGG
>JBNKHG010000002.1:0-155482 GCA_050290225.1 Cellvibrionaceae bacterium
ACGAACCGACGTGCCACGAATACTTGTGGCTTGCCGCTTGAAGCCGCAAGCCGCAAGCCGCAAGAGTCCGCTTTTGGCACGAACGAGACGTCGTTACCAAAACATGAATCATAACAACCCACAAATTTTTCTGAAGAACCATAAATATTAACTCGTTGGGTTCAACGGGACTGGATCCGCTCTATGATCATTGCTATCCCCTGCCCCACACCGATGCACATGGCACACAGGGCGTAGCGTCCACCGCTGCGTCGCAGTTGATAGCTGGCGGTGGTGACCAGCCGGGCGCCACTCATTCCCAGGGGATGGCCCAGTGCAATCGCGCCGCCATGGGGATTGACGTGGGGAGCATCGTCCGCCAGTGCCAGCGCGCGGGTACAGGCCAGCGCCTGCGCCGCAAAAGCTTCATTGAGCTCGATAACATCCATCGCATCGATGGACAAGCCTGCCTTCGAGAGCACTTTTTTAATGGCAGATACCGGTCCGTAGCCCATTATCCGCGGTTCGACGCCCGCTGTCGCGGACGCCACAACCCGCGCCATCGGGTGCAGACCGTGGACGCGTACCGCGCAGTCCGAAGCCAGCAACAGCGCACAAGCGCCATCATTTACCCCGGAGGCATTGCCGGCGGTAACAGACCCACCCTCTCGAAAAGGGGTTTTAAGACTGGCCAAATCCTCCAGTGTGGTTTTTGGCCGCGGGTGTTCATCCTCGGTTACCTGCAAAGAATCTCCGCGACGAAGCTGAAGGGTCACGGGAGTAATTTCGGTGGCGAAGATACCTTCACGTTGAGCGGTACTGGCCCGTTGCTGACTGCGCAGGGCAAAAGCGTCTTGATCGGCACGGGATATGTCAAACTGCGCAGCAACATTTTCCGCAGTCTCCGGCATTGAATCGACACCGTATCGGGTTTTCATTAACGGATTGACAAAGCGCCAACCGATAGTGGTATCAAAAACCGCCGCATCACGACTAAAGGCGGTTTCGGCCTTACCCATCACAAAAGGGGCGCGGGACATGGATTCAACGCCCCCGGCCACGATTAAATCAACCTCGTTGGATTTGATCGACCGGGCAGCAAGACCCACTGCATCCATCCCCGAGCCACATAACCGATTGACCGTGGTGCCGGGAACTGTGGCGGGCAGACCAGCCAACAGAGAACTCATACGCGCCACATTGCGATTATCCTCGCCCGCCTGGTTAGCACAACCGAAAATAACTTCCTCGATGGCGGCAGGGTCTAGCTGGTCATTGCGAGCCAATAGTGCTTGCAGCGGTATTGCACCCAGGTCATCCGCACGAACGCTTGACAGAGCGCCACCGTATCGTCCGATGGGCGTTCGAATAGCGTCGCAAATATAGGCTTCCGTCATACTCTTAATTCCGTGCAAAAAGCTTAGGGATAGAAGGCGGCATTTGAAAATGCCTTACGTCGCAAAAGGGGCGAGGGGCGGTAGCGGTCTTCTCCGTAGCTCTGCTGCAGGTGCTGTAATATCGCTAGCAGATTTCCGGTTCCAATTGCATCGGCCCAGGCCAGCGGGCCGCGAGGATAGTTCACCCCGTGCATCATCGCGGTGTCTACATCCTCTACCGTGGCAACCCCCTGATAGACCGCTTCAGCGGCCTCATTGGCCAGCATGCTCACCGCTCGCATGACTATCATGCCGGGAAGGTCATCAATGACCGTGACCTGCTTGCCCAAGGCCCGAAAAAATTCAACCGCGACGGTCAGCGTCTCATCGCTGGCTTGATCGGCCTTTGCCAGCACCATCCGGGGAGAGTCACGGAAGTCAAACACCAAATCAAACACCACCCATTCAGACTGATTCTCGCGGGCGGCCCTTTCGGTGGCACTTCGACCATCAGTCAATGTCAAACAGGTTCCATCAACGAAAAGCGAACCTTCAGTCCCCCCCGGGCGATGTTCTATTTCGATACCGGCAGCCTGCGCCAAATCGATGAGCGGCCGCGCCACCCCCAAATCACCATACAGCGTCACATTTTTTTGAGGCCTGGGTTCTGATATTGCCTCTTCGGCCAGTGAACGCTCATGACTTGGATACAGGTAAAAACCCCGTCCGCTTTTTCGTCCAAGAAATCCTGCATTGACCAGTTCAAGCTGACGCAGCGAAGGCTTGAACCGGGGGTCCTGATAGTAGGCTTCATACACCGACGCGGTCACGGCGTAATTAACGTCGTGTCCAATCAGGTCCATCAACTCAAACGGCCCCATGCGAAATCCGCCGGCCTCGCGCATGATCGAATCAATGGCGGCCACGCTCGCGGCCCCCTCTTCAAGCGCTCTCAGCCCCTCCGCATAAAAAGGTCGTGCTACCCGGTTAACAATAAAACCCGGTGTTGATTTGGCAAACACCGGTCGTTTACCCCAGCGTTTCGCCGTATCGTATATGGACTGGGCAATGTTGTGGTCAGTTGCCAGGCCACTAATGACTTCAACCAGCTTCAGAATCGGCGCCGGGTTAAAGAAGTGCATCCCCAATAACCGCTCTGGATGTTGTAGCGCCGCCCCGACCGCGGTAATGGAAATTGACGAGGTATTGGATGCAAAAACGGTTGTTTCGGCACAAATATCTTCCAGCTCACGAAAAACAGCCTGTTTGACCTCAAGCTTCTCCACAATGGCCTCTATCACCAGGCCGGCATCGGAGAGTCCGGTCAATTCAGAGCAGGGATGAATACGGGCGATCAGGGATTCGCCCGCCTCAGGCGTTATTTTCCCCCGGGATATCAGCTTATGCAGATCGCTGCGCAGCTTTTCCAATGCCATGTCAATCGCGTTGGCATCAATATCGTAGAGAAACACCGGGTGGCCTGCAGCGGCGGCAACCTGTGCGATACCCGCACCCATTGTGCCCGCCCCTAAAACTGCCACAGGTACGGTCTGTGGTAACTCCGACATCAGTACATCCCTTTCCTATCAATGATCTCTAAACGCCGGTTGCCGCTTTTCGACAAAGGCGGTAACGGCTTCTTCGTAGTCCGGCGACCGGCCGGCAATGGTTTGCCATTGGGCCTCAAGCGCCAATTGCTCCGTCAGTCTATTGGCCGTTGCCGCACTCAGGGCTCGCCGGGTCAGGGTCAGCCCCAAAGCCGGGTTAGCCATCAGGTCCTGCGCTGTCTTTGCCACTGCGTTATCGAGAGATTCATCAGCAACGCAGGCTGTGATCGGCAGCGACCTGCTTTAGCGCACTACGCATCTCCCGGTGCATCTCATCGTTAAAACTGTTATAGCGCTGCGGTCGATTTAACACAATGGTTGCCGTGTTGTTTTCAACATGGTAGTCAATCGATTTAAAGCTCATCATCTAACACCCTTTAAATTCAGGCTTGCGCTTTTCAAAAAAGGCACTGATGCCTTCGTTTCTATCCCGGGTGCCGGATAGCACCGTAAAGGCCTTGCGCTCGTACTGAAGCCCACTTTCCAAATGAGTCTCGAAAGCCTTCAACAATATTTCTTTCGCCTGTTTTATGGCAAGGGGTGGTTTCTGCGCAATGCATTGCGCGAGTTGAATGGCTCGCTCCAGGCTCATTTCCGGAATGGTCACTTCGGCGACCAGGCCCGCCACCAGGGCCTCCCGGGCGGAAATAAATTCTCCACTGAGCACCATCTTCATGGCCAGAGGTTTGCCGACGGTACGGATCAGGCGCTGGGTTCCACCGGCGCCGGGAATAATACCGAGATTGATCTCAGGCTGTCCGAATGTGGCATTGTCGCCGGCAATAACGATATCGGCATGCATGACCAACTCGCAACCGCCACCCAGTGCATAACCGTTAACCGCCGCGATCAGCGGTTTGGAAAAGCCTGAAATCCGTTGCCATAGTTTGGGACGAACATCCTGCAACACGCCGACCATATCCAGTGCGGCCATCTCCTTCAGGTCCGCACCGGCGGCAAATACCGAATCACTGCCGCTGAGCACAACGGCCTTAACCTGAGTGTCTCCTTCGACCCTCTCCAGCAGATCCGCCAGTTCAGTCAGCAACTCCGTTGTCAGTGCATTGCGCGCTTCCGGACGGTGTAAGCGAATAACGAGAATGTCTGTATAACTGATATCAACCAACAGGTTGTTATAGACCTTTGGATATTGCATGGCGCTGGCTTGTTTTTAATAAGTTTCGACGTGATAGCGACCGGACTGCTTCATGGCGGATTTCAACGCAATCCATGACAAATCGTTGTCCGAACATATCTGCTCAAATGCTTCTTCCACTCCCTGCTCCATACCTTTCAAACCACAGATATAGACGTAGGTTTCGTCAGAGTTTATGAGCTGTGCCAACTTCCGGGCCTGCTTTATCATGCGGTCCTGAACATATTCCTTGGGTTGGTCGGACAATCGTGAAAATACCAGTTGCTTGTCGATAAACTCGTCTTTGAGTTTTTTCAACGGACCAAAGTAGGGTAGCTCGCCCGGCGTTCTTGCACCGAAATACAGCTGTAACTTGCCTTCTGTTTCAGGCATGTGGCGACGACGATACTCCGTCATGGCACGAAATGGCGCTGAGCCGGTTCCCGTACAGATCATGATAATGTTGGCGGAAGCATGATTAGGCATCAGGAAGGTGGAACCGAAGGGGCCGGTCACCTGCACTTCGTCGCCCTTTTTCAAATCACACACATAGTTGGAACCAACACCACGAATCACTTCACCGTTGTCTTCGTATACAACGCGTTTCACGGTTAGCGAAATATTGTTGGCTCCACGGCGTTCGCCATCTCTAGGGCTCGCCACCGAATAGAGTCGCACCAGATGGGGACGGCCTTTTTCATCGGTTCCGGGAGGGATAATGCCGATGCTTTGCCCTTCCAGGACAGGAAAAGTGTGCGCGCCGAAATCCAGTACGATGTGGCGGATATCGGACTCGGTATCAGCGTCGGTGATACGGAAGTTACCAGCGACCTTGGCCACCATCGGACGCTCACGGTTGTAGATGTTGATATACGGATGCGCGGCCGAGTAAGGCGCCAGCACTTTTCCACCTTCACCCGAGTGCGCAACCTCCAGGATTTCGCTGGCTTCCAGTTCACTGGCGTTCTGCTGAGCCAGCTCGATCGCGGCTTCCGCGTGCTCCACCTCCTCGGGCAACTCATCCCAGGACAGCTGTTCTTCGATACTGTAAGCGCTGGTCACCATACGCCAGTTATCGACAGAACCTGTCGGACAAGGTGAAATACAATCCATACAGAAATTACATTTTTCCACATCGACTACGTAATTAGTGTCATCATGTGTGATTGCATCCACCGGACAGGTTTCTTCACAGGTATTACAGCGGATGCAGATTTCCGGATCGATCAGATGCTGGCGAATGAGAGTCATTGCTGGTAACCATTACGATATTGATAAAAAGCCCGAAATTGGCACTAGCACTCATATCCAGTGCCAATCCGGGACAGTACGGAGCAGTTGCCCCAGTCGGAAGCGATAGTGGGTTGCTGCTTACAACTATCAATCAGTTGATTTTGACGTATTCAAAATCACCGGGTTGGTTGTTGATGCCAATGCGCGGTTCTGCAATCCACCCGGCATACTGGCCTTTTTCCCGACAGGGTTTCATCAGTGAATTGATGTATTCGCCGTCAGCGTCGGAACACAGCCAGTTCGCCTCTTGAGCCGTCCACTGCGCTTCACTGACAACCTCACCTGCGGGCGTGATAAATTGCTCTGCGAACTCGCCGATCTTGCGGTTGAAGCCCTTGTGCGGCAGACTGATTTCAAAATTGACACCGGTTTTTTCAATGATTTTGTTCCAGCGCCCCACGCCGCCGGCAGCATCCTTGATATAGTCATCCAGTAAACGGCCATTAATGGCGTTCAACGCAGGCTCTGCCTCCTTGACCAGTTTGCCATCCACCACCCGGTCAACACTGTAACTGTCATTGGTCAGGACATGGTCATCGTCCAGCTTGTTTTCATTGAAGCGTCCCTTGAGTCCGGCAGTGAAGGCAGCCGCGGCATTGGTGGAGACTTCGGAACCAAACAGGTCATAGGTCACACTGGCGTGGAAGTTGACTTTCTTCTGCAGTGTCGGCAGATCGATAACTCCCAGTTTACGGACCGCCTCAATATCGTTGGCATCAGTGATACCCGCTGCATTCATGGCATCACAGGTTCGCTGGATCACTCGTCCGACGCCTGTTTCTCCCACAAACATATGGTGTGCCTCTTCGGTCAGCATAAAGCGACAAGACCGTGACAACGGATCGAATCCCGACTGAGCCAGCGACTCCAACTGCATTTTTCCGTCGCGATCTGTGAAATAGGTGAACATAAAGAAGGACAGCCAGTCAGGTGTTTCCTCGTTAAAGGCACCGAGGATACGGGGTTTATCTTCATTCGCCGAGCGACGCTCCAGCATGGCTTCCGCTTCTTCGCGTCCATCGCGACCAAAGTATTTCACCAGCAGGTAAACCATTGCCCACAGATGACGACCCTCTTCAACGTTCACCTGAAATAGGTTGCGCATATCGTAAAGCGATGGCGCGGTCTTGCTCAGGTAACGCTGCTGTTCGACAGAGGCGGGCTCGGTATCGCCCTGAACAACAATCAGGCGACGCAACAGTGCGCGGTATTCCCCCGGCACTTCCTGCCAAGCGGGCTCTCCTTTATGTTTGCCAAACGGAATGGTACGCCCTTCCTCCTTGGGCGCCAGAAGAATACCCCAACGGTAGTCCGGCATTTTTACATGTCCGAACTTCGCCCAGCCTTTCGGGTCCACACCCACGGCGGTGCGCAGGTAGACTTCCAGGTCCCGGGTGTCTTCCGGGCCGGCCTCATTCCACCAGTCGATATATTTGGGGTGCCAGCTTTCCAGCGCCTTCTTGAGACGGGCATCATTGCTCAGGTCCACATTATTGGGAATCAGGTCGTCGTAGTTCACCTCTACGATAGCGTCCTCTCGTGCAACGTTGCTCATGCTTTTATCCTCTCGGTTATCAGTTTTACTGTTCGCTTTTTGTCCAATACTAGACGCGCTTCAAATCGTATTCAGGGCGGGCACCGGTGCCATAAAGCTGGAGGGCGCCCTTTTCGGATACGGCATTGGGGCGCTGGAAAATCCAGTTTTGCCAGGCGGTGAGACGGCCAAATATCTTGGTTTCCATGGTTTCGGGACCGGCGAAACGCAAGTTGGCTTCCATACCGGTCAGGCAATCGGGCGAGAAGCTGGCGCGTTCTTCAATCATTAGTCGCGTTTCATCATCCCAGTCGATAAAGTCGAGGCTGTAGGTAATCAGTCCCAGCTCTTCACACGCTTTTGCATCCAGGCTCTGGCCCAATGCAGACTGGCAGGCATCAAGGGTTTCCGGCTCGCCCAGGAAGCGGGTTTGCAGGCGGGTAATGCCGTTGGACATGGGGTAAGGGCCGAAGTTGGACGCCGTCAGTCGCACTTTCGCTTCGGCACGATCATCGTTTTCAAATTGACCATCAAGCATATAAGTGCGATCAACGGAGAACAGCAGTTCGGCCAACACGCCGACAAAACAGCTGCCTGGCTCTACAAAAGCCAAGGTGGTACGCGAGGTCAAATCAATGCGTTTGAGGGTCCGGCGCCAGTAAAGAGCAATCTCGCGTATAAACCAGTTTTGCTGATTTTTAGTGACAAACTCATCGTAAGCTTCAACCGTATCGGCATCGCCCTCGGTTTTAAATATCAGTGTTCCGGTTTCAAGCTCGTTCAAGCGCAGGTGCAAGATGGCATCGTCCAACTGACGGCAGACAGCCAACGGCCAGAACTGCGCGCCCTGGCTCACTGCCTCTTCCACAGACATGCCAGCGGGCTTGCCCGTCTCAGGCGTCCGTACAGTGACAGTGGCCACGCGATTGGCGCGATCAATTTGCACGTCCACGAATTCATAGGCCAGGCTGTTTTCCTGCAGCTCTTTGGCCAGCGGTGTCAATACCACACCCTGAACGTTGTCGGGACGATCGGAAGTTGCCGCCATATCCATGGCCCGTTCACGCACCGCCTCCTTGAATTTGGAGCCGGGAATCACTTCGTCAACCAGGCGCCAGTCTACGGCCCGCTGTCCGCGGACGCCTTCTTCGATAGTGCAAAACACATCGGCGTGATCGCGACGCACTTTGCGCTTGTCAACCACACGGGTAAGCCCACCGGTGCCCGGCAATACCGCCAACAATGGCACCTCCGGCAGGGATACCGCGGAATTTCCATCATCAGCCATCATGATATAGTCGGTCGCGAGTGCCAGCTCATAACCACCACCAGCCGCTGTACCGCTCACCGCGCAGAGATAACGCTGCTTGGAATTTTCGCTGGCATCCTCAATCGAGTTACGGGTTTCGTTGGTAAATTTACAGAAGTTCACCTTGTGGGCATGGGCCGCGCCGCCCAGCATGCGGATATTGGCCCCCGCACAAAAGACTTTCTCTTTGGCCGAATCCATGATCACCGTCTTCACCTCGGGATGCTCAAACCGCAGCCGTTGAACGGCATCATAGAGCTCAATATCAACACCCAGGTCATAGGAATTCAGCTTTAGCTCATAGCCCTCAAACAGGGTGGCCGCTGGGTCCACATCCATCGTCAATGTCGCCACGGCACCGTCGAATGACAGTTTCCAGTGCTTGTAGTTATCTGGACTGGTCTGAAAATCAATCATGCTCTGTTCACCTTTATCAGGACTATTAAAAATCTGTAGTGCATTATACTGCATACTTGATCCAGGTCAAGCACAATATTGCAACATGCCTTGGAATTTTGAGTAAGCTCGTCCTGTTCTTACAGGTTTGCGAAAGGCGGAAACAGGCGAAGAAGATGAATCAGGTGACAAGTGCCCTGGCGATTCTGCGCCAGGGCACTTACAGCCAGGGCACTTACAGCCAGAGCACTTGCGGGAGGATCAATACTGACGTTGGTTTTTTGGGAAACTGAAACAGCGACTTAACCAGAAAAGCTCTCTGTCGCAGCCTGCAGCTGTTGTAATCGTTCGACATTGGCCTGTACTGCAGAACGTTGATGGTAGATGCGCAGCCCTCTCAAACCGCCCAACTCCTCACCCCCACCGGCGCGACCCGGTCCACCGTGAACGCACTGCGGCATCGCGATGCCATGGCCGGTATGACTGGCCATTATCGCTTCGTCAACCACCAGCAACCGCCCGTGGGAAGAAGACAAACGCACGACAGCGCGGACTGTAAATGCATCGTTGTTACTAAACAGCGAGCCCGCCAGGGAACCACCTCCGCGAGCAGCCAGGGCAAAAGCTTCCTCTTCACCGGAATAGGGCATTAATGTGGCTACCGGACCAAAAACCTCGGTATCGTGTACACGCTCAGCCTCAAAGGGTTTATGACAACGCAGCAACGTTGGCGGGAGAAAACAGCCTTTCTCGACACTGTCTCCAATGGGGGCAAAGTTTTCGTCTCCGTTATAAACTATTTCCGCCTCCCGCATCAGCGTTTCAATACCTTCCCAGGCGGCTCGTTGCTGTGCTTCATTGACCAGGGGGCCCATGCGCACGCCTTCAACAGCCGGATCACCGACAGGGATCTTGGCCAAACGCGCACTCAGGGCATCTGCAACAGCGTCTATCACGCTTGCCGGCACCAGTATTCGCCGCACTGCCGTGCACTTCTGCCCCGCCTTGACGGTCATCTCCCTGGCGACTTCTTTGACAAAGGCTTCAAATAAAGGAGAACCCGCCGCAACATCTTCCGCCAGTAACGCCATATTGAGGCTGTCGGCTTCAACGTTGAACCCTATTCCGCTCTTGATAACCTGCGGGTGGGTCCGCAACTTTGCCGCCGTATCGGCTGAACCGGTAAACAGTACGACGTCACCGGTTTCCACGAAATCCATCAGGTTATGACCACCACCACAGATCAGCGACAAACTTCCTTCGGGAACAATTCCCGCCTCAACCACATCCTTAATCATTTCATAAGTTAACATCGACGTGGCTGTTGCGGGCTTGGCAAATAAGGGCACGCCCGCCAGCAAAGCGACGGCTGCTTTTTCCCATAAACCCCAGGAGGGGAAATTAAAAGCATTGATATGAATCGCCACGCCGGGAAGTGGCGTCAGGATATGGGCACTTTGAAATTCCTTGTCGCGCGTCAATTGGTTCAGGCCGGGCTCGCAAAGATAATGGCCATCGCCCAAACCTTTACCCAACGCCGCATAATATTTGAGGGTCCCGATCCCGCCGTCCACATCGATGGCGGCATCGGTCCTGGTGTTGCCGGAATTTTGGTAAGCGATCTGGTAATACTTGTCTCGATTGGCAGCGAGCAACTCAGCAATATTTTCAAGCAATTGCGCCCGCCCGGAATAACCCAGTGTCTGCAATGCCGGGTTGCCTTTAGCGCGTGAATAGGCCAGCGCCGCCCCCAAGTCAACACCCTCGGACCCCGCATAAGCCAATACTTCGCCGTTCACAGGGTTGCGCAATGCGACGCCCTGCCCCTGCCCCTCTATCCAATTTCCGCTAACATAATTTTGCAGTTTCAATATCATCACCATTTGTTGAAGATCACTGATAGTGCCAAAAGCCCGGAGCATTCAACGCATTCCCCGCGCGCAGATTGACGGTTTAAGGGGTCATTCGACAGTCAGGTCATTTACTGCAAGATCGAACCTTTCACAGCCGGCGGCATAAGCTTCAATACGTTCACGTTGCCTGGACGGAATGGAAATAGAGCCGCCCACCTGTTTATCGGTAAAACAATAAACAAATCTCGCAGTAAAGGAGGTTATTTTTCCGCGTTTGAGATTGCGTCCTTTAATGCCTTCAAATGAAAGAGTCACCGTCGATCGCCCAACTTTTTCCACCCGAACCAAAACACCAAGCGTGTCTCCCCCCACCAAAGGGGCGATAAAATCGATTTCCATGTGCACAACAGGCGTTCCCTGCCCCGTTTCAACATTCGATCGGAACCAGTCGAAGTCAATAGTTTCACGAAACCAGACTTCCGCGGCTTCCATACAGTAGTCAGCAAAACGCGGTGTATACACGATTGCCGCGGCGTCGGTTTCGCCAAACAATATGGTCCGCCAGTGTATATAGGGCTCTGTTTTTTCCATTGGCATTAAGCCTCGCTACCAGTTTCAAAAGGCCAGGCGGTGAGTACCTTCCTGTCGATGGCCTTAATTCATAAATACCGGCTGTATCGGCGGCAAGTGTGTACTATATTGCCACACCCGATTGAAGTCAAAGACAAAATGCACTATATTGCAATACAACTAACTTGTGCCTCTGCATGAACCATGGCCCAGGGCCAGGAGAAAGGGGGACAGGGATTAGGGCATTGCCTTATCGGCTGCACCATTACCTGCGTGGACATTAATAATGAGCGACTTTTCTCGTAATCACTTTCTAACACTGTTGCGGACCGTTACCGACCTGATCGGGAGCACCCCTCTGGACCAGGCGTTGGAGGACAAGCTCAATCTGAATTTTCCCAGCGGCAGTGATTTTTTTCAGAGCCTCACCGCCTGCTGCCACGCCGGGATAGAATCCGGTGAACTCTGCCAGCAAGAAGCCGGCGGCATCAAATTCGGCCGAGTCTTCAAACCGGACCCGGAACTCGGGGATTTCAGCGTGGACGTGGTCTACATGAACGAGATCGCAGGCCCCCATCACTCCCACCCCGGTGGGGAAATCGATCTGATCATGCCCATTGACCCGGGAGCCAAATTCGACGGTCGCGGTGCCGGCTGGCTTGTCTATGGACCGGACAGTGCCCACTACCCGACCGTCACCGGCGGCAGTGCCCTGGTGCTCTACCTGCTGCCAAACGGTGAAATCAAATTTACCCGACACTGAATGCCGACAGTCTCATCTTCCCCGAGACAGTGGCAATACAACAAGCTTCTGTAAACAGGCCGGCACAATGAACATCGAACAATACTGTGAACGCTTTCCAACGCTCACCTTTCACCAACCCGCAGAGGGAATCCTGGAAATCACCTTCGATAGCGGCACCCCGATGAATCCCATGAATGCGGCAATGCACCGGGATACCGCCTATGTCTGGCGAGACATAGATCTCGACCCCAAAGTCCGTGTTGTCCTGGTGCGCGGCGCGGGTAGGGGGTTTTCCGCGGGCGGCGATTTCGAACTGGTCAACAGTATGATCGATAGCGACGAGGCGCTGCTCAATGTCTGGAAAGAGGGCAAAGACCTGGTCTACAACCTGATTAACTGCTCCAAGCCTGTTGTATCGGCTATTCATGGTGCCGCTGTGGGTGCGGGACTGGCGGTAGCGCTGCTGGCCGATGTTTCAGTAGCCGCCAGGAATGCCCGCCTGATAGACAGCCATACCAAACTGGGTGTAGCCGCGGGAGATTTTGCCGCCATTATCTGGCCGATCCTGTGTGGTATGGCCAAAGCCAAATACTACCTGCTCACCGGAACACCGGTTAACGGAGAAGAGGCTGAGCGCATCGGCCTGGTCTCGCTCAGTGTTGAGGAGGAAGATCTCTATGAGACCGCCTTGGAAGTCGCGGGCAATCTCGCTTCAGCCAGTCCATCCGCAGTGCGATGGACCAAGCACGCCATCAATAACTGGTTGCGAATGATGGGCCCCACCTTCGACAACTCTCTGGCGCTGGAGATGCTGGGATTCCGAATGCCCGATATTCGCGAAGGCTTATCCGCTATGCGCGACAAACGCCCGGTTGACTTCGATCAAGCCTGCCCCCTATAAACAGGTGCCGACGATGCAAAATATGCATTTTTATTCACTTTTCAGTATGATAACCGGCAAGTGCGACAGGTTATCAACTGATCGAGTGACATATGCAGAACAGCCAGGACACAGACGTCCAATCTAATGAGGAGTTCTTACAGCAAGTGGGCAACCGTGTCCGCGGGCTGCGCGCCAGCCGCGGCATGAGCCGCAAGATGCTCGCCAACGACTCATCGGTATCGGAACGCTATCTTGCCAACCTTGAGCAAGGCATGGGTAACATTTCCATCAACCTGTTACGCAAGGTCGCAAGGGCACTGGGCGCCAATCTCGCCGAACTCCTACCGACAGGCATCGAGCAAACACCGGAACAATCGCTGATCAATGAATTTGTCGGCCGCCTGACGCGGGAGGAACAACAGGCTGCGCTGCAAATGTTGTACCAGAAGTTTTCGTGCCTGGGAGAAGGTCAAATGCGCATTGCCCTGATCGGCCTGCGCGGCGCCGGCAAAACAACACTGGGGCATTTACTGCAGGAACGTCAAAAGCTGCCCTTCGTTCGACTGGTCAATGAAATAGAGACTGTCGGCGGCATGGCCATTTCAGAAATCCTGGCATTGTCCGGCCAGGCGGGATACCGCCGTCTTGAAGAAAAAGCCCTGTTTAAAACGCTGAATGAGTACGATTCTGTCTGTATTGAAACCGGCGGCAGTATCGTGTCTGAACTGAAGGAACTCAACCTGCTGTTGACTACCTGCCTGGTCATCTGGGTCAAGGCCTCGCCTGAAGAGCATATGGAGCGCGTTATCGCCCAGGGCGATACGCGACCGATGGCCAATAATGAAGATGCCATGGCAGATTTGCGCAGAATTTTACAGGAGCGCACCCCCTATTATGAAAAAGCCCACGCCGTACTGGACACCTCCGGGAAGACCGTAGAAGAATCATACAGTGAGTTGATCACACTGATTCAACAACAAACCACGCTGATGCACGCTTCGGGTACGTAATCAAAGCCGGGATTCCCGCAATGGCTGTCAATCCAACGCTGAATGCGAAGCTTCGGAATCCCATGGATAAATACTCATCCAGTATCCACTATGCCAGCGCACTCTACAGGCTGGCAACGCAGAAAAAACTGGATGCGCACAACCTGCTCCGCAGTGCCGGCATATCCCCGGAACTTTTAGATGCGCCCCGGGCTCGGGTACTGACCGATAAGATAGCCATGCTCGTTCGCCTTATCTGGCGAGAACTTGAAGATGAAAATATGGGGCTGGGTGCTCACCCCACCAAGCTCGGCACTTTTCATATGATGGGTAAGCTGGCCGTCCATGCCCCCACGCTTGAGAAAGCGATTGTCAGGGGCATTCAGTTTTACCGATTGATTGAGGATAGCTATGAACTCCAGCTCACAGCCACGGTAAATTCCGCAACGTTTACCCTCAAGCTAAAACAACCCGAACTCGATAGCGAAAACCTATTATCCGAATTGATCTTGCTGGCCTGGCACCGTTTCGCCAGTTGGCTTATTGGGGAAAATATTGTTTTAAAAGAAGCCGCTTTTGCCTATCCCACGCCATTGCGAATCGATGAATACAAATATCTATTCCCCTGTATTCACCATTTTAATCAACCCGAAAGCAGTTTTAGTTTTCACCGCCGATATTTGGAAATGCCCGTTGTCCAGACCCACGAAAGTCTAAAAGGATTTATTGCGGACAGCCCTGCAAATCTCTTTGTGTTGTATCGCTATGACAGTTGCCTGAGTACCCGCGTGAGGCAATTGATCGAGCCCGTCGTCAGCGAGGGCGTTCCCGGATTGGAAGAAGTTGCGGATGAACTCGGCATGAGTAAATACGCGCTCCGGCAACAGCTCAAAATCGAAGGCACCTCCTATCAGCAAATCAAGAACATTACCCGACGGGATATGGCGATCTATTACCTGACCCAGGTGCCCTCCCTCAGCATTGGTGAGATTGCACCGAGGGTAGGGTTTTCAGAGCCGGGTGACTTTGTTCGAGCTTTCAAGGGATGGACCGGGGTAACACCCGGGCACTACCGGCATTCGGACTAAACCACCACTGCAACCCGGCCATGGGTATCGATTCGCGATCACTCCACCATTCAAATCCTTGGACTGTCTATTAGCCGGCAGACAATGTACCCGGCGTAATAACCCCTTCGCCTCCGTCATACATCGTATCAATCGTCTCGGCACGCGATACCAGCACCGCGCGTTGATTGATATAACCCTTATCCGTTATCTCCCCTTTGTCCACAGATAATGGTTCCTTTAAAAGCATTGCCCGTCCTAATTTCTGGCTGCTTGATTTTCCCTTATTGTAGGAACCCAACATTTGACTCAGTGCTTTGCGTAATGCGCTGGATTCAAACAGGTCTGTATTTGCAGACCCGGCTTGAAGCTGGCGTTCTATGTACTTGAGACACCCCTCACGATTGGGAATTAACAGCGCTCCGATTTCGGTTCTGTTGGGACCGGCAATAACAGCGTCCTGAATCAACGGCGCAAGCGCTGAGATCAGCTGTAAACGCAGCGTGCCTGCCTGAACCCAGGTACCCGAGGACAATTTAAATTCTTCCGCCAGACGTCCATCGAACAGGATTCCCTTGGTCGGATCTTCGGGATCTGCCAACTTTCCGGCATCTCCCATACAATAGAAGTCGTCATTATCAAATGCCGCCCGGGTTGCTTCCGCCGCCCGCCAATACCCGGGAGTCACATTGGGTCCTCTTACCCTCAGTTCAAAGCGACCGTTGATCGGAGCCAATTTGATTTCTACACCCGGTACGGGCAACCCCAAAGGACTGACTGCATCCGTCTCAAAATAGGTGCTGCTGCAAAGTGGTGCTGTCTCGGTCGACCCCCAACTGGATACCACCGCCACTTCTCGCCCAAGAACGCTGATTGATAAAGCACGCAATCGCCGCCAGAGATCATCCGGTAAAGCCGCCCCCGCACAAAACAACACTTTCAATTCGGAAAAGAACGTTCTGGCAAGGGATTCATTCGTCTCCAAATAACCAATCAGCAACTCATAACCCAGCGGCACATTGAAATAGATTCCTGTTGCGATCTCGCCCAGGTTGGCCACCGTTTTTTCCACCTGGCCGGGACGCGGTTTTCCATCGTCAATGTAAAGTGACCCACCGTTGACCAGGATCATATTGAAATTGTGATTGCCACCAAAGGTGTGATGCCAGGGTAACCAGTCCAGAACGACAGGTGGTTTCTCGGTCAGGAATGGCCAAATCAGTTGTAATGATTTTTGGTTGGAGCACAACATGCGCTGCGTATTGATAACGCCCTTGGGCGAGCCTGTCGAACCGGAAGTAAACAGTATCTTGGCGACAGTATCCGGTCCGGTATTCTCAAAAGCTTCAAATACTGCTCTGGTGGGTGTCGTTTCCGTCAACTCGGCGAAATCCGTTACCTCACTCTCTTCCGCGACCGCCCCACTGACGACTTCCATACCCCTCAATTCCAGCGAGTTCAACGCTTGTTGAAAGGGCGGTACGCTTTCAACATAAATCAGCGACGGTTGAACAATTTCCACAACTTCCCTGAGTTTTTTGTAATCAGAGGACATGAGGGAATAGGAGGGAGAAATGGGCACCACCACAACACCGATATGCATAGCAGCCAATGTCAATAACGCCTGGCTGACACTGTTACCCGACAGGATAGCTAAGGTGTCGCCCTGTTTTAAGCCCCGTTCTATCAAGGCCTGAGCAATGCTTTCAGTGCGATTAAGGGCCTCATCGTAGGTCAGCGTTGACCAGGTATTTTCGCTGCTTTTCTCTGCCAGGAAGACTTGCCCGGCTCGCTTTTCCGCCCAGTAGTACAAGTAGTCCCCCAGTCGGGATGAATACTCTCCCAGTGGATAGGGCGACCTGAGGATCATACAGCCATCGGACTGAATCTCTACATCCACTCGAGGACTGGGAAACCCCAGCGCTTGATACGCGTCAATCATGTTTCCACCTGAAATGTATTTATCGTTATTTCCAGACTTCATTAATTCTAAGAAATACAGGCTCTTTGGCTCCCTGACCTGCGTTACACACCTTGGTATTCAACACGTTGTCGATTAATGACAGCGGACAAACCGGCTAAAGCGTCTTGTGTTGAAAACATCCAATTCAACCCGTCCAACTCCAACTGCAGTGCCTGGTCCAATGCCCTATCAGCGCCTTCATCGATAAGTTCCATCGCTTTCTTCAACGCCAGTGGCGCCTTGCTTTTGAGCATTTTTTCGTAACGCTTGAATAGTGTCTGATCAAATAATGTCGCCGTCAATACACCATTGAAATCCTCAAATTCGGCTTCAGGTAATTGAGCGGACGCGGCGGTGACATCACTCACATCAAGCGCCGCAACTTCGGCCAACGAACTGACCTCTTCCACGACGTCATCGATCAAACCATAGTCCTTTGCCTGATTCACATCCAATGTCGCGCCCGTGGCCACCAGGAATTTTGCCAGGCCTTTGCCCACAAGTCGCGTGGTTCTTTGCGTGCCGCCGAGACCGGGGTAAATGCCTATACCGGTTTCGGGAAATGCAGCCGTCAAACGCCGGGTTGCTATCCGGTGCTGGCAGGCGAGCGCCAATTCCAGGCCACCCCCCAATGCCAGACCATCCAACAAAGCGATTGTCTGTTTCGAGGAGCCCGCTATACGGGCAAACAGTCTTTGTCCCTTCCGGGTGAAGTTAACGATATTGTCGATGGTACCGTTACGAATATTTTCAATAAAAAACTTGATATCCGCGCCCGCCACGAAAGCCTTTCCGCGACCAAACAGAATGATTTTTTCAATGTTTTCGTTATTCTCCAGTGAGGAGAAGCAATCATCCAATTGGGAGACCACGCCTTCATTCAAGGCATTCATCGCATCGGGGCGGTTAAATTCGATCAGACCGGTTGTCCCAACCACATGGGTTTTGACATGCCAAACTTTAAGCTCACTGGCTCTGGCGGTATCTGCCAGAATTGCCGGCAGTGGTTGGTCCCATTTTTGAAAGGTACTGCCAATGATATCGGTGGTCTCCGCCAAGCCATATTGTTGCATCAACTCAAACGGTCCGACAGGCCAGCTCAAACCGAGCCTGGCGCCCAGGTCGGTATCGCTGGCATCGGCAACCTTTTCACTCACCATTTGGGCCGCAACTCCCAGGGTAATCCCCAACAACCGCTTTTTTATCTGGTCAACATTGTCGCTTGTCCCTGACTGAATGAGAGCGATGGAGGAGCAATCCCAGTCTTCGCCACTGTCTACCTGTTTCCTGAGACTAGCCGAGGGAGCATACATGGGTCCAAATTGCGCCGCGAGGGTTTCCGCCGCATGGAACGTAATAGGCACCCCGGTTGCATTCATAAGGGCAAATGGCCCCATACCCACCTGAAACACCTCTTCAGCAACCTGGTCGATGACGGCGATGCTGCCGAGTCCCTCTTCCAGGAGGCGGGTAGCTTCGTTCATCCAGGGAACAAAAAACCGGTTAACTGCAAAACCGTAGGCATCGGCGACAACGATGGGCGCTTTTTCCTTACTGTAATAGAAGGCTACCAACCTTTCAACGACGTCGTCCGCGGTATCCCTTCCGGGAATTACCTCAATCAACTTGTTTTTGGCTGCATGGTAGAAATAATGAACGCCGACAAACCGGCTGCGGTTGCCCAGTACCGAACCCAGCTCTGTGATTGAGAACGAAGAAGTATTAGACGCTATTATGCAGCTTTCGCTGACGACCGATTCAACACGGCGAAATACTTCCTGTTTTACCTCAAAATTTTCAAATACGGCCTCTACGACAAAATCACAGCGCGCTATGGCCTGATAGTCCGTAGAACAGTGCAATTGGGTAAGTATCTGCGCTTTCTGCTCGCTGGAAATTATGCGGCGTTCGGCAGCTTCCGAGAGAGAGCTGTCAATATTGTTCAAACCACGATCGAGGCCTTGCTGCTGATTGTCGATCAGAACCACTGATAACCCTTTCATCAAAAAGTGCTGGGTAATCGCGGCACCCATGGTTCCGGCACCAATTACTGCAACCTGATTTATCGTGTTGGATTTGGTCACTGTCATCTATTCCTGTTAGTCCTAATTCTGTCAATCTTTGTCGAGGTCATTGGCACGGTTTTACCCAAACGACCTTTTCAACCATAATCTGTAACCGGCAAGTTCAAACTCAACGCCCGGGCTAGCGATTATCAACCTGAATCACCAGCGCCATGGCGCTGTCACCAGCGGCACACCCCTGATACAGGCCATACCCTCCACCGGCTATCACCAACTCTTCAATCAATTCGATAATGGCGCGCAAACCGGTCGGGCTTTGAGGGTGCCCCCAAATTAACGAGCAACCATAGTTATTCATTTTCTCCACATCGATTCCGGTTTCCCTGGCAAAGACCAAATCATTAACGGCGAAGGGGTTATGGGACTTGATCGCCGCCATTTGATCGATAGAAACACCCGCGTTTTTTAACGCCATTTGAGCAGCCGGAATTGTCGCCTCGGGCATATAAGCCAAATCCACGCGCCCACTACCGAACCCCAGTACCCGTATGCGAATAGCGGAATCTTTGCTGAGGGCCTTCGCCTTATCCGGGGTCGCCATAATCAAGGCAGCATTGCCGTCCGCAGGGTGCGTCTGTCCACCAAATGTAACACTGCCTTCGGGCTTCACCGGTCTCAGTCTGGCCAGCCCCTCTGAGGTGGACAAGGTTAGCCCTTCATCCCCGGACAGAGTGGCAATCACTTTTTTGTAGTTTGTGCTTGGCACCTCAAAAGGCAGAGTCATGTAGCGACGTTGGAAGGCATTGTTATCCGCCGTTGCCATGCGGTACTGCTCTACCCGTCTCAATACCAGTTCATGCTGCATTTCCGTGCTGATATCGTGTTTTCTCGCTACATTCTCTGCCGTATCCAACATCGCGTGACCGCCCAAAGGGTCGCAACCGAAATTGTCCAACACCCAGTCTTCGTGAGTACCGGTGCCACCCGGACCCTGAGGGTTGGGATAGTAGAGGTGAGGTCCATTTGAGCAACGATCGGCGGTAACCACCAACGCACAACTGGCCAGGCCTGAACCAATCTCCTGCGTCGCATTAAGCACGCTTCTTACACCGGTCGCACAAGCTTGGCCAACCATCGGACCAGACACATCATTCGCCCCTATCAATCCCATCAACCAGGGAACACCGTAAAAGGAATGTCGCTGAGGTACCGAAGTTCCCAATACCGCATAGTCAAATGCTTGTGCCGAAATGTTGCGTTTGTCTAATTCCTGCTTTGCCACGTGGGCGGAAAATTCAATGGCATGACAATGTGACAGGCTACCCTGCCATTTTGAAAAAGGGGTCGACCAGTAAGCTCCGTAGGGTATTTCCGGCGTAGGTATCATTATCTAACCTCGTATTATTGAAATCGTGTCGGCGGTAGAACGTCGATTGTTTCGATATGGGCCATGCTTTTTTTGAGTTTACGGCTCGCAATTCGATTTAAAATCTGAAAAACACCAAGCTCATATCCACTCGATAATAAGGAAATTTTCGTCAATCCCGGCTGTAGTATCAATAGCATAAAATCAGGTTAAAATTAGCAAAAAGTAAGTATCCTGAAGCACCAAAAAAAAGGCCCCGCACTCTTATGAGTGAGGGGCCCTGCATGCATCATTCAAATGAATCAGAAAAGGTATTTAGCACTCAACGTCCACTCACGACCTCTGGCATAGGTAACCTCGGAATAGGAAGAGGCTTCTCTGATTGCAGTGTTACCTGCCAGACGATAAAGCTCATCGGTCAGATTGCTGACAGAAGCGGCCACCCGCCACTTTTCTGAGGCGGAGTCCCAGATCATCGAGGCATTGACGATATCGTAGGCGTCTTGAGCAATCTCCTCGGAATTCAGTGCATCGAATACAACGTCGTCCCGATAAGACCAGTCAAGTCGTGGTGTCAGTGTGCCCGCCTCCCCTAAGTCGAAGCTGTAGGCAATACCAATGTTCGCACTCAAATCCGGCACATGGGGCATCTTATTGCTCAGCAGTACGCCACCCGCCTGAAGCTCATCACTAAGCTCCTTGTACTCCGCATCAACGTATCCGATTCCTCCAACAATCTGAACTGCAGAGTTGGGTACCCAGGTCCACTCCAGTTCAAGGCCGTCGATCTGTGCTTCACCCGCATTGAACACGATGGGCGCGAAATCCTCGCGAATGACAAACTGGAGATCGGCATAGTCGGTTGTAAAGAGGGCGCCATTGAGCCGCAGCGTATTATTGAGGAGATCCGCCTTGAATCCCAATTCAATGGTTTCTGCCGTCTCCGGCTCAAACGACCTTACCGTTGCGCCCGGCTTGATATTGCGGGCATTAAATCCACCACTCTTGAAGCCTTCTGAGTAGCTGGCATAGATCATTACATCTTCATTCAACTGGTACGAGAAATTAACCATGGGCGTGGTGTCTGAGTAGGTTTCCTCCACAAACTCCTGTGGAAAGAACAGAACACCCGCTGGCACGATGGCGGCGGTGCCCCCACCCCCCAAGGTTGGATAAACATTGCCGTCGAACGGATGAACATATCCGCCCATGCCGTCAGATTCGCTCGCGGCCACGGGGAATACGTACGTGGACTCGGTGAATTGCAAAGGTTTAAATGCTTTGTTCTCTTCAGTCCACCGCAATCCCAAAGTCATACTCAGATCGCTGGTGAGGTCGTAAGTCAACTGTCCAAAGACGGCCTGAGAGTCATTTTCCACAAGTCCGCCTGAATTGAATGTGCCCACGGCAACCGGCACATAATAATCATCAGTGGCGCTCTCTTCGAAATAGTAAAGTCCAACCAACCAGTTCAGGCGGTCTTCCATCGCCGTCCCGGAGAACTGAAACTCCTGACTGAATTGATCCTGGGTATCGTCATTGCGGGTGTGCAAAATAGTCAATGGCGTATTATCGGCATCCCGTGAACCCGTCCATTCCATATCGCGATAGGCGGTAATGGACTTGATCGTCGCCCAATCCGTATCCCAGGTCACGGTCAAATTGGAGCCCCAACTCTCAAAGTAGGACTCCACTTCGAAAGTACCGTAATTTCCATAAGGGCCCGCGTCCCAATCCCGATTGGCACAACGATCTTGCAGAGAGGGATCTAAACCGGCACAACCGCTGCCTACAAGCACCCCCCCGGCAGCCAGATTGGCAAACAGGTTGGGTGCCAGACCATTAAAAGAGATAGGCGCTCCATTCTCTTCTTCCTTGACGTAATCTGCGGAGAAATAGACTTCGACCTTTTCCGAGGCGTCCCATTCGGCCGCGAAACGGCCACCAACGCTGTCATCATCACCCAAATCGGTACCGTCCAGGACACGCTCGACATAGCCATCCCTACTCCTGGAACCCAGAGATACCGAGGTACGCAGAGTATCGCTGACGGGCATATCGAGAGAAGCCTGAACATCAAACCGATTGTCGCTGCCAATTTTCACCTCGAGGCTGCCACCGGCTTCGTCGGAGGGTCGACGAGTGGTCAGGTTTATCGCACCGCCAATGGTGTTGCGACCAAACAGGGTTCCCTGGGGACCACGCAGGATTTCCACTTGAGCCAGATCGACAAAGTTTAAGGTGGCACCGACAGAACGAGCCATATAGACCTCGTCGATGTAGAGTCCCACACCGGGATCTGTCGAAGGCAGGAATTCAGTTTGACCAATGCCGCGAATAAAAATTTGCGAGGAAGCATTGTTGCCCGCGGAAGGTGCGTGAGAGGAAAAGGAAAGATTGGGCGTAACCTGAGTCAGCTGATCGGTGGAATCAATCTGGCGATTTTTCATATCTTCCGCAGTGAAAGCCGCCACCGATATCGGCGTGTCCTGCAGACTTTCTTCCCGCTTTCGGGCCGTTACAACGACCTCCTCTAAAGCAAATCCGCTCTGGGCGGCATAAACATCGCTGACTGGGAAAGCGATTGGGACAAGCGCTCCGCTCATTACGACAATCCGGCTATGCTCCCCGACAGCGGTAACTATTCTTTTTACGCTCATGAAGTGGCTCCTCGTTCTAAGTCTGCTCACGCAGTTGGCACTGCTTTTTGCTACAGCGGCCTTATGAAATATATTGCCGATTAATTATTATTACACTCGGCTGCAACTGCACTTTATTAGCAGTTTCTAGCGCAGCAACGCCGATCAATCTACACCCCGCATTGATTCATGTCAAGAAAATATGCCATATATAGCACCCATAAATTGCACTATATTTCACCATAATTAACCTAGAACGCGCTCTCACCACGAGCAAAATAGCCTAAATCCACGCAATTCAAGGGGATATAATGACCCTCAATGCTAACGATTGAGCAAAATATGTAACAGAGAAAATTCGATTCATAAATTATCCCTTGGCCGCAAGTCACCGGACTTGATTTATTTCTTAAATACCAGCCCCAATATTGCGCTAAAATGCCTTTAACTTCGGGCAAATACAGTCACAGTGTGTTTTTACCGTTTGTCCTTTGGCTATATTCAGTCTTTTTATTCTAACCGCACTGGCAATATGCACTATATTACCTATTCGCAAACCACCAAAACTCCCCGACGAAAAAATGCATTAAATTGCATGTTAGCGATAAATCGAGTACCCTATTCCCCAAAAGGAGCGCCCAACAACCATGAAAGAGGATGCCGTAAACAGCGAGCCCCATATAACACTCGATAGCAACAACACGCCTTGACTGGCCCAGCGCCCACAGCGAGATACTGCCTGGCGTCTGCGGCGAGAGTCTGCCCAGCGCCTATAGCAAGATAGAGGAGAATGAAATGCCGGAATTGAGCTCAGCCGACCAGAGAACATGTCCCCCCACGCTCAATATTCCCAGTGAATACAACGCGGCTCAGGATTTAATCGAACGAAATCTCAAGGCCGGCCGCGGCAACAAAATCGCGTTTATCGACGATACAGGCAGCTATACCTACGCAGAAGTAGACAAACGCACTTCAGCGTTCGCCAATATTTTGCGGGAAATGGGCGTAGGGATGGAGCAACGTGTGCTGATGTGTTTGCATGATACCATTAATTTCCCCACCGTCTTTCTGGGTGCTATTAAAGCCGGCGTGGTGCCCGTTGCCGTCAATACTCTGCTGACACAGAATGACTATGAATATATGCTCGCGGACAGTCGTGCGCGAATGGCCGTGGTCTCCGCCGCTCTTTTACCCCTGTTTCAGCCGCTTTTGGAAAAGCTCCCCTTTCTCGAACACATTCTGGTCGCCGATGGGCGCGATCAGGAAAAAAATTCGCTGTCGCACCTCATCGCCAACGCTCCCGACACTTATAAGGTGGCCCCCACCAAAGCTGACGATATGTGCTTTTGGCTTTACTCCTCGGGATCCACCGGTTCTCCCAAGGGTACGGTGCACCTGCACTCCAGTCTGATACAAACGGCTGAATTGTATGCCCGGCCGATACTGGAAATCAGTGAAAACGATGTTGTTTTCTCCGCCGCCAAACTGTTTTTTGCCTACGGTCTCGGTAATGGCCTTACCTTCCCGATGGCCGTGGGCGCCACCGCGGTGCTGATGGCGGAGCGTCCCACTCCGGCGTCGGTCTGTATGCGCTTGCGCCAACACCAGCCCACCGTTTTTTACGGGGTCCCCACACTCTATGCCTCCATGCTGGCCAGCCCGGACCTGCCCCAAAAGAACGAATTGCAACTGCGTTGCTGCACTTCGGCGGGCGAAGCGCTACCGGAAGAGATCGGAAAACGCTGGCGAAAACACTTTGACGTCGACATTCTCGACGGCATCGGCTCTACCGAAATGCTGCACATATTTTTATCCAATCGACGCAATGAAGTACGTTACGGTACAACTGGCAAGCCGGTCAGCGGCTATCAGGTGAGGCTGGTGGACGATGAGGGTAATCCGGTGGCGCCGGGAGAGCCGGGTGAGTTGCAGATCGCCGGCCCTACCAGCGCCGTATTTTACTGGAACAACCGCGAAAAGAGCCGAGCTACCTTCCTGGGACAATGGCTCCGTAGCGGAGACAAGTACATGCAGGACCAGGACGGCTATTACATCTACGCGGGTCGCAGCGATGATATGCTTAAGGTGAGCGGCATCTATGTATCGCCCATCGAAGTAGAATCCACTTTGGTTACCCACGAGGCTGTCCTGGAAGCGGCAGTGGTGGGCAAAGAGGATGACGACCAGCTTATCAAGCCCATTGCCTACATTGTGCTTAAACCAGGCTGCGAACCTTCCGAGGAGTTGGCGTCATCCCTGAAACAACACGTCAAAGCTCTGCTGGCACCCTACAAATACCCTCGCTGGTTCGAATTTGTCGACGATTTGCCAAAGACCGCCACTGGAAAGATTCAGCGCTTCAAACTGAGAGCACTGAATCGCGTTTGATCGCGCCGTGAATATCCCCGACTTAATTTGGAAATAACGATGAACGTGACCATTAACATTATTAAAGACGAGCACCGTTCAATGGGCGCAGTGCTCAAAGGACTGATTGCTCATGTGGACGACGTCCATGCGGGACGGTCAGAGCCCGATGACCATCTGATCTTAGCGATGCTGGACTACATCCAGGCATTCCCGGAGCGCTTGCACCACCCCAAAGAGGACGAGTATCTTTTCCGCTTTCTGCGCATGCGTTCCACGGAAAGCCATACCATACTCAATGAACTCGAAGCTCAACATGCCAAGGGGGCGGATCTCCTCAACAGACTTCGCCAGCAGCTTGAGCAGTATCGTCGCGGTGGCGATTTCTCAGCTTTCGCCGAAGCCCTCGGAAACTTTGTCGAGTTCCACTTCGAGCATATGCGCCAGGAGGAGGAGGTGGTGCTGCCAATGGCTGAGCGATACCTGACAGCAGAGGATTGGCAAACCATCGAGACGGCGTTCAGCGCTAACCTGGACCGCAGCTGGTAAAGCTATCTTCAAAATCGACCGGGATGCATCGAGAGGGACGAAACCCAGGCGGAAGCTGCAAGCGCCGGGAAAACTCGATATCCCGTTCGATCAATCCAGCTTATCTTATATTCAGTCCGTTTCAACGCAGTCTCGATTGTCAGCCTTACCACAAGCACGTCTAATAAGCAGTCTCACAAAAGATTCGCATTGATGCCCCCTGGGCATATTCTTTTTCGCTGTTTATCAATGAGGTTGCTCATGGCAGGACTTATCGAAAGCGCTACTTATCAAGAAGACGCTGTCCCTCGCGAGACCGACAACTACCGCTTTGCATTGGTCACACTGACCTCTCTCTTCTTTATCATGGGCTTTATCACCTGCCTGAACGATATACTGATCCCCCACCTGAAAAACGTATTTTCACTCAATTACACCCAGGCAATGTTAATTCAGTTTTGTTTCTTTGGGGCCTATGGCCTGACATCCGTGCCGGCGGGCGTACTGGTCAAGAAGGTGGGGTATCAGCGCGGCATCATTATCAGCCTGTTGATTGCCACGATCGGCTGCCTGTTATTTTTCCCGGCGGCCGCATTCACTGCCTACCCCCTGTTTCTAGGCGCGCTGTTTGTGCTGGCCTCGGGCCTGACGCTTTTGCAGGTTTCCGCCAACCCCTATGTGACCCGGTTGGGCCCAGTGGAAACCGCCTCCAGCCGCCTGACCTTAAACCAGGCTTTCAATTCATTGGGCACCACATTGGCGCCCTTCTTCGGCGCCTTGCTGATACTTTCAACAGCCACAGCCGCAATGTCAGACATGAGCGCCACGGAACTGGAGGCCTTTCGAACCCACGAAGCGGAAGCGGTGCAACTGCCTTACCTTCTACTGGCTGGGGCCTTTTTTGTGCTGGCTTCTATCTTCAGCCTGTTAAAGTTGCCCAGGATTATTGACGGGAAAACCGAAACCGGAGTCGCCGCAACCGGTGACACTCTTACCTCTGCCTGGCAGTATCGGCACCTGGCACTGGGCGCCATTGGCATTTTTGTCTATGTCGGCGCTGAAGTCTCCATCGGCAGCTTTCTGGTCAACTTTCTGGGTGAGCCGCATATTGCGGGCCTGACTGAAGCAGAGGCGGCTCACTATATCGCCTACTATTGGGGCGGGGCTATGGTCGGCCGCTTTATCGGAGCCGCCGTCATGGCCCGGATTTCGGCCGGGAAAACGCTGGCAACCAGCGCCTTAATGGCTGCCGTTCTGGTCGCCATCGCAATAGGCAGCTCTGGCAGCATCGCCATGTGGGCTATTCTGGCGGTAGGGCTGTTTAACGCCATTATGTTCCCCACCATTTTCAGCCTCGCGGTTCACCGCCTGGGACGTCATACCAGCCAAGGCTCGGGCATTTTATGCACAGCGATTGTCGGGGGAGCCATTCTACCCGTGATTCAGGGCATGTTTGCAGACAACCTGGGCATTCAGGCGGCATTTTTCCTGCCAATTATCTGCTATGTGTATATCGCGTTTTACGGCTTGAAAGGCTCGAAGCCTCAGGTTTGACAGTGTTGTTTCCGGGATCAGAAACAACACTGTCAAACACAAGTATAAGGCCTGACTGCGATCGGTCATTCGAATACATTGATCGGCTGCAGTTGGATGTGCAGATCGATAATGCAAACTCATCCGGAAACTCAAGAAAACAGATCTCATTTCAGGATGAAGGTCGGAAGCCGGGATACTCATTTAAGACGTTAGAATCTGAGGTTTTAAACCTTTATGGGGCGGTTAGGATTTGGAAAGCCTTCCCGGTACCTAACCTTTAGCCACCCAGTGGTAAGATTTTCAAATTAAGCGTTTCCGGATGCGCGCTAATGAGGTGTGAGTCCCTATAGGTGGAGGCGTTCCGGTTAGGCTCTAAAATTCGTAACCAAAGCGAACACCATACAATCTCGGCGGATTATAGGATCCCTTTATGATTCCTTCCGACTCAGAAAAACGGTTCTTGACCCTTTCGTCGGTAAGGTTCCTGCCGTAGAGTTCGGCATACCATTTTTCATCCGCCGATTTATAGCGCAGAGATGCGTCAACATTGACAAAAGCATCTTCTTTATCACTATATCGTTCAGTCAATTCGCCGGTAGCGGCGTCAACCACATCACCGACATTAAAGGCGCGCAAGTAATATTCGTCTTCCCAATGCACGGAAACCCAGGGAACCAGGGCCCCACCGTTGGGAAGGTCAACAGTGTGCTCGTAAGCGGCCGTTAAACTCCACTCGGGCGAACGGGGCAGCTTTTTCCCTCTCAAGTTTATAACCGGGCAATCCTCCTCCGCCCCAAAACGTTGAGAACAAAACCTGTCATCTTTGGTTACCCATCCATCGATTTCCGCATCCAGCCAAGTGATAAACCCGGTGAAACGCCCCTGTTCAAAAGGCGCCCAGTCCATTTCGACTTCCAGACCATTGATAGAGGCTTCCGATGCATTTTCCGTGACCAATTGCGTCTGCACAGGAATACCGGCAATACTCTCCGCACTCTCTCCCGGCATTGGATTCCTGATCGGGCCAAAGTTCTTAATCGTGGTCACCTGCATATCGGTGTAATCACTGAAGAACAATACCGCCGAAAGATTCATCGTTCCGTCGAGCATTGTCGCCTTTGCTCCCAGCTCGAAGGTGGCGACCTCTTCCGGCCCGGCATCCAGTTCAATCGTCTCGCCGGTTCTCTGCACAGTCACCACGTCAGTAAAAATGCCGCTCTTGAAACCCGTTGCATAGGTCGCGAACAACATCACATCGCTCAGCTGGTAATCAACGCCCAGCCTGAAGGTATCCTTGCGCCAGTCGCGTTTCACAGAGTTGTCCGAATCCCTGGGGATATTGGCACGGTTGTCCCCGAACAGGCCATTATTCAATGTGGGCACCTGCTCGCCGTTGAGATAGCAGCCGTCGATCTGATCGCTGAAGCAACTGAAATTGCCGCCGCCCTTATCCTCTTTTTCATCCTCGGTATGGCGGTAACCTACTGTCAGGCGCAATTTTTCCGTGAGGCTGAAAGTCCCCTGTGCGAAATAGGCGTCGGAGACAGAGGTTCGCTGCGGTTGCAGGAAATAGAGGGCACCGTGACCGTTCGCCGCAGTACCCGTGGTGGCACCGGGAGCCGGAGTCTCACCCGTTTCCCAAAGAAACGGCAGATCCACATCAAAAAGAATGGCGTTGTCTTCCTCGAAGTGAAAATACCCGGCAATCCATTCCACCGGACCGTATCCGGAAGACTTGAACTGAATCTCGTGGGAAGAGGACTCGTAGTCGGACCACTCGGTTCCCAGATAAAGATCAACAGGGCCGACACCGCCATCGCCGTCATAGAACTGCTGACGCTCCTGATCGGCATAACCGTAGTTGTAAACCAGTTCTATGCGATCGCTAAGGGCGTAGGTCAGATTGGAGCGAACACTGTCGATACGCATATCCACGACACCCTCGACATTAGTCTCTACCGTGCCGAAGCTGTCTGTGCAGGCATCCGCGGTGCCCTTCAGTTTGTCGCAATCGAGAAGATCAATACCGCCGGCGCTGTCATCCTGGAATTTTTCATAGGTCACTTGCCAGGAGAAATCCTCGACCGGTGCCCAGCGGGCGCTGATACGCCCGGCCCAGGAATCGGCATTGCCGTAGCTGTCTTCATCGCTGTAGCCACCTGCGCGACGCTGGTCTCCGCGATCGATATCCGGTTTATTGTCTATCCAGGAATCGGCCTGTTCCTTGAAAACATTGGCGCGCAGCGCAAAGCTATCGCTTACCGGCATGTTAACCATGCCGCGAATCTGGCGTTTATTGAAATTGCCGATGTCCGCTTGCAGGGTGCCTTCAAATTCATCGAAGTGGGGTTTGGCCGTAATCAGGTTAATGCTGCCCACCGTCGAGTTGCGTCCAAACAGCGTTCCCTGGGGCCCTCTCAACACTTCCAGGCGCTCCAGGTCATACATCAGCGCCATAGCGCCCTGGGGGCGCGGGGAGTAAACACCGTCGACATGAAATCCGACATTCGGATCCCCCAGCTCAGTGTTGTTGGTGCTGCCAACCCCACGCATCGTAAACTCCACAGCGTTGTCGGAGTTACTGACCCCCAGGCTCAGGTTGGGCACCACCGAACCGATATCCCGAGCATCTTTGATGCCCGCGCGAAGCAGCGCTTTTTGATCGAGCGCTGTAATCGCTACGGGGGTATCCATCAGGTTGGTTTCCCGCTTGGTAGCGGTTATCGTAATTTCCTCCAATACCCAGGTGTCGTCTTCGGATCCAACCGCAGAATCGACAGGCAGCATGAGTCCGGCATTCGCAACCAGGATAGACGCAAACAGAGGCTTACGGATCTTGCTCATGAGACTACCTCACTACTGTATAGCAATTATAGCCGCGAGCCTCTGAAAAGCCCTCCCTGATAGAGATTCAAAGCACTCGCCTAATGACAGCTCTCTACATTGGCAGAGGCGTCATAAACGAGACTGGAATGCACCAGGCTATCGACACAAAAGCCCACGGACACCTGCCCTCCGGAGGACGTTGTTGTCACTAGCGTTACCTCGCCGCTGGCATCGGTTACGCCGATGGCGGTTTCAGAGAAGGTCCCACTGAAGGTACCGGCCACCTTAGTATCGGCCACGGGTTGACCGTTGTTGTCCAGCACCGATACCGTCGCTGTACCGAATTTCTTCCCCTGACCCGCGCCCTGTGTTCCGGTCACGATATCCTGGACATGGAGACTGGTAGCCGGTGACGGCGCATTGCCATAGAGATCAAAGTTATCCCAATAATAGGTGTGACCGGAAAATGCATTGGGATCGAACAAAATAATGACGGTATTGACACTGTCATCAGAGGTTGCGCCGTCAATGCGCTCTTCCAGGCGAAAACGCAGCCGCTGCCAGGCGTTTTGTACGCCGGTTACCGCTTTAAACTTGGAGTGGCGGCCACTGGGGTAATTGGTCGGTGTCGCAACATTGCTGTTCTCCAATTGCACCAGAATTTCTGTACCCGCCGGAGCGTCAGTGAAGATATCCATATAAAACGCCTTATCACCACTGACCAGCGGCCCCGCATTAGCGATATCGAGCGTGTCAGCCGCGATCACATCCCATTGTACTGCGTTGTTACGAACATACCGGGCCACGATTGCTGAACTGTTAACGCTGTCAGGGCCCGGATTACCGGCCGCCTGGTCAAAAGTTCCGTCTTGGTAGGTGTAGGCGAGGTTACGTTGCTCCTCAAAGTTGTCAAACACCGTTTCCACGTTCAGCGACGGTTCCACAAACACACTCAGTGAAAGTATGTGTGAACCACAGCTGTTGCTCACAGCAACATTGATATCGCCGCTGCCGTTTTCGCTCCAGTCCACGGTGATGCTGTTACTGCCCTGCCCGGAAACGATGGTAGCGCCTGCGGGAACAGACCAGTTATAACTGCTGCCGGTACCATTCTCATCGATCACGCTATAAGTCACACCGCTTTCTCCAGGTGCGACGATATGGCTGCCTTTCAATGAGGGCTGACCGTCACTGTAAACGCGCACATAGTCCACCTCCATGGCACGCGGGAAGATACTGTCATCCACCGTCCCGCCCCAGGTGCCACCTACGGCCAGGTTGAGCAGGAAATGGTAAGCGTAGTCTTCAAACGGCCAGGCGTGACTACCCAGGTCCGCAGGGGTCTTGGTGGAGTACAGCAGGTCGTCCACATACCAGCGGATCTCGAACGCATCCCATTCGATGGCATAAACATGGAAATCGTCGGACCACTTCTGTGGTTGTTTGAGAACATGAGCGCCGGTAAAGGCATTATCTGGCCAGGGATCGCCAAAGTGAATGGTGCCGTGGGCAAACATCGAGGCCTGGCCCGTTGATTCGAGAATGTCGATCTCGCCGCTCATGGGCCAGGCCACGGCGGGGTCGGTGGGCAACATCCAGAAGGCAGGCCAAAGCCCGGCACCTTCGGGTATCTTGATACGCGCCTCGAACCGGCCGTTGGTCCACTCACCACTATTAGGCATATTGGCAGTACGCAGTCGCGCGGAGGTGTACTGTTTGGCCTTGACCCGCTCCTTTTTCGCAGTAATAGTAAGCACGCCATTGGCGACGGTGGCATTGTCGGCCTGGTAAAACTGTAACTCGCTGTTACCCCAGCCACAGACACCGACATCGCAACCATCCCCCTCCTGGAATTCCCACTTGCTGGTGTCGACGGCAGTACCGTCAAATTCATCACTCCAGACCAGCGTCTGGCATTGCTGGGCCATCACCGAGGCGGCCCCCAGGGACAACAGGGATGCGCCGAGCCACTTGAGTGCGGCTTGATTTTTAAGGAAAGTTATTATTTTCATAGATCGCTTCAGAGTTTTTATGGTTATAGAATGCCTCAGTCAAATTGGCATGGAACGGCGCAATAGGCAGAGGCAACACCGATTCATCCTGGCCCCAATGACGCAGGGGCTATTGCAGTTCCCCCGACCGGGTTACTCCATTCGCGGAAGCTGACGGAACGCACAGCCAGGGCGAGCACAGAAGCATTCGACTTCTGTTCACAGGCGATACCCGGAAGAGGAAACGCATTGGAGAATTTCAGATACAGGTTCTCAAAAACTGCTGCAACATCACACACCAATGCGGTGGAACGTATCTGAATCAGGATAAAACGGACCTGACTTTCGGCAAGTAAGGAGAAACGCAACAGTAAGTTGATTTCGGGCAAAAACCGTAAAAAGGAAGATTTTTCGCGAGCGAATGAACACAGGCTTTCCGGTTACTGCTGAAACAGCCTAATGCGCATCTGAAAGAAACGTTTTGATAGCGTCGCGGTAATTACGGCTTACCTTCAGCCGTTCACCGCAATCGAGATACAGGAAATACTCGCCTTTGGTGTGAGGTATGACCTGTTCAATGCGATCGAGGTTGGCGATGGTGGAGCGGTGAACCCGCTTGAAGAGCGAAGAGTCCAGTTTGGTCAGCAACTCTTTCATGGTGCTGCGCATGATATGGGTCTTGCCTTTCACATGAATGCACATGTAATCGCCCGCGGCATCCACCCAGTCAATATCGGTTTCCTGCACCAGGGTAACAGTGTCCGAATCTTTGATGGCAATTTTTCTGGGCCCGGAAGGTAGCGTCTCTTCCGCGGCCACCTTTTCCGTTGACGTTTTTTCTTCAACAGGGACGCCGGTTTTTACCTTTTTAGCAATATCATCGATGGCTCCGATTAACGGTGTCTTGTTCCCCCCATCGGCAGCCGCCACCTGAAATCGATCCAGCGCCCGGCCTACCGCCCGCTGCAGTCGATCCTCTTCCAGAGGTTTGAGAATATAGTCCACCGCGTGGACATCAAAAGCGTCAAGTGCGTACTGTTCGTAGGCAGTGGAGAACACCACCATCGGCATCACATCCGCCTGCAGGGCTTTGACAACGTCAAAACCGTTCATACCCGGCATCTGAATATCGAGAAACATCAGGTCGGGGGCTTGCTTCAAGGTAAACTCGACGGCTTCACGCCCATTCCGGCATTCGCCAATTACCTCCACCTCGGGAATCTCCTCGAGGCTGCTCTTCAACAGGCGACGCGCCAGGGGCTCATCATCAACAATGATTGTCCGAAGTTTATTCATCGTTTACGGTTTCTTGCGTGTTCTAATTATTATAGCCGCAAGTGCAAATTATTTGGCAAGCACCCGCGCTGGCTGGGACTCTCTGCCGCCTTCCGGGGTCGGCTCATAGGGAATGCAGATGTTGACCTTCAGGCCTCCGGTTTCTGCAGACCCCAGTTCGAAGCAGTGATCATCCTCATAGAGGGTTTTCAGTCTCTCCATTGTGTTTCGCAGGCCCACACCGCGCGCCCCGCTGAATACCTCTTCGGAAACACTCAGTCCCGGGCCACTGTCCCAGACCTCGATGCAGAGTTTCTGGTCTTCCACACAAGCCCTGATGCCAATAATGCCTCCGTTCTCACTGGGGGAGATCGCGTACTTGATGGCGTTCTCCACCAGTGGCTGCAACAATAGGCTGGGAATGAGGGCCGATCTGGCCTCCTCGGTAACATCAATATCCAGCGTCAGGCGTTCGGCGAAGCGGGTCTGCTCAATATTGAGGTACAACATCAACGCTTCCATCTCCTTGGCCAGATCGACCCGGTGTACAGGATCATTATCCAGCGAATAACGAAGAAACCTGCTCAACTGCTGTACCATTCTTTGTGCTGTCTGGGTATCCTTGAGCTTGATCAAGGCATAGATGGCGTTGAGGGTGTTGAACAGGAAATGGGGATTGAGCTGGTAGCGCAACATTTTCAGCTGCGCTTCTTTGGCCACGGCTTCGGCTTTCAGACGCTTGTACAACTCCTTCTGAGCTTCCGCCGCCGCATCCAGAGCCTTGGTGTGCTCCTCTTGCATCAGGTGGTAATACTTCACGCCGTAGTAAAGCGCTGTCCAGCACAGGAAGATAAAAAAACTGCCGAAGTACCAGCCGCCGAAGTCCGCCCAGAGGTTTTTCTCTTCCTGGACAATCCAGATAAAGGTAAGCATGCGGGCCGCAGTCCACACCGCAGACACCAACGCCACCACCAAAAGACTGAGACATACCCGTGCCAGCAGCGCCTTTTCCCAGAGCCAGGTATAGATACTGCGCAGCGGAAATGACACCACCACGCCGAGAACACCCTGTAGGAGGGTATGCTCCACATGGGACCATTCCGCGGTTCCGTACCAGAGGGTCAGGGTTAAAAAAGTCACTATCGACAGGCCCAGCCAGAATATCAGCTGAAACAGGTAGTACTGGTAGTCGCGATTGGCGTTGATAGCCTCGACAATGGAGGTTTCGTATATGCTTTTCATGATCTTTATCCGCTGCCTACAGGAGCATGATACGTTATAGATTCCTCCTTACCTAGTCGTTAAACGACTGAGACGTCCGTATTAACTCACGCCAGTACCGGCTTATCGCAAACAGTTCGTTCGTGCCCGAGTCAGCGTGATAATTTTTACCTGACGTAGAATGACGATTGGTGCGAGAACGGTTTTTTTTTAAGCAGGGACTCCAGTGCACGCTTTAGAAGCCCGAGTAATAAGCCAGCCATCAGTCATAAGTAACTTGTATTCAGCGTTTATGCCGACAGGGCATCCATTGACGCGGCAACGAACATGCGATTAGGGGTATAAATGAACTTTAGGTCACGCAGGAAAAGAACATCCCTGGCTCTGGGTATTTGTCTCACCGTCCTTAGCGGTTGTGATTCCATGTCAACCGGCACAAAGGCAGAAACAAACCTGGGGGAAAACACCAATATCGAGATCTGGCCAGAGGTGCAAAGCGCGATCCCGCGCGATGATTCCATTGAAAGTGCCGTGGCAAAGCTGGTTTCGCAAATGACGCTGGCGCAGAAAGTGGGCCAGATGCTGCAGCCGGAATTGAAAAGCGTCACCCCGGAGGACGTTAAACAGTACCATATTGGCTCTATTCTAAACGGCGGCGGTGCTTTCCCCGACAATAACAAGTACGCCCGGATAGAAGACTGGGTGGCGGTGGCGGACGCGTTTTACTACGCGTCCATGGACACGTCCGAAGGCGGACTGGCCATTCCGGTGATGTGGGGAACAGACGCAGTACATGGCCATAACAACGTGATCGGCGCGACCCTTTTCCCCCACAATATCGGTTTGGGTGCCACCCATAATCCGGAGCTGGTCAAACAGATTGCCGCCGCCACGGCCCGGGAAGTGGCCGCCACCGGCATCGACTGGGTATTCGCCCCTACTGTGGCTACCGTGCGTAACGACCGCTGGGGGCGCGCCTACGAAGGCTATTCGGAAGATCCCGAGATCATAAAGGCTTTCGCCGGCAAAATGATCGAAGGCCTTCAGGGCGAAGGCGGCAGCGAAAACCTGCTGGACGATACCCACGTAGTGGCCACCGCCAAACACTTTATCGGTGACGGTGGCACTCACAACGGCATCGACCGAGGCGATGCAGCCGGCAGCGAAAAGCAGCTGTTTGATATTCACGGTCAGGGCTATGTATCGGCGCTCGCCGCAGGTGCGCAAACGGTAATGGCATCCTTTAACAGCTGGCACGGTAAAAAGCTGCACGGACACCAATATCTGTTGACCGACGTGCTGAAAGGACGCATGGGATTCGATGGGTTTGTGGTTGGCGACTGGAACGGCCACAGTTTCGTCAAGGATTGCAGCACCACCAGTTGTCCTGCCGCTATCAATGCCGGTGTGGACATGCTGATGGCACCGGACCCGGACTGGAAAGAGCTCTATCGCAATACCATCCGGCAGGTGGAAGGCGGTCAGATCCCCCTGGCACGCGTCAATGACGCCGTAACGCGTATATTGCGTGTTAAAATGCGCGCGGGCCTGTTTGACCGTGGCGCCCCATCCACACGCTCACTGACCAACCAGAAACAAGTAGTGGGTTCCCCGGAACACCGTGCTCTTGCCCGGGCGGCCGTGCGTGAATCACTGGTATTGCTAAAGAATAAAAACAGCCTGCTACCACTGGATCGAAACCTCAAGGTACTGGTATCCGGAGACGGGGCCGACAATATCGGCAAGCAATCCGGTGGCTGGACCCTGTCCTGGCAGGGCACCGGCAACAGCAACAGCGACTTTCCCGGCGCCACTTCCATCTTTGCAGGTATTGAAGACGCGGTCAGTGCCGCGGGCGGCACCGCCACCCTTAGTGAAGACGGTTCCTTCAGCGAAATACCCGATGTGGCGATCGTGGTCTATGGAGAAGATCCCTATGCCGAAATGCAGGGGGACATTGATACGTTGGAGTACCAGCCCGGTTCACACAGGGATTTGCAGCTGCTGAAGAAGCTAAAGCGTGAAGGCATTCCTGTCGTCTCCGTGTTTCTGTCCGGTCGTCCGCTATGGGTAAACCGGGAACTCAACGCATCCGATGCCTTTGTTGCCGCCTGGCTGCCCGGTTCCGAGGGCGCCGGGATTGCAGATGTGTTGTTTAAGGACAGTGAAGGAAATGTCAATGCCGATTTTGTCGGCAGACTGACCTTTTCCTGGCCCAATCAACCGGACCAGGCAGCACTCAATCGCAATGATGACACCTATACGCCGCTATTTACCTATGGCTACGGCCTGAGTGTTTCGGACAGGGACACCCTGGTCGACAACCTGGTTGAGACTGGCGGTCGCATCGAGAGCGGCAACAAAAAATTGAAAGCGCAGTCACTCTATTCCCAACGCGCACAAACACCCTGGGCATTGTATATTGGCGATCTGCGCGAATGGGAGGTACCGGTAAACGGCAACACCATTACCACTCGCGAATCCAATAACGTCACTATCAAAGCCATCAACAAGGATATGCAGGAAGACGCCCGCCAGGTCATATGGGGAGGACAATCCCTGGGGCAGGTATTCCTGCACGATACACGGCGCTCTCACGACCTGAGTAAAATGCTGGAACACAAGGGTACCCTCAGCTTTGATGTCAGAGTCGATGCCAAGCCCACCGCGAATGTGTTCGCCCGTATGGACTGCGGATACCCATGCCGGGGAGCGCTCAATATCGAAAAACAGCTGAAATCCTTACAGCCCGGCCAATGGAAAAACTTCGCCATTGATCTGCAGTGCTTTGCCAACGCGGGCACCGATTTCAAGAGGGTGACGACACCGCTGCTGTTTGCCACAGACGGCGCCCTGAAGCTGAGCTTCGCCAACGTCCAGCTGCAGCCCTACAACGCCGACAATGCCGATATCACCTGCCCCAAGGTTGCCGAACTCGCTGCAACCTCTGCGCAGGAATAGCCGCTTAACAGCGAGCTGTTTTTCTTCGTTCAAAGAGCCATCGGGCTCTTTTTTTTTTACCAACCATAACGCGCAACTACAGTCAGCCCTCATCCGGCAGCTGGCGGCGATCTGAAGAAGAGTCAGCTGCTGGCGCAACTCAGGTGATAGACGGGGACTAAGCGTAGAACGCGTGGTGCAGCTCAAAGACGTTGATATCCTGACTCGACTGTGGATCGACGAATTTCAAGGCGACTGCCTCAACACAACCAACGGGAACAGGCAAACAGGCATCAGCACCCTGCGCTCGGGCCCGATTTGCACAAGGGAGAGAGATTATAAACCCGAGAATACCGAACCCAGGCCCATCAGTAGCACCCAGATGGAAAACAGCAGCTTCAACTGCAACACCGGCATGCGACTGGCCAGGCGACGTGCCAGGATCGCGCCAATAACAGCTCCAGGTCCGGCGAACATCACCACTTCGGCAAAGAGCTGAGGGTTAATAAAAAGATGCTCGGCAATACCCGAGAGCACGGTTACCGCAGACACCACCACCGCAGAGGCTACCGCAATGATCGCATCGTAGCGGCGCAGGATCAGGTAAATCGCCAGCACTTCTCCCACGCCCACCGATAACCAGGCAGTAATAGCGCCGCCCAGCAACCCGATCAGCGCCAGCGGCAGCATATCCGCCCACGGCAGCGTGACTCTCGTCCAGTCTGTCTTTGGCTTGAACCATAAACTTGTGGCCAATATGCCAATGCCCAACACAATGGAGAAGGTGGCGAATAACCATGACAAAGATCCGGGAGCCGGAACATGCGCACTATAAATCCACCACAGGCCTGCCACTGAACAGGGAGAAACAATCGCAACAATTTTGACAAACGGCTGCCAACGGAGTCCGTTCCCTGTCTGTTGCTCTTTTCGATAAAAACGTGTCCATGCTATGGCACCCGTGGCCATACCCAGGCATTGTATGCCGAAACTGGTCGCCACCGACTGAGCGCCACTGAAGTTCAGATGTTCGAACGCAGGGATAAACACCACCCCGCCACCGGCACCCGTGGCATTGGCAAAGATTGCGCCGACAACCCCCAGAAATGTATAGGCAATATATTCCCTAATGACCGCTGCGGTATTGGGGAGGCTGAACAACAGTACCGCCCAGGCAACGGCAAATAGCAACAGTAAACTGATCGACGACTTATTGGACAGGAGGAAATTTCTGGCAATTGCAGGCATAGGAACATTCAGCTGATAGGCACCGGCCCCATACATCCGGAGCCTGTCACGAGGCATCAAACCGGAATACGGCCAGGCCTCTCTCAAGCATAAAGGAACGGAGACCCACAGACAATAGCAATTAAGGCAAAGCGGACCTTCAACTCGATGAGCCGGACACGGGAAGGGATCTGTTGCCCACACCCGGAGATGTGGTCAGCTTTACCGCTTCCCCCCGACTCGGTCGTATACGATTTACTCCCGGACATCACCCGGACGGACAAACGATGAACAGAAGATCTCAGGAGCAGGGACACCTGGTCGCATGTGAGATCCGCTTCACCTGATCGTCGTATAAATCGATCCTCTTCTTTTGATACGTTTACCAGCCGCGGAGAAGGGAAAACACCTTAACGGGAATTTCAGCTCTGCTCCGTGAGACCACCGGACTGCTCCTGCACGGCACCACAATGCTGAGCCCATGTCCGGTAATAGGCAACGTGGTTCTACTGAACGGCAAGATATCAGCCACGTTCCGATTCCTGTAAGCCATAACCATGGTGGAGAGAGACTCAATGAATAATAGGAAGGGGGAAGAAACCCTGTGAATAAGCGATATTTAAAGCGAAAAATCCTGGCAAGCGCTATTGCCTCCTGCTCGATGCTCGGCGCCAGCGGCCTGGCAATCGGCCAGAATGATGAACAACTGATTGAAGAGATAGAAGTGACAGGCATTCGTGCCAGCCTCAAGCGCGCGATGGATACAAAACGGGATGCTGAAGGTGTCATGGACGCGATCACCGCCGAGGACATTGGCAAGTTTCCAGACACCAATTTGGCCGAATCGCTGCAGCGCATCACCGGCGTCTCCATTGACCGAACCCGTGGCGAGGGCAGCCAGGTCACAGTGCGTGGATTCGGCCCCCATTTCAACCTGGTGACACTGAACGGCCGGCAGATGCCGAACAGCAATACCGACGCAACCGACTTCAGCCGTTCGTTCGATTTCAGCGATCTCGCCTCCGAAGGCGTAGCGTCGGTAGAGATTTACAAAAGCGGCAAGGCCAACGTGCCAACCGGCGGCATTGGCTCCACGATCAACATCAAGACCACCAAACCTCTGGAAGCCCCCGGACTCAAGGCGACCATGGGCATTAAAGGGGTGCACGACACCTCGACTGAAGAGGGTGACAGTTTTACACCCGAAATTTCCGGGCTCTTCTCTGACACGTTTGCCGATGACACCATCGGTATCGCGCTGACAGCGAGCCGGCAGGAGCGCGACAGCGGAGAAAATACCGCCAGTGTGGGCGGATGGCGCAGCTTTACCGGCCTGACAAACAATAACTGGGGCGCCGGCCTCGGCCCCGAAGAGTGGGGAGGCATCCCGTTCAACGACGATCAACAGAATCGTCCTGGCGAAGGCGATATTTACTCAGTGCCACAATCCGTGGGCTATGAATTTGCGGAGTATCATCGCGTTCGAACCAATGGGCAGTTAACGCTGCAGTGGGATGCGACCGAAAATATCCGTACGACCCTCGATTACACCTATTCGGAGCATGAAGTCGAACGCGCCTACAGCAACTACTCTGCCTGGTACAACTTTGGCGGCCAGGAAACTCTGTGGACGGATGGACCCAACGCATCTCCCCTGATCTACGCCGAGAACTCCAGCAATAGCGACTTCTCAATGGGTGCCGGACAAGATGCAACGGTCACCGAAAACAAGTCGGTTGGCTTTAACGTCGAGTGGGATGTCTCCGACAACCTGAAACTGGCATTCGATTATCACGACTCGTCCTCGGATTCCAGGGCGGACAGTCCTTTTGGCAGCTCGGCCCTGTTGTCTACTGCCAGCTTTACCCGCGATCGTACCACCACCTATTTTGACGATGAATTACCGGTTCTGGAACTGGGCCTATCCAGCCCCCTGTCTGCGGACGATATGATTGTTACGGGCAGTGTTTTCGACAACAACGCTTCACGTATGGAGATCGAACAATCCAAGTTTTCCGGTAATTTCCAGTTTGACGAAAATAACTTGTTTGAAAGCATTGACTTTGGTGTACAGCTCACTGAAGTGAACAACCACTCCATCGGCTCTGTGGTTCAGCGTGATGCATGGGGTGGCGTTACCCAACCCGGCGCCATCGCAGATTTGCTGACACTGACTTCCAGTGCCGGCGCATTTGATCAGTTTTCGGCGGGGGGAGACGGCAGGCTGACCACGGATTATTTTACCTACGATTTTGCGGAGCTTGTTAAGCGCACAGAACAGCTTATGGCGTCCGGCGATGCGACAATCTTCCAGGCCAATGACATGGGTGACTGCGGCACAGGGCTGTGTGCCTCATCTGACTTCTCTTCCGACCGCCGCACCACGGAAGAGACCACAGCGGCCTACGTCCAACTGAACATGTCGGATGAATGGCGAGGCATGCCGGTAGTTATCAACTTTGGACTTCGTTACGAGGAGACAGATGTGCGATCTGAAGCGCTGTCACCGGTCTATTCCCGGCTTGACTGGGTTGGCGGCAACGAGTTCAGTGCCATTAGCTCAGGGTCTGATTTTACCTCGCTCTCCGGCAGTTACCATACTTTGCTGCCCAACCTCGATTTCAGTATCAGTGTGAGAGAAGACCTGGTTGCCAGAGCCTCTGTGAGTAAAACCATGACTCGCCCGAACTTCGCTGATATACAAGGCGGTTTGACCATTGACCAGTTGGTGCGCGTCGACGGCGGTACCGGTAGCCGCGGCAACCCGGGCTTGCTGCCATTCGAGTCCATCAACTACGACTTGTCATTGGAGTGGTACTATGGTGAATCGAGCTATGCTTCGGTGGGTTACTACTATAAAGACGTGGATAATTTCATCTCCACTTCAGAGGTCATCGAGCCCACACATAACCTGCCACATCCAGCCAACGGCCCACTGTTTGCGCAGGCACAAGCCGCAACAGGCAGCTCCGAGAATGGTGTTATCCGCCAGTATATACTGGACAACTTCGCGGACCAGCCCGGCGTGGACGCTGTTAACGGAGTGATTACCGGCATCGAAGGTCGTGATGGACCTGCCGATTTCAGATTGACAATTCCTGTCAACCTGGACAAGCACGTCATCAAGGGCTGGGAAATTGCCGTCCAGCACACCTTCGGAGAAACCGGGTTTGGGGTAATTGCCAACGCGACAATTGTCGATAGCGACGCCGAGTTCAATAACCTGGAGTTGGCGCAGCAGGATGGTGTCCTGGAGGGGCTTAGCGACTCCGCCAACCTGATTGGATTCTACGACAAAAATGGCCTTCAGGTCCGGGTGGCTTACAACTGGCGGGACGATTTTCTTTCCGGCAAGGGACAGGCTAACGTGGGTGCGGCCCCTCCAACCCATGTTGCCGACTACGGCCAGTGGGACATAAACGCGAGTTACGAATTCAATGACAACTTCACGGTCTTCCTTGAGGGATTGAACGTAACGGACGAGACAAGCCACGTTTACGGCCGTACCAAATCGCAGACCCTGTTTGCAAGACAATCCGGTCCGCGCTACAACCTGGGTGTTCGCTACACCTTCTAATAGTGTTCGAACATTATTGTAAGACCGGAAAAAGCCACTGGATTTTCAGTGGCTTTTGAAAAACCTCTGGCCATCTTGCCTGGTGTAAATCGATAAGTCAGGTGCTCAATGAAAGAGAGTCTCAATAGTGTTGTTATCGTAGGTGGCGGAACAGCCGGCTGGATTACAGCGGGGCTATTAGCCGCCGAACACTGCAAAGATGGCCTTCCCACCCTTGAGATCGTTCTGGTGGAATCTCCCGACATACCCACCATTGGTGTCGGTGAGGGCACCTGGCCTTCGATGCGCACCACATTGAAAAAAATAGGTATCAGGGAAACCGATTTTATTCGGGACTGTGATGCAAGCTTCAAGCAAGGCTCCCGATTCGCCGGCTGGATGGACGGCAATAGCCAGAACTTTTACTACCATCCGTTCACCCTACCCGCCTATTTTTCTTCCGTTAACCTGGCAAATTACTGGCTTCCCTTCCAGGATCAGGTCCACTTTGCGGACGCCGTATCATCTCAGGCTGCAGTGTGCGAAGCAGGGCTTTCGCCCAAACAGATCGCCACCCCCGAGTATGCCTTCAACCTGAACTACGGATATCATTTGGACGCCGCAAAATTCGCAGCGCTGCTACAGCGTCACTGCACCAAGACCCTGGGCGTGACGCATGTGCTTGAAAATGTAGTCGATATTCAAAGAACAGAGCTGGGCGATATCCGCTCAGTCATGCTGGAGAGCGGCCAGGAGATTGAGGGTGATCTATTTGTGGATTGTACGGGTTCGGCTGCACTGTTAATTGGCCGGTACTTTCAGGTTCCGTTTGTCAGCGTCGGAAACACATTGTTCAATGACCGCGCCATCGCCGTACAGGTACCCTACCCTGCATCAGATACCCCAATCGCTTCGGCTACTTTGTCCACGGCTCAGGACAAGGGCTGGACTTGGGATATCGGCCTGCAAAGCCGTCGCGGTGTGGGCTATGTATATTCCAGCAGTCATGAAGGTGAAGACAGTGCAGCGGAGGCTTTGATGCGTTATGTGCAACAGACGTCGCCAGGCATAGACACGACGCAACTCAGCTACCGCAGCATCGCCATCAATCCGGGATACCGGGAGCGCTTTTGGGTTAAAAACTGCGTTGCTGTCGGTATGGCCGCCGGTTTTATCGAACCGCTGGAAGCCTCCGCGCTGGCACTGATCGAGCAGGCCGCCAAAATGATTAGCGAGCAACTTCCCGGACAGCGCCAACTGATGGATGTTGTGGCAAAACGTTTTAATCGAAAATTCAACTATCACTGGCGGCAGATCATCAATTTTTTAAAACTCCACTACGCCATCAGCCAACGCGACGATACGCAGTACTGGCGAGATTGCCGGCACGAAAATTCAATTCCACCGTCGTTGCAGGAGCTGTTGATGCTTTGGCGCCAACAATGCCCCTGGTATGAAGACGCCCCAGAGATCGATGAGCTGTTCCCCGCAGCAAGCTGGCAATATGTACTCTATGGCATGGGCTATCAGAACCTGACCGAACCGGCACATCGCGCCAGCATCGAACAGGGTATAGGTCAGGCGCAAGATATTTTTAAGAAGAATATTCAGGCAACTCGGCGCTTCCTAAGGTCCCTACCCGCCAATCGAGAGTTAATAAACAGGATCACGCTGGAGGGGCTGCCTCCCAATTAATCCTCTCCACAAACCCCGGTTAACAAGTGGAATACTTATGACGAACTTCGAATTATTGAATAATATCGCGCACAAAGATCTTAAGGTTATCACCGAATATTCGGCAGAGTATGGTGACGATGTCATGTATTCCATGACATTTCCCTTTGAATTTCGGAACATTCAATCCTGCTACCCCATACTCTTCCACAAAGATACCAACAGCGGTGATTTGCACCCTGTAGCGCTATTTGGTTTTCAGGACAAGGAGAATCTGTTTTTGGATGAAGATGGCTGGAATGCCCCCTATGTGCCAGCCATGATCCGACGCCAACCCTTTTTGATCGGCTTTCAGGACATAAAAACCGATCAGGGAATAGACCGTCAACGTGTCGTTTCCCTGGACCGCAATAGCCCGCGGGTAAACACAAAAGAGGGAGAAGCGCTGTTTGAGCCTTTGGGTGGACGAACGGAGTATCTTGAACAAGCCGCCAATCTCCTGGAATCAATTCATGAGGGGCTCACTCACAGCAAGGCCTTTGTACAAGCTTTGCGCGAGCATGACTTGCTTGAATCTGTAACGATGGATATCACGCTTAATGACGGCAGCAATAACCAGCTCTTGGGTTTTTATACACTGAATGAAGAGCGGGTACAGGAACTTACCGGCGATGTGTTGGCGACATTTTCTAAAAACGGGTATTTACAACCGCTGTTCATGGTAATCGCCTCGCTCTCCAATGTGGGTGAGCTGGTGAGACGGAAAAACGGACAGTTCACTGCTGAAAGGTAACCTAAGATGGTTTTCGATTTACCGCCCGTTCGCGAGTTGGAAGGTTATACACACGACAACCTGGACGATGAGGTACTATGCGCTCGCGAACCTGTTCTGTTAAAGGGATTGGTAAATTCCTGGCCCGCCGTTACAGCGGGAAGGCAGGCACCGGAAGTCGTCACACATTACCTGCGCAGATTTTATACCGGTCAACCGCTCACAGCCTATGTGGGCGATTCGGAGATCGAGGGACGCTTTTTCTACAACGACAGTTGCACTAATTTTAACTTCAAACGCGGCACAGCAACTCTGACTCAGGTCTTCGACAAGTTAAGGGAAAACCGTGGAGACCCCGATGCTCAATCCATTTACGTGGGCTCCACCATGGTGGACAAGTGGTTCCCGGGATTTCGAAAAGAAAATGACATAACGCTTCCCATCGCCGACCCACTCGCGAGTATATGGATTGGCAACCAGAGCCGCGTGTCCGCACACTTCGATTTTCCAGACAATATCGCCTGTATCGTGGCCGGCAACAGGCGATTTACACTATTTCCGCCCGATCAGCTTGAAAACCTGTATATCGGCCCCATCGATCTGACGCCCTCCGGGCAGGCCATCAGTATGGTTGATTTTGCCAGACCGGACTTTACAGAATTTCCCAAATTCAAACGAGCACTGGAAACGGCACTGGTGGCCGACATGGAGCCGGGAGACGCTTTATTCTTACCCAGCATGTGGTGGCACCATGTGGAAGCATTGTCTGATTTGAATGTGTTAGTCAATTACTGGTGGTGCAGCAGCCCCCTGCACATGGGGTCACCGTCTCTCGCTTTAAAGCATGCCCTGCTCGCGTTGAGAGATCTGCCGAAAGAGCAACGCGCAATATGGCAACAGCTGTTCAATCACTATGTCTTCGAAGCCAACGATGAGTCAATTGCACATATACCGGAGCCGGGACGGGGTATTTTGTCAGAACTGGATGAGCTTAAGGCACGACAGCTACGCGCGGAAATTATCAACAGGCTGAATCAGTAGAGCCTGTCCACCGAATGATATCTTTGAGGAGGGCGAATTTTGCAGCATAAAAAAGTAAACAAAGTCGTTATTGCCGGTGGCGGTACGGCGGGTTGGATGGCGGCAGCCGCCCTGTCTAAAACACTGGGAAAAACCATAGAATTGACCCTGGTAGAATCTGGAGAGATTCCCACTGTTGGCGTCGGTGAGGCAACTATTCCCACCCTGTTAACCCTTCATAAACTGTTGAACATCAAGGAGCAAGAGTTTGTCAGCGCCTGCCAGGGCACCTTCAAGCTGGGCATTTCATTTGAGAACTGGCAAGACCTCAACGAAAACTACATACACTCTTTTGGTTGGACAGGAACCGACCACTGGGCTGCGGGTTTTCAGCATTTCTGGCTAAAAGCGAAAAAAATGGGGATCGCCGCCCCTTTTGGTGAATATTGCACCGAGCTGATCGCCGCGCAACAAAGCAAATTCGCCATACTGCAAAAACAGACGCTGAATTATGCCTACCATATCGATGCCGGCCTATACGCAAAGTTTTTGCGTTCAATAGCAGAGCAGAATGGCGCAAAACGCGTGGAGGGCAACATTGACGAAGTTGTCACCGATGCACAGTCAGGTTTTATCACGCAACTCGTACTTTCCCGTGGAGAGAAAATCGACGGCGATCTATTTATTGACTGCACGGGATTTCGCGGAATGCTCATCGAGCAGACACTGCACACGGGCTATGAGGACTGGACTCATTGGTTGCCCTGTGACTCCGCAGTCGCCCTGCAAACCAAAGCCGTTGAACCACCCATACCCTTTACCCGCGCTATCGCCCGCGAAGCTGGCTGGCAATGGCGAATTCCATTACAGCACCGAATGGGCAACGGCCTGGTCTATTGCAGCCAGTACCAGAGTGATGATGAGGCAACGGCAAGCCTCGTAAGCCATGTGGAAGGTGAACCCCTGAATGATCCGAAAGTGATCAAATCCCGTACTGGCCAACGCCGAAAGCATTGGAATAAAAATTGTATCGCGGTGGGTTTGGCCAGCGGTTTTATGGAGCCACTGGAGTCCACCGGTATTCACCTTATTCAACGCAGCATCATTCGACTCCTGCAGATGTTTCCCTATGACGGAATCCGGGAGCCCGACGTCATCGAGTTCAATGCCCAAATGAGATCTGAAGCCGACAATATTCGCGACTTCATAATCCTGCACTACCATGTCACCCACAGGTCCGATACACGCTTTTGGCAACACTGCAGATCCATGTCCATTCCCGATTCTCTGCAACATCGTATCGATCTGTTCAAGGAAACGGGGCGGGTTTTTAAAGTGCCTACAGAACTGTTTGGTGAGAACTCCTGGATACAGGTCATGCTGGGTCAGGGGTTACATCCTGAACAGTATCACCCCATCGTCAATATGATGAGTGATAGCGAACTAGACTATTTCATGGAAAACATAAAAAGAAAGATTGAAGCCGTCGTCAGCCAACTACCTGAGCATCAACAATTTATCGATCATTACTGTAAAGCGACCGATTCAATGTGAGCTAATCGCCGTTAACCTGCCTAATAGCTGTAACCCGTGGGCATCCGGCCGTAACCGGCATCGACCCTTTTGACAGGCTGCTCATGCACAAACCCCTTGCGCCGATAAACGTCGGCGCCTTCGCTTCTTTATATTCAGTAATACCACCTTCTATCCAGCGAAGTCTCTTTCTATCCCGAAATCCTACCCATCTATCCAGCGATGCCGCCTGCAGTGGCGTTTACCCGATCAAGGGCAGCGATGAGGCCATCGATTAACCCTATTTCAAGCTTAAATCCAGGTATTCCTGTTTTAAAACAGGGAATCAGGGGCCTAAAATAGTGCAGCACCGCTTTGATTCATTCTGGTTCAGGTTTTCACCCCTTCTAGCGTTTCATCCGCACCAACTGATTGCAGGAGCAATTTTCCCGGTAAGTTCCGCCTCTCGCTCAACCGCATTTATCACCATAAATGTGCAACGCCTTCTCGAGCTCAAAAATAACCCCTCACGGGAGGCACCATCATGGTGCAAATCATTGACTAAGCCGTAGACCTCACCACTACCCCTTTCAGTGCATGTCACCGCTGTGGTGCAGCCGGATTTTATGATTTCAAGCCCTGTTCTTTCCCGATGCAACATTCTAACTCTTTGTTTTTTAAAGGGTTTCAAATTCTTTTTTAAAGTTTTTCCACAGTTGGCAAGGCTTTTGCGATAGCTCTTGCGTCGACTAAGCAGGCGGTTTCCTTTTGGGGAGCAATACAGCGGACCGCAACTCAGCCAACCATTTTATGACAATGCAGGAGTGACACTGTGAAAAAGAAAACCTCATTACTACACAAATTGCGACAGCTGCCCAAGCTGGCCGTAGCGGCCGCGGCGCTGCATCTGGCCGCAGCGCCAGCGGCGTTCGCCGAACTGGAACTGGAAAAAGAAGAGTTGAAATTCGGCTTTATCAAGCTGACCGATATGGCGCCCCTCGCCATTGCCTATGAAAAGGGATTCTTTGAAGACGAAGGTCTGTACGTCACCCTGGAGCCACAGGCCAACTGGAAAGTGCTGCTCGATCGCGTGATCGACGGAGAGTTGGACGGAGCCCATATGCTCGCCGGCCAACCCCTCGGGGCGACCATTGGTTTCGGTACCCAGGCCCACGTGGTAACCGCTTTCAGTATGGACCTCAACGGTAATGGTATCACCGTGTCCAACGATATCTGGGAGCAAATGAAGAAGTATGTGCCCCATGAAAACGGCAAGCCGGTACACCCCATCAAGGCCGACTCCCTCAAGCCTGTGGTCGACAAATACAAGGCCGACGGCAAGCCCTTCAATATGGGCATGGTATTTCCGGTGTCAACCCACAACTATGAGCTGCGTTATTGGCTGGCCGCCGGCGGCATTCATCCGGGCTACTACTCCAGCAGCGACATCAGTGGTCAGATCGACGCCGACGCCCTGCTGTCGGTAACACCTCCGCCGCAGATGCCCGCCACTATGGAAGCCGGCACCATCTACGGTTACTGCGTGGGTGAGCCCTGGAATCAGCAGGCTGTATTCAAGGGCATCGGTGTGCCGGTAGTCACCGACTATGAAATCTGGAAGGACAACCCCGAAAAAGTCTTCGGAGTGTCTAACGAGTTTGCGAAGAAGTACCCCAACACTCACCTGGCTGTTGTTAAGGCTTTGATTCGCGCGGCCATGTGGTTGGATGAAAACAACGACGCCAACCGTCCGGAAGCGGTGAAGATTCTGTCGCGCAGTGAGTATGTAGGTGCGGATTATAACGTGATCGCCAACTCCATGACCGGTACGTTTGAGTACGAGAAGGGCGACAAGCGTCCGCTGCCTGACTTTAACGTGTTCTTCCGTTACAACGCCACTTACCCCTACTACTCGGATGCCATTTGGTACCTGACCCAGATGCGTCGCTGGGGCCAGATCAACGACGCCAAACCTGACAGCTGGTACCACGACATTGCCAAGAAAGTGTACAAGCCGGAAGTCTATATGGAAGCGGCCAAGCTGTTGATCGAAGACGGTCTGGCGAAGAAGGCGGATTTCCCTTTCGACACCGACGGTTACCGAGCGCCGCAGACTCACTTTATCGACAATATCGTGTATGACGGCCGCAAGCCGAACGCCTATCTGGAGAAGTTTGCGATTGGCCTGAAGGGTGATGATGTTGTTGGGAAGGTCGCTGCCAAGTAAGTTTTCATGAGTCGGCGGGCTGGTTTTACAGCCAGACCGCCAAAGGGTGTCGGGTGTATTGACACCCTTTGGCTCAGAACTTCGAAACAGATATTTCAGTAACGCAATTTCCCAGGTAGCCACTGAACGAGCATTCAAGGATTAAACACAGCTCTTCAATATGATGAAGACCGAACACAACGAACTTATGCTGGGAAATATCCCGGAAAAACACCGAAACAGTAACGACAAAACACAGACACCGAAACGCAAGGTACCGACACAATGTCCAACGCATTAAACAAAACAGTCAATTTCCTCGAGGTGGCGGGATTAAACTGGTTTGTACCCGTCGCAAAAATCTGTGCCGGTCAAAATATCAAGGAACAGTTTAATCAACTGTCGCGCATGATCGGCGTTCCCCTGTTCGCCTTCCTGGTTTTCCTGTTGTTCTGGAGCGCGGCCGCACAAAATATTGTCACCAGCCTCGGCAACCTGCCCGGCCCCACCGAAACCTGGGAGCAGTTTGAAGGCCTGATCGAAGACCATCAGGCAGAACGCGTAAAAGAAGCCGCGTTTTACGAACGCCAGGAAAAGCGTAACGCCAAAAAGCTGGCTAAAAATCCGGACGCCAAAGTCAAGATCCGCCCCTACACCGGCAAGCCGACCTTTTTTGACCAGGTCTTTACCAGTGTTTATACCGTTTTTGTGGGTTTTGTACTGGCGAGCCTGGTGGCTATACCGGTAGGCATCGTCTGCGGACTGAGCCAAACGCTCTACGCGGGTCTTAATCCGCTGATTCAGATTTTCCGCCCGGTATCACCCCTGGCGTGGCTACCCATCGTAACGATGGTGGTGAGCGCCACCTACACCACCGACGACCCCATGTTCGCCAAGTCCTTTATCAACTCGGCGCTGACTGTCACCCTCTGTTCGCTGTGGCCGACCCTGATCAATACCACCGTCGGCGTGTCCTCCATTGACAAGGACCTGATCAACGTCAGTCGCGTACTGCAGCTCAACTGGCTCACAAAAGTATTCAAAGTCATCATCCCCGCGTCGCTGCCCATGATCTTTACCGGCTTGCGTCTGTCCCTGGGTGTTGGCTGGATGGTGTTGATCGCCGCGGAAATGCTGGCGCAAAACCCCGGCCTCGGTAAATTCGTCTGGGATGAATTCCAAAACGGCAGCTCCAATTCCCTCGGCAGGATACTGGTAGCGGTGTTTGTGATCGGCATAATCGGATTTGTTCTCGACCGCCTGATGTTGACCCTGCAGAAACTCGTGTCTCACGACAAGTCCGCGGAAATCCGCTAAGCCCAGTTTTCACAAAGGAGAAAGATGATGACGGCTCCCTATTTAGACATCTCGAAAGTATCCATCGAGTTTCCGACCCCCAACGGTCCCTTCAGGGCCCTGGATGGCATCAACCTGAAAATTGAAAAAGGCGAGTTTATTTCCCTGATCGGCCATTCCGGTTGCGGCAAGTCCACCGTGCTGAATATTGTTGCCGGTCTCTACCAGGCCACCGAAGGTGGTGTGATTCTGGAGGGCAAGGAAGTGGATACCCCCGGGCCGGATCGCGCCGTGGTATTTCAGAATCACTCCCTGTTCCCCTGGTTGACGGTTTACGACAATGTGCGCCTGGCGGTGGACAAAGTCCTGTCCCACAAAACCAAAGCCGAGCGTCACGAATGGGCACTGCACAACCTGGAACTGGTGCATATGAGTCACGCCCTGCAGAAACGTCCCGCTGAAATTTCCGGCGGCATGAAACAGCGGGTGGGCATCGCCCGGGCGCTGGCGATGGAACCCAAGGTACTGTTGATGGACGAGCCCTTCGGCGCCCTGGACGCCCTGACCCGCGCCCATATGCAGGACTCGCTGATGGAAATCCAGACCCGACTCAACAACACCGTAATTATGATTACCCACGATGTGGATGAGGCAGTGCTGCTGTCCGACCGCATCGTAATGATGACGAACGGGCCTGAGGCCAACGTCGGTGAGATTCTGAAAGTGGAATTGGATCGCCCCCGCGATCGCCTGGCTCTGGCCGATGATCCCACCTACAACCACTACCGCGCCGAAGTCCTGAAATTCCTGCATGAACGCCACGCCAAACCGGATGTGCCCAGCACCGCCGAAACGGCCCCTGCCAATTCTGCAGAAGCGGATGAGGCGCAGGAGGAAAACACCAAGGAAGATATCGCCGCTTAAGGCGCAAGTTAAACCTTTGAACATTGAAAACCAACCGGAGAGCATTATGACTAAATCAATGACCAAGACCCTATTAGCCGCTGCCATTGCCACCGCAGCCACTATGCCGGCCATGGCCGCCGAAACCGTTACCGACGCCCTGAAGGAAGGCGACGTCACCCTGAGCCTGCGCAGTCGCTTTGAACAGGTGGATGTGGACGGTGCCGACAAGGTAGACCTCACTTCCCTCCAAACCCGCCTGACTTTCACCAGCGCCGCCTATAACGGCTTTAGCACTCTGGTCGAAATGGATGATGTTACCCACCTCAGTGATGATGAGGGTGGTGTCGCCGACTTTGAAGGTACCGAGGTCAACCAGGCCTATCTGCAATATGTGATTGGCGACACCACTGTTAAGTACGGCCGCCAACGTATTCTGTTGGACAACCAACGCTTTGTCGGCGGAGTAGGATTCCGTCAGAACGAGCAGACCTACGACGGTATCAGCATTGTCAATAAGAGCCTGCCGAACACCACCCTGTTCCTGGCCAACGTCAATAATGTCAACCGTATATTTGGCGAAGACAGCCCGATTGGCGACCACGAAAACGATACTTATTTGCTGAACGCCAATTACACCGGTTTCAAAGCCGGCACCCTTAGCGCCTATGCCTATTTGATCGATAACGAGAATGCCGTCAGCTACTCCTCCGACACCTATGGTCTGCGCTTTGCGGGAAAATCAGAGGATAAGAATTTGGGTTACACACTCGAATACGCCACCCAATCTGACGGTGGAGATAATCCCGCCAGCTATGACGCTGAATATATCCTCGGAGAAATCTCCTACAAGATTAGTTCCGTAACGCTGATGGGCGGTTACGAACTGCTGGGTGCAGACGGTGCTGACGGTCAATTTATTACTCCCCTGGCCACCCTGCACAAGTTCCAGGGCTGGAACGACAAATTCCTCGGTGGAGGTACCGGCAATATTCTTGGTGGTATCGAGGATGTTTACGCCTCTGCGGCCACCAATATCGGCGGTGTAAAAGTCTCTGTCGTCTTCCACAAGCTTTACTCCGACGATGACAGCGTTTCAGGCATGGACGAGTTGGGATCGGAATACGGTTTTGTGGTAGCCAAGGCGTTCGGTCCTCTGGGACTGAGTCTGAAATACTCCTCCTACAATGCAGACGACTTCAGTGTCGATACCGACAAACTGTGGCTGACTGCCCAGGCGAAGTTCTAACCGTAAATTTAGAACCACGTACCGGGGCCGTGGATCGGTAACTGACTCCACGGCCCCTATTGAAGAACATCTGGTGCTCTTGGGGATGCCACAAAAACCAGGTGTACAACCGGCGTCGACACGTCGACGCCAACATTGCTTAGGTTTCCGCAAACCGTTGACGCCCCTTCGGGGAGGAATCGGGTCAACGCTTAGGGACGGCATTTCAAGGAGTTGATCGAAACGTCAATCCAAATTGGATATTGATGCGCGTCAGGTTAGCGGAAACACTTTTTAATCTTAAACCATCATCCCTATACGATAAAAAGCAGGTCCGTACGCTGTCGCCACATGAACGCACATACGCAACCCAGCAGTCTTACCGGAGTACACCTCCATAACAGCGATAGCGATCGACGGCCAAAAGAGGCAGAATCCGCAGCGGAGAACCCACCCGTTATTGTTATCGGTAGCGGTCCCAGCGGTATGCGTTTTGTTCAGGAACTGCTAAATCGCAAACCCGAAGCCAGTGTTCATCTGTTCGGTAATGAACCCTATCAGCCCTATAACCGCGTGCAGTTATCACAACTGTTGGCCGGTGAAATCAACAGCACAGACATCGACATCCCCCTGCCGGTCTCAGCGGTCAACCCCCATTTCCGCTATACCATAGCCGCGATCGATACCATCGACCCCGCGCAAAAAACCGTGACCGATACCCTGGGCGAGCAATACCGTTACAGCCGGCTGATCGTTGCCACCGGCTCACGCCCGCACCTCCCCAATATTCCGGGTATCGAGCAACAGGGCGTCTACAGCTTTCGCAACTTGAAAGATACTGAATTTCTCTATGGCCGCGTCGCTCGAGCGCGCCATATCGTGGTTGTCGGCGGTGGCCTGCTGGGCCTGGAAGCCGCCCGCGCCCTTCTGAGGGCCAATACACGAGTGACGCTTGTACACCAGGGCAGCCACCTGATGAACCGCCAACTCGATCCCGCTGCTGCGGATCTGTTGACACAGAAAGTCGAAGCGCTGGGTATCCGTATCATTACCAACGCCGGCGTGCGGGAGATTCTCGGCGAAGGACGGATCACAGGAATCAAAACCCGCGCCGGAGAAGTGATTCTGTGTGATACCGTGCTTCTCTGCACCGGCATCACGCCAAATACCAAACTGGCTCGCGACGCAGGCCTTGCAGTAACCCGTGGCATTGTCGTCGATGACAAGCTGCAAACATCCAACCCCGATATATATGCTATTGGCGAGTGTGGCGAACACCGTGGCCAGACCTACGGACTGGTTAAACCAGGACTGGAACAGGCCGCCGTGGCTGCCGACGTTATTACCCGGGGTTCCTCGCTCTACACCGGTTCGCTAACCGTTAGCCGATTAAAGGTCATGGGCGAACAGGTGTACAGCATGGGCGAGGTGGTAGAGCTGACACAGCGACCACTTCAATCAGAGTGGGTTTACACTGACCGCGCCCGAAACGTTTACCGAAAACTGGTTGTTCACAAGGGCAAGCTTATTGGCGCCCTCGGTATCGGGCCCTGGCAGGAGATAAATCGCGTACAGGAAGCTTTCGCCCAGGGTCGCCGACTGTGGCCCTGGCAACTTTGGCTGTTTCGTTTTAGTGGACGCCTCTGGTCTTCCGATGAAGGTAGGGACATTGCCAGTTGGCCGGCCAACGCCGTCGTTTGTCAATGTAACAATATTACTCACGGTCAACTGGCCGGGGCACTGGTGAATGGCTGTCGCTCGAGTGCTGAATTGCAGTCGCAAACCGGGGCCGGCACCGTCTGCGGCTCCTGTAAACCACTGCTATCTGAACTGGTTGGCCAACAGGAACCCCGCGAAAAGGCACCCGGTTGGCCACTGCTTTGGTTATTCAGCATGGCCGCTCTGGTGCTGGCGGGATTGACTGCGCTCTGGCCCGAAGCACAGACCTCCGCGAGTGTTATTGAGGCCAACTGGTTCGAGTCCATCTGGAACGATAAATTCTGGAAACAGGTCAGCGGTTTTAGCCTGCTCGCCCTTTCGTTCCTGGGTTTGTTGATGTCGCTGCGCAAACACGCACAACTGGACTGGATGGGAAAGTTCAGCCATTGGCGGCTGTTCCATATTGGATTGGGTGTAATCTGCGCCGCCATTCTGATTTTTCATACCGGCTTTCACCTGGGCAGTAATCTCAACCGCTGGTTGATGCTGGATTTCCTCGCCATCCTCGGCCTGGGTGCCGTCGCTGGCGCCGTGATTGCCGCCAGCCACCGCTTCAATCCCATTCGAGCCCGACGGCTGCGAAAACACTGGCGCTGGTTCCACACGCTGGTGGCCTGGCCCTTGCCGGCACTGCTCGGCATGCACATCCTCAGCGTCTATTACTTTTAGCATCATGTACTTTAAACAACAGGGTAGCCGGCATTGAAGTCCCGTATTTGGTTTGTCTGGATATTTCTCACACTGGCAGTGGTCAGCTACTTCGGTTACACCCTGCTGTTCGCCGACGACAAACAGGCACTGGTGATCGGTGATGCCAGCCACGGACACTACCAGATCGAACTGGACTGTGGCGCTTGCCATACCGATGCCTTCGGTGGCAAGGAGATGCTGCAGGACGCCTGTCTCAACTGCCACCAACAGGAGCTGGTGCAGGCCCACGACTCCCATCCGAAAAAGAAGTTTAATGACCCGCGTAACGCCGACCGTCTCAAGATTCTGGACGCACGCTACTGCATCAGTTGTCATACCGGACATCAAAAGGAGCAGACACATCCCATGGGACTGACGATACCGGAGGACTACTGTTACCACTGTCACCGGGACATCGGCAGCGAGCGGGAAAGTCATCGCGACTTGTCATTTGACAGCTGTGCCAGCGCCGGTTGCCACAATTACCACGATAACCGTGCCCTCTATGAAACCTTCCTGGTGGAAAATGCCGATCAGGCGTGGCTCGATGCCATCGCCCGTATCCCTGAAGCCAATAGTGCCGCCAAGGTCGACCCCGGCAAGCATCCGTCCAACCATCTGGCTTTCGAAGCGATTGCCAACGACCACCCCGACATCCACGAGCACTGGGCAGCCAGCAGCCACGCTGCCGCCGGCGTTAGCTGTGGTGGTTGTCACAGCAACGTTAAAGCCGAATGGATTGAAAAGCCCGGGGTCACCGAATGTGAGTCCTGTCACACACGCGAGACCGAAGGATTTCTCGCGGGTAAACACGGGATGCGCATAGCACAGGGTTTAAGCGCGGTGTCTCCGGCTGACTCCGAATTGCCGTTTAAACCCCTGGCCCAAAATGTTCAACATGGGTGCACCACCTGCCACGGCGCGCACTCATTTGACACACAGTACGCTGCGACTGACGCTTGTCTGACCTGCCACAACGACAAACATTCACAGGCATTTTACAGCTCACCTCACGGACATCTGGCACTGAGCGCGGCCCGGGGCGAAATACCCCGAGAGAAAGCCGTTACCTGTGCCAGTTGCCATATGCCCCGCTTTGAAATCGGCAAAGATGGCACAGAAGTTGTAACAAAACGAACGGAGCGAAGGGGACGGAAGGAAGAGAAGAAGAGCGTAAAGAGAAAAGGCAGCGCTACAGAAGAAACAAGTACTTCAGTAGCGGACGCAAATCGCGAAGAGACAATCATGGTGCAACACAACCAGAACCTTGTTTTGCGACCCAATGAGAAAATGATTCGTCCCGTGTGCATGCAATGCCACAGTTTGGCGTTTTCCATTGACGCTTTGGCCGATCCCGCTCTGATTGACAACAACTTCAGCGACAGACCCGCAAAACATGTTCCGTCCATTGACTGGGCGTTACAAAGAGATCAAGACAAAAACAATTAGGCATTCCCGCAATTTTAACCGTGACCCTAAGGATGAAACTATGAAAAAACTCATGATAACTTCGGCCCTTGCGGTTTCTGCGGCGGTATTGACCGGCTGTGGCGAACCTGCTGTAAAAGGGATAGAACCCAAAAAATATACCGACTCACTGTTTGCAGTGATGAAGGCCGATCGTACCAATTACACCAAACTGGTGGTCAAGCGCTTGGGGCCGGCAGGGGCCGGCGTTGTCAAACCCGACGAGCACTGGAAAGACTATGAAAACGGCACCCTGTTGCCCGCGCAGATGTTCCGTGCCGGCGCCGAAGCCGTGGCGGACATGACCGATGACTTCAGCTATTCCCTGCAGTCCATGTGGCCGATCAATAAACAGAATGCTCCCAAAACAGCGGTTGAAAAAACCGGACTCGAGTTTATCGCCGCCAATCCGGGGGAAAACTATTACGGCGAGGAGACCCTGGGTGACACCACCTATTTTACCGCCGTGTACCCCGATGTCGCTGTCTCCGACGCCTGCACCTCCTGTCACAACAAGCACAAGGATTCGCCCAAATCCGACTTTAAACTCGGCGAAGTGATGGGGGGTGTGGTAATTCGTGTACCACTCTAAAGTCATCGCCTGTCTGGCAGCCCTGCTGACGCTAGCCTCGCTCGGGGGCTGCAGCCCGGAGGAAAACAAAGGGGCCATTGTCGGCCCCGGCGAACAGGTATACACCAAAAACTGCAAGGTTTGCCATGCGCAGGGAATCAACGGCGCCCCCATACTCGGCAACACGAAAATGTGGGGGCCTCGCCTGGCGCGAGCCGAAGACATCTCGACACTGGTACAGCATGCCAGCGAAGGATTCGGGCTAATGCCAGCCAAGGGAGGCAACACTCAATTGACTGAGAAAGATATTACCGCGGCCGTCAATTATATGGTCGCCAAAGCAACCGAGTAACACTATCGGTACCATTAGCCATTAGGAGAAAACACTATGTCTGTTTATGAAAAACTGGGCGGTGATGCCGCCGTCGACGCTGCCGTCGACATTTTCTACCGGAAGGTATTGAGCGATGACCGCATCAGTCATTTTTTCGATACCATCGATATGGATGCGCAGCACGCCAAGCAAAAAGCCTTTTTGAAAATGGCCTTTGGCGGCCCCAACAGCTACACCGGCAAGGATATGCGTGAAGCCCACAAGCATATGAATTTGACCGAAGAGCACTTTAACGCCGTGGCTGAAAATCTGATTGCCTCCTTGCAGGAACTTGAGGTACCCCAGGAATATATTGACGAGGTTGTGGCCATTGCCTTGAGCGTAAAGGATGACGTTCTCAACGTGTAAGCCGCGGAGTGGACATGAGCTGTATCGAGTTTAAGGGCGAGCAACTGCCATTGACAGAGGGGGAGTCAGTCCTCGAAGTGCTGTTGCGGCATGGCCACGACATTCCCAACGGCTGTCGCTCAGGCGTTTGCCAGGCCTGTGTTATGAGTCTCGACAAAGGAGAGATTCCGGCCCAGGCCAGGCGCGGGCTCAGCGACGCGCAACAGGCCTTGAACCACTTTCTCAGCTGTCAGTGTCATCCGAGTGACGCCATTGGCGTGAGTGCGGTCTACGATTCCCGCAGCCTCAACGCCACCGTTATTGAGAAAACACAACTCAATGGTGATGTGTTGCGACTGCGGCTGGTGGCCGCGCTCGATTATAAAGCCGGGCAGTATGTCACTCTTTGGCGGGATCAGTCGCTCGCCCGCTGCTACTCTCTCGCCAGTCACCCCCTGGAAGACGACTTTCTGGAGTTTCATATCCGGCAGTTGCCAGGTGGCCGTTTTAGCCGTTGGGCAACCGAACAACTCGCCGTGGGTGATCAACTACAACTACAGGGGCCTCTGGGCCACTGTATCTACACCGCCGACAGCCAACAGCCGCTGCTACTAGCCGCCATCGGCACAGGGCTTGCACCTGTTTATGGTGTTCTCCGCGATGCCCTTATCAAGGGACACACAGGCCCTATCACCCTGCTTGTGGGCGCCCGGAAAAAAGGTGACTTTTACCTGGTTAATACGCTGAACGCGCTGGCGGAACAACATGGCAATCTGGATGTTCATCTGATTTCCCAGGATGAGCCCGACAGCGCGGGCCAGGGAGATATCTACCTCTGCGCGAAACAACTGATTCCCAATCTGTCAGGCTATCGCGTTTTTATCGCCGGATCCGATTCTTTCGTCAACAAAATGCGAAAGCAGTGCTTTCTATCCGGCGCTGCCATGCCGAATATTTCGGTGGACCTTTTCCTTTCAGGCAACAGCTAACAGGCATTTAGCACACTTTCCCTGCTGCCCAGTGATGCCGACAAGATTTCGTCCCTTTGAACTGCCGCGTCTATTCTCATTAGCATCAAAATAAAATGTCGTCTTCAACCTCGACATCCACCAGCAGCACCTGCCGGGATGATAAAAACAGAACATAGGTCTTACACAAAACCTGACCACAGCGATCCCGATACGCATCGGAGACCACAATTTGGTCAGGCGACAACTCGCTAACACCCAGCAACAGCGGGAAATAGGGTCGGTGTGCCCAATTGTGGCTGGCAAAGGCATCCACCACCTTAATTTGACCAAGCATCACCTCATAATTAGGTGAGAGCTGGTTGGCATGTTGGTCGCACAGATAGAACCGTATAACCCCTAAATCCCGCAACCGTTTACACTGGTAAGTCGACAGCGCGGGAATGGTCAGGTGCGGCGACAACCGAAAAAGGTCCGAGAGGTGACGTAAGAATGTTGACACCTGTTGACTGTGGGAGGCCGACTCATACAGACGCACTTTTTTGCGCTGTAGGTAGGACTGCTTGAGTTCATAGGTTTGGGACACGCTGGCACTGCTGTCGAGCAGATGGGGTAATGCTGGCGCGTAGAGCCAGCCCTGCACCAGATCAGCTCCACACTCGACCGCAAAATGGAATTCCCGCTCGTTCTCAACTCCTTCGCAAACAATACGGCTGCCTGCGCGCTTGGCGATGGCCGTGATTGACAAGACCACGTCGGCGGCCAACCCTCCCCTAACAGCGGTTTTAAACAGGGCCATATCCAACTTGATCAGGTCCGGCCCCAATTCGGCAATGCGATCCAACTGCGAAGCACCCGCGCCGAAGTCATCGATGGCCACTTTCACGCCATGGCGGTGGCAGCGGCTGACAAAACGCTTTAGATTATCGGGGTCACCATGATTCTCGGTAATCTCGATAACCACTCGCTCCGGATCCATCCCCAGCTCATCAATCATTTCCAGTGTCGGTAGGGGGTCCTCTCCGCGGAGACGATCGATCCAATGAGGAGATATATTGAGGCTAATAAAACCCGCTTCGCGCTGATGGGCAAAAAGTGCAAGGGACTTGCGACGCAGATAACGATCCAGCTTTATCACTTCATCGATCGGGTGAGTACGGCTGTTGAAAACCCCACCAGCGGAAACCACCTCGCCGCGCATGTTTTTGGTGCGCGCTAAAGCTTCATAGCCGCTGATGGAACCGGTAGTGATATCAACGATGGGTTGAAAAAAGGGAAAGTAGTCGTCCAGGCGGATCCCAGTCATGGGTTGGCGAAAGCTGGGCGCCACCGCGGTAATGCTATCCACAATAACCATCCAAAGCAACGAAGGGACCGCGAATCCCGCAAGCCCGCGCTACGTTATGCATTGAGTACTATCTTAATTGTTCGACAATCGCATCGTATTGTTCGTGCAGACTATCCAACGCCGCTGATGCTATTTCAAAAAACTCCGAAACTCCGATACTCGGCTCGGCAATAATGATCTCTTGATTAATACATTCGAGCAGGCGGTCGCGCTTCTCTTTTTGCTCCGCGTTAGGGGGCATTTCACTCCAGGCGGCACGCGTTGTGTGCTCGATTTTCTGACATAGGTAATTGAGACGGATACGCGAAACGGTATCGCAGTGTGCTGCCGCCACCACACCGGTGCCCATCGCACGCGCCTGGCCTATACACTCGGCCGCGGTCAGCAGCTCTCGCCAGGCAAAATGCAGGGGGCGGTCGTGGTGACTTTTCAGTAATAGCAGGTCGTGCTCCTGGGCCATATCGTCGATAAGGTAAAGAATGTTCTGAATCAACTTATTGTGTTGTATCAGATTATTATCCACGTCATGCTGATCGTAACGTCCCGATAGGCGCGCCCAGTGCTGAGTGATTCCCTGCCAACCGCTTTGGGCTTCCATCCAGGGGTCTAGAGAGGAGATCTCAGCAATGTTGCGGCTTACCTGATGCTGAACCTCGCGAATCTTTCCCTCCAGCTCCACACTGCCATTGAGGTAGCCGGTAGTAAGGCCTCGATGCTGTTGAATCGCGGAAAGAAACACGCGCAGTCGCTGCAACCAGGAAAGACCCAGCGCCTGGCGCTTGCAACGCTGCAACCGGCGATACCGTAAAGCCCATAGAATAAGCATTGCCAGGAACAGATTGAGGATGATTAAAAAGGGCATCATGTGGGTATAGGTCATCATCTCTAAGCCCTCACTGGCTCACACAAGTGACAGAGGTGGTCGGCAATGGAAGCCGACTGGGAGGAAATACGACTGTTTTCTTCGGCGGTATTGGCAACCGCCTCAATATTACTGGAGATCTCACGCACCGCGTCACTCTGTTGCTCCGTAGCAGTAGAGATGGCAAAGAGCATATCGGAGACGCCATTGGCGTTGACGACAATGGTGTCCAGCACCTGCTCTGCCTCCTTGGCCTTTTCCACCGAACTCTCAGTGCAGCTGACCACATTATCCATACTCTCTCGCACCCTGCACATCTGTTGCTGCACCTCATCGATATTACTGCTGATCTCTTTGGCCGATTCCTGACTGCGGTTGGCCAGCGCACGTACCTCTTCGGCCACCACGGCAAACCCACGTCCGTGCTCACCGGCACGCGCCGCTTCAATGGCGGCATTGAGCGCCAGTAGATTGGTCTGCTCCGCCATTTCCCGAATCACCGAAGAGATATTGGCCACGTGGGTAGTCCGCTGGTCCAGGCTCTCCAAAAGCCCATAGGTCACCTCGCCAAACTTCGCCACTTCCTCGGTCATGGAGCGAGCGCTCTCGATAATTGCACGACCTTCCCCACCCAGTTGATCCACGGCATGGGCGGACTGGTAGGCTTCCTGGATGCGACGGGCAATTTCATCGACACTGTGGCTTATCTCAGTTACCGCTGCGGCAATAGAGACCGTGGATTTGGACTGCTGCTCGATATTGGCCGACAATTGTTCGGAAGTGTCAAACAACTCCCGCGCTGAATAGCCGATTTCAGCGTTGACGTCCCGCGTCCCCTGCTGGCTTCGCAGTTCCTGGCGCGCCATGGCCAACAATGCCGGCCCCGAATCGCGCAACAAACCCCGAAAGCGCTGGTCGATTTCGGTATGATCAATGCTCCTGTCCTTATAGAGGTATCGGTTGAGCAGCTCTATATCCGCTGCAGTCGTTATCATGACGGCAACCACCAGATAGAGGTTAAACAGCAGCAGTGACCAAAGAGCGACACCGATATGAACGAATGCGCCAAGCAACAGGATCAATATGTTCAATAATAAAAAGAGGTAGAGAGATCTCGTTAGACCAAACGATTTGAGTACCAGCGACACGGGCGCGAATATCATGGGATCATCCCTATTGGCAATATTGCTCAGGTAAAAACACGGAAAATAGGAAGGCAAATATTATACCAAGAATGCCCACCTCCTTTAGGTGCGCCAGTGAGCGCCAATTCTGGGCACAACAGGCTGTCCGCCCACCGCAACACACTAAAAGTGCACGTATTTCCTCAGAAAGGGGTGGTCGTGCACTTAATTGGTGATCCGGCAATAACGGTTCAACGGCAGACTCTGCCCTGCCTGTTGAAAAGGCTTCTGAAATGAAAACCGATTATTATTGGAAACTGTGCCGATAGTGGGGGCGTCTTCATTGATGCTGCCGCTATTAGAGTGGATGACAAACAGGATAGCGACTATCCTTCCCTGTGCGAGCCCTTCGCACGGCACTTAACGCAACACCACCTCAAATCCCCTGACTTCATTGCCCTTGGTTGGCTGATTGGGAATCTTTCGAGACAGTATCAGCGACGACATCGCCAACGCGGCTCCGGAGAAAAACACAGCCTCCGGCGAACTCAACCACAGCAGACCAAACAGCACGGGAATCACCACAGCGGCAATATGGTTAATGGTAAAGCTTACTCCCGCCGTAGATGCGATATCCCGGGGATCGGCAATTTTCTGAAAATAGGTTTTAAGGGCAATGGCTAGGGAGAAAAACAGGTGATCCACCACATAGAGTATGGCCGCCAGGGTGCCGTCCTCCACATAGGCATAGCACACGAATACCAGAATCAGGCCGGTGTATTCAAAAGCCAGTGCACGGCGTTCCCCCACACGCCCAATCCAGGCGCCGATGCGCCCGGCGATCAGGGAATTTATCGTGTGGTTGAGCAGATACAGACCGGCAATTGTGGCAACATCAAAACCGAATTTCTCCACCATCATAAAACTGGCGAATACCATAAAAATCTGGCGGCGAGCACCGCTCATAAAGACCAGCGCGTAATAGAGCCAATAACGTTTGCGTAACACCAGGTGCTTGTGTTGAACGGTGGGGTTGGAGAATTGCGGAAAACCCAACCACATTACCAGCACCAGCGCCATACAAAGACCACCACCCGTGAGGTAGATCCATTGGTAATCGAGCTGCCAGACGGTTTGCGTCAACCACAGCAAGCCATATACCGCCAGGGATGCCAAGGATCCTGCCGCGATCAAGCGCCCCATCACCGCCGGCGCTTCTGTTGGCGTCAGCCACTGCAGGGAGAGTGACTGTTTCAATGTTTCAAAATAATGAAATCCCACAGACATCAGCAATGTGGTGACCAGCAAACCCGCCTCTGTGGGGAAAAAACCGGTCGCGACCACACCGGCGCCCAGCAACAATAACGAAAGCATGGCAAAGGTTTGTTCGCGCAATAACAACAGTACAAACACGGCACTGAATGCCAGGAACCCGGGCACTTCGCGAACGCTCTGCAGCAATCCGATATCCGCTCCGGTAAACGAGGCTTTCTCCACCACAAAATTATTAAGCAGGGCATGCCATGTGGAAAATGCCAGCGGCAAAGCCAGCGACATCAAGAGCAAAAGGTTTTTGGGGGTTTGCCAGGCGTAGCGCACATTTACTCCTGTAATTCAAAGTGCAGCGTCGAATGAGAGGAGGCTGCACTTTAGCACAGTTGGCAATCCGGTAAAGCGATAAACTCAGATGTATTAAATCAGTCGTGATCTAATACATTTTAGGATCGGGTTTTCATTGCGCCAGTCAAGTAACCAGGCACCAGGAGTGGACCGCTTTCTTTTTGTTGGTTTGGTGTTTGCGACGAGACTGTCCAGGGACGCCAGGAGCGGACCGTTTTCTTTTGGTGAGTTTGGTGGTTGCGACGAGACCGCCAAGGGGGGCCAGGGATGTTGACGCCGCGCGGGAGGGCTGTCGGAATGCCGCATCACCTGCCCTCACGCGCTACCGTGGACGTCCTGTCCACTGCTTACAACACCCCTGCCCCCCTTGGCTCAGCACTTCGATTTTAACTAACAGGTAGTTCACCTAGAGCGCATCTGCCTGGAATAGCGACCATGCATTGTGCACCTGACGAAAATGACCGAACGTATAGGCAAGGTACGCTGGTAGGGCGGTGACGCCTGTCGCCCGGACCTGCGCAGGCACTGATGCCTGCCACCAGTCCCAGCACCAACAAGTTGGATAAACATTTCACAATCTACGCCTCGATAATCAATTCTTCTCCTCACGCTCTTTACGCTTCTCCATCCGCTCCTGGATACGCTCGTACATCTCCAGCGGCATGCTATTCTTGGCGAGCTTCAGCTCCTCCACCAGAGAGTCGTCCACGGTCACGATGGCAACGGTGAACCCCGTGCGGGAAGATGAGATCTTGCCAACCTTAAGGTTATCGTTGCCCTTCATGATCAGACGCGCTTCCACCAGGGTTCGAATCTGGTCAGCGTTGAACTCCCGCTCCATCATCTGTGCACGATTATGGTGGCCCATCATGCCGAAACCGTGCCCTCCCTTGCCATATCCGTGTTCACAACCATCTCCACCTCTCTCGCCGAAGACGGTGGCGGCTGACAGGGCGACGACGAGCCCAGAGGCGATAATCAGTTTCTTTTTCATAGTCAGAAATCCTTCGAGTATTAAACATACCGGGTTTTAGTGTAGACATTGAATCATACGAATCGCCGAAAAATATCCCCGAGTCCTGTCAGATTGTCGCAACAGGTAATGGTGCTGATACAAATTGATACAATCGCGCTGGGGCGAATTTGTATCAGCGCCGCAACGAATAAGTATAATAGACCCACCTAATTTGGAGACTCCGCTCGCCATGCCCCCGGCGCACATCCTGGTGGTTGACGACCACCAAGACATCCGAGACCTGCTCGGCAGTTACCTGGAGCAACACGGTTATACCGTGCGCCTCGCCGATGGCGGCGAACAGATGCGCAGACACCTGCAACAATCGAATATTGACCTGGTGGTACTGGACGTGATGATGCCGGGGGAAGACGGCTTGAGCCTGCTCAGGCAACTGCGCGATACCCAGGGGCCGCCGGTTATCATGCTCACCGCCATGAGCGAAGATGCCGACTGCGTACTTGGGCTGGAGCTGGGTGCGGATGATTATGTCACTAAACCCTTCACCCCCCGGGTGCTATTGGCGCGCATCAAGGCCGTGTTGCGTCGTCCCGCCAAGGATGACAGCAGCTCGTCAGCATCGGAATCCGCCAACAATGTGCTGCGTTTCAAGGACTGGGAACTGGATCTGCACCAACGCCAGCTCACCCGCCACGATGGACTGTTGATTCCCCTGAGCAGTTCAGAATTCGCTCTGCTACAGGCATTTCTGGCGCACCCTCAACAAGTGTTAAGCCGCGATCAGCTGCTGACCCTGACCAAGGGACGCGAAGCCCAGCCCTTCGATCGCAGTATCGACAATCAAATCAGTCGCCTGCGGCGCAAGATTGAAATCGATGCCCAAAAGCCCACCCTGATCAAAACCATTTGGGGTGGCGGTTATATGTTTACGGAAGCCCCGCAATCGTGAGCGGCACCAGCACCCTCCGTCACCGGCTCAGCCGCTTTTTCCCCTGGCCGCAGAAATTGCTGGGACAGATGATTGTCCTGCTATTGTTGGCCCTGCTGTTGGCACAGGGTATTAGCTTGTGGATTCTCTCCAACGCCCATCGAAAAGCAGTGGAAGGTTATAGCCAGCGCTTTTGGCTGCGCCAGTTGTCCTCCATGGTAGTGCTGCTGGAATCAACCCCCCGGGACCTGCACCCTGCCGTGCTCAATGCCTGGAAACGCCCTGGCATTCGCATTCAACGGTTGGCCGAATCCACTATTGATTTAGCCGACCAGGCAGTGGAAAAACGCCTGGCCGGACAGCTGGTGCGCTGGCTGGGCGACAACTACCGCGACCGGGTGCGAGTGGATGTCACCATCGGCAAGCCACCGCCCCCACCGGATAATCACATACGCCATTGGGGGGAACCGGGGGTCCCCAATCACCGACCGCGACATCTGCGACTGGAGGAACTGGCAGTTGCCATCCAATTGCAGGACGGGAGTTGGCTGCAAACCAGAGCACTGGCACCGATAACAGCACCGCTGGCTGCCAGGCAAACACTGATTTTCCTGTTGGTCTCAGGCGTGCTGGTCCTTATGGTGGTCATCTGGCGCCTGCGAAAAATCACCCGCCCCCTGAATCAGTTGACCCTCGCTGCCGACGCCCTGGGCCGCGGCCAGAAGGTCGATCCTCTGGAGGTCCAGGGTCCTGAGGATATTCAGGCCACCATTACCGCTTTCAACCACATGAATGAGCGCCTGGACCGTTTTGTTTCGGAGCGCACCCGGATGCTGGCCGCCCTGTCCCACGACCTGCGTACCCCAATCACCATCATGCGATTGCGACTGGAGATGATGACTGGGGGCGAGGAACGGGACAAACTGCTGGCCAGTCTCGACGAAATGCAACAGATGTCCGAGGCCACGCTGGCCTTTATCCGGGAAAGTGGCGATAACGAGGAAACCCGCTGCGTGGACTTGGTGGCCCTGGTGTCCAGCCTTTGCGAAGACCTGGTAGACCTGGGGGCAAGCATCACCCTCAAAGGCGACGTGTTCGAAGACCAGCGGCGGGAATCCATCGCGTTTGCCTGTCGCCCGGTCAGCCTTAAACGGGCACTTCGGAACCTGATAGAGAACGCTATCAACTACGGCCAGTCCGCGACGGTAGGCCTGGAAGAGAGTTCGGAGACATTGCTGATTCGGATACAGGATCAGGGACCGGGCATTCCAGACGCCGAAATGGAGAAGGTCTTCGAGCCCTTCTACCGGCTTGAAGCCTCACGCAGTCGTGAAACCGGCGGCATCGGATTGGGCCTTTCTATCAGCCGACAGATTATCACCAACCACGGCGGCGACTTGCGACTGCAAAACACCCCCGAAGGCCTCCTGGCAGAACTTACCCTGCCGAGAAAGTAACTATTTACTCAGCCCAATAAATTGATATAAATCAATTGACTAGTGTTGACTACAATACCAACACCTCAACTTTATCGACTAACTGCTTGATAATTCGTTAAACAATCACTTTTTCGCAACGAGGATGTCATCAAATTACCCGATTCTGATCGTTATCGAATCACTTCCTGATCAAGGACTAAGAAGGACAAGTAGCGATGATGAACGGTGAAACGCCAGAAACGCCCTTTGAAGCTGCCAACGGTAACACTAAGGCGAACAACGACGACGCGCTGCCGGACCGGGACCTGTCTGTAGCGCAAATGGGCGATGAGGAGTTGAACGCCACCTCCGAACACCTGAATCATTCATCTGAAACCAATAATGAGTCGCTACCTCCATCGGAGGCGCTGTTTGAATGGTACGGCATCCATCCGCAAGGGGATTCAGATTCGGCAGTCAACCGCAACTAGCCTCAAGCGCCTCCCGGTTAAGGATAATCGGGAAACTTGCCCCCCTCGTAGTAGTTGAACTTGAGGGCAAAGGTCTCGGTTTTGCCCACGTAGATCACCACGCCACTGCGTCCGGTGTCCGGATTGTTGATCAACTCAAACCGACGTATCTGAATGATTGGTTTGATTTTTTCCACTTTCTCACGGTGCCCCACAGCTATGACTTCCTCGATCTCCTTGTGCAGTTTGGGCACCGACACTTCAATACGATAGACACCTGGCTGGTCGGACTCGGTTACCGATTCCACCTTGGCCCCCATTTTCTGTTCCTCGGCACCCTTTTCCGGCAACAGCCAACCGGTGGTATCGGTTTCAGTATCGGATTTTGCACTGTCCGCTGCCATCGGGTCCGTCATGGGCAACAGCAACAGGAGGACAGCCAGCAGAAATCGCATGAAAATACCTCGCTTGCACGGCGATCTCGTGCCCAAGTGGAACACGTATTATCAGTATAGCGTCGAACGCCCGCCTTAACCCGATACCAAGCCCAACACCGGCATCCCAAGGGAAGGACTAGTTTGGAAGCGGTTACCTAGGGAACAACCTCCTAGAAGGCGTCCTTATAGCACCGTGCACAAAAGCGCCGTGCACAATAGCGCCGTGCACAGGTTTCGCAGATACAAGCCTGCCCCCGTCGCGCCAGAGGCACCTTCTTCAGCAGTTCCCGGGGGAATTCCACGCCGTGACACCAGCAATTTTCACCCGAGCGGCCAACAGCACATTCACAAAGGTTTACCTGCTGGCACAGGGGACAATAGCGACTATCACTAGCTTGCAGACTCAAGGGGTTATCCTCCGGATCATTCGGCCACCCACCTGCACCAGCATTAATCCCTTCCACCGGGACGCCGCACTATTCTAGGGCAAAATAGTGCGCATTTTCGCGCAATAGCGGCCTTAAAGGCTGGAACGCTTTTTGCCTTAACTCTTATCAACTTTAAAAGAAAACAGTGACTGTCTCGACCAGCCAGCAGCATTTAGCAGACCTATGGATAATAAACCGTTTCTCGAAACCTATCATGACGATGCCGGCCGATCCGCCAACGACAGTGAAATCAGCGAAGCCTATTACGAGCGCTATCGGCAACGCCGGGAAGGCCTGCGCTTGATCCGCCAACTGATTGAGCTGCTGAGCCTGATACAGCAGCACAGGGCCTCCAGCCTGGCGGTATTGGGTGGCACAACCCACTTTCGCCAACGGACCTACGGCCTGCAACGCAGTATTCACGAGAAAGCGGCACAACTGCAAGATAGCGGTGAGGGTTTCGATCGCCAACGATGGCGCGCTATCCTTACCGAATGGTTTACCATCAAAGGCCACTGGCACAAGGACGACCCGCTGGACAACTTCGAGCTGCACAACTACCTGATCGAACAGCTCGCACTGCTGATCTGGGATACCGCCAAGGGATCCGAATTGATGAGTGACAGCATGCGCGGCTCCCAGCTCAGCGAATTCGCCTTTAAACACCTGATTAACTATATCGAATCCCTGGGACGACTACGGGGACTGAGCACCTATGTTACTTCGCGGGGACTCCCGGAGGATGAAAGCTCACGCGCGTTGCGTCGGCGGCTGTCGCACCTGCATCAGGTTTGTGAGGACACCAGCAACCGCCACCAGCAGGCCCTGAGCCAGCTACCGAGTGAATTCCAGCATGAACTGGACTGCGAGCCACCTCTGGTAGACAACTTGCAATTGACCCAGGAATTTTTAAATCTGGTCAGGGACGCCATACTGGAGCGAGAGGTGTTGAAGGTGGATTCCGACGAGGTCTTTTACCACGCCACACGGGCCATCGAAGCGGAATTACGGCTGTTCCACAAAGCAATAGAGTGCCTGGAAACCGCCATTGAACAGCAGCGGCTGGCGGCACTCAGCAGTTAGGTCACTCAGCCACCGGCACGGGTCAATAACACCAGCTGAACAATTACCACCCCCAGCAATACCAGGGAAATCAGTTGCCAAAATCGCACCGGGTTGCGCTCCAGTAAAGGCGCCGCCTCCAACCGCGCCACCATGCCCTGGTTTGGCACCTTCAGATCCTGCATAAATTCAGACATCGCGGCGTATCGATGAGACGGCGTGGGACTGGTGGCTTTTTTCAAGGCAAGGTCCACCCAGTCCGGCAGATCGCGGCGCTGTTCCCGTGCACTCTGGTATTGCCAAAAATCGTAATGCCGGGGAATTTTCTGCGGCGTCACCGGTGCTTTAAACGGCAGGCTTCCGGTCAGCATCTCATACAGGATTACGCCAAGGGAGAAAATATCAGAGCGGTGCCCGCCCTTCTCTCCCATCAAGTATTCCGGCGCAATATAGTCCACAGAGCCTACCGGACAGTGTTCGCCCAGCGGAGAGTGAATCTCTTCCAGGCCACTGACCTGCACCGTGCCAAAGTCGATCAGCTTGAGATGATCGTTTTTATCGATCAGGAAATTTTCCGGCTTCAAATCACGGTGTACCATACTCAACCGTTGCAGGGCACGCACACAAACCATCATCTGTTGTGCTTTCTCGCGTACCGTTTCCAGCTTGGGGTTGGGATTGTCATACATCCACTGGCGCAGCGTCTGGCCTTCGATATATTCGCACAGGTGATAGAGAAAGGGACTGTCACTCTCTCGGGGGTATATCTTCATCACCCCTGGGTGATTGACGCGACGCCCCACCCACTGCTCACGGATAAATCCTTCCAGGTACTGGGGATCGTCGGCAAAGTTTTCCGAGGGGGTCTTGAGCACAAACTTCTGATCCCGACCCGGGTGTTTGACCAGGTAGAGATGACTGCGAGTGCCGCTGTGAATAATCCGCAGCACTTCGTAACCATCCAACTTCATGCCCGGTTCCATCACCGGCGGGATCGCCAGCTGTGTCAGCTTGCGGTGAGCTTCGTTGATATCCTCGAGGGGCAGATTATCCACCCGCACCAGCAGACAACTGAGATTGTCGTCACTGCCTTTTTCCTCGGCTGCCGCAACAATCTGCCTTGCCAAAGCTTCCAGGCCGTTGTCGGACGGCGGCTCTGTTCCCGCCTCCGATGCCGGTGCCTGTTCCAACAGGACCTTGAGTTCCGCGCTGCTGAGGGTATCGTGCACCCCGTCGGTGCTCAACATCAGCAGATCGCCCTGCTCCATATCCTCCTGGAAATAATCCACTTCCAAATGGCTGTCCATTCCCAGCGCACGGGTTAGAAACACCTTTTCGCGCCCCTGCTGGTGACTGTGATCGCGGGTTAGCTGCTCCAGCTCCCCCCCGCGAAAACGGTAGATGCGACTGTCCCCAACGTGAAACACATGAGCAGTTGTGGATTTGAATACCACTGCACTGAACGTTGTCACCAGACCGTTATGACGGGCACTGCTTTGTTGGCCGTGGTGGTACAGCCAGGCGTTGAGCGACGACAACACCCGCGCCGCCGCGGTTTTTACCGGCCAGGTATCGGGGGTCGAAAAATAATCGTCGATAAAGGTGGTTACTGCGGTTTGACTCGCCTGCTGAGCGTTGTCGCTGCAGCTGACACCGTCAGCCATACAGGCCACACATCCCTTCAGATGGCGGGCACTGTTATCGGGTTGATGGGCAGCAAAAGCGTCCTGATTTTCCGGCTTGACGCCTTTGGTGGAGTAGCCCCCGAAAGCAACGCTCAGCCAGTTCCGGGTATCCGGGGCTAACGGCATAGCATCCATAGAATCTATCTGTTCTGATGCCGTCATTATTCTCACTCTCAGGGCAAATGCAACTTAAAGACTTCCGTAAATGCTCAGGCCCGACAACATGACGGGCCTGATAACCAGCGCAATGGGAACACGAATGCCTAGCTTACGGTGATCAGTTCAACAGTACCGTCTTCGCGCACTTCGGCAATATGCCCTTCCGGCTCTTCCATAAACAGCAGAGTGACAAAGCCCACCACAGCGGTACAGGCGATCACCAAAAAGAAGGTCGAGTAATCGACAAAGGTCAGCACAGTCAGGTATACCACCGCACCCACGTTACCATAGGCACCGGTCATACCCGCGATCTGGCCAGTCAGTCGGCGCTTGATCAGCGGCACCACTGCGAATACGGCACCTTCGCCAGCCTGCACGAAGAAAGAACACGCCATGGCGGCTATCACTGCGATCACCAGTGCCCAGCTGGAATCCACCATGCTCATGGCAAAGTAACCCAGGGCCAGGCCCGCAGTCAAAATCAACAGGGTCAGCTTGCGACCACAGCGGTCACTGATCCAACCACCGCCCGGACGGGACATCAGGTTCATAAAGGCGTAGGCAGAAGCCACCATCCCCGCCATTACCGGCGACAGCTCAAAAGTCTCGGCAAAGAACAGCGGCAACATGGACACCACGGCCAACTCGGAACCGAAAGTGGCGAAGTACAGGATGTTCAGCACAGCGACCTGCTTGAACTTATAGCGGTGCAGTTCGGGCACCGGCGCTTCGAAAATGTTCTTATTGACCTTCCACACGACTGAGAAATCGTACAGGCACAGCGCTACCAGTCCAACAAAGATGATATTGGCGGCCATATCGGACAACAGCCCCACTCCGGCGGGAGACAGTTTCCAGGTCAGGAGCGCCAACGCACCGTACATGGGCACTTTCATCAACAGCAACAGGAAGAAATCGCCCTTGCTGGTCACTTCCATGGCACCGAGGTTTTTCGGCTTGAAATAGGTCGATCCCTTGGGGGTATCACGGACATTGCTGTAATAGACAAAGGAGAACAACAGACTCATCAAACCTGTAACGCCAATCGCCCAACGCCAGCCGTCATCACCGCCAAACATCAGTGCCAGAGTTGGCAGGGTAAAGGCAGCCGCCGCGGAACCAAAATTCCCCCAGCCGCCGTAGATACCTTCAGCAGTACCCAGCTCATTGGCGGGGAACCACTCACTGACCATGCGAATACCAATGACAAAGCCTGCACCGATAGCACCCAGCAGAAAGCGCGCTAAAGCCAGCTGGGTAAAGCTGTCAGCCAGAGCGAAGATAAAACAGGGCACAGAGCAGATCGCCAGCAGTCCCGAATAGACGATACGGGGGCCGAAACGGTCAGTCAGCATCCCTATCAGTATCCGGGCCGGAATGGCGAGGGACACATTCAATAGCAGCAGAGTCTTGATTTCCGCGGAGGTTAAACCAAAGGTGGTCTTGATCGCCTGCAACATGGGCGCGGCGTTAAACCAGACCACAAAGGTGATAAAGAAAGCGATCCAACTCAGATGGAGTATTTTCATCTTTCCCGTAAAGGAAAAGAGATTGAATTTTTCGGTCTCACTCATGGCGTAGCAACCTCAAATCGTTGTTAAAAGGTAAAATCTGAAAATTCGATAGAGGTGCCCCTGCATAGTGCGTGCCAACTTTTCAATCGGATTTTTGATGGGCAAATATGGCGCTTATAGCGGGGTATCGAACGGACATGCCTTATCGAGGGGCTTGTTTTGGGGGCAATCAAGGTGCGTTTTATGCCTTTATGCACTCAGCACGTGCATTTTCAGGAGGGCATCCAGTTGCTTTCCATCTCTGTGCACGGCCTTGACCACACGGAGGGCAATTTACCGCTACAACTTTCAATCCAGTTGCACGAAATCCCCAATCTGGGGAGTCGACGCCTGCCAGCCCAGCTGTTCCTGCAAGGCAAGACGAAGCTGGTCGGCTGCGTCCGGCTCTCCATGGGTGATAAAACAGTGCTTGGGTGCGGCCGGGATCTTATGCAGCCAATGCAGTATTTCGCCGCGATCGGCGTGGGCGGAAAGAAAGTCCAGATTTTCAATGCGCGCATTCACCTCGTAGTAGTGGCCGTGAATTTTGACGCTCGACGCGCCGCTCACCAGGTGAGCGCCACGGGTACCGCCAGCCTGGAAGCCGGCGAAGATAATGGTATTGCGGTAATCCCCCAGCATACGCTTGAGGTGGTGTAGCACCCGCCCGCCGGTGGCCATACCACTGGCGGAAATAATCACACAGGGGATGTTCACCTGGTTCAGTGCCATGGACTGCTCCACGGTGCGCAGAAAATGAACGTCACGACTCAGATCCCGACACTGCTGGCGATCGAGTTTGTGCAAACCGCGATTACGCAACATCAGCTCGGTGGCGTCGATCGCCATTGGGCTGTCGAGGTAGACGGGCAGATAGGGTATACGGCCGGAATGGCGCAGGGACTGAACCAGAAAAAGCATGGTTTGGGCCCGCCCCACCGCAAAGGCGGGAATCAACAGGCTGCCGCCGTGACTGACTGTCTCCGTAATCATGTCGGCCAGGATGGTTTCCAGGTTGCGGCAGTCGTGATCGCGGTCACCATAGGTGGACTCCAGCACCAGGTAATCGCAGTAACAGGGCGGTTCCGGTGGACGCATAATAAGGTCATGTGGCCGTCCCAGGTCGCCACTAAAGAGGATATGGCGCCCAGCCAGGTTCAGATCCAGATAAGCGGAGCCAAGGATATGGCCATTGGGGTGAAACCGCACTTCCATATCACCGAAGTTGGCCTCCTCCCCCAATTTGACCGTTTCAAATTGCAGCAGAGTCCGGTTGGCCATTGCCGAGGTATAGAGCGGCCGTGCGGGCTGGTGTTTAGCCAGCTGGTGGCGATTGAGAAAATCGGCTTCTTCCTCCTGAATCTTGGCGGCATCCAGCAGCAGGATTTTACACAGATCGCGGCTGGCGGCAGTGGTGTATATCGGCCCCTTGAACCCCTGCTCAACCAACACCGGCAAGTATCCACTGTGATCCAGGTGGGCGTGGGTAAGTACTACCGCATCTATAGTCTCCGCCGGCACCGGAAAGGGTTGCCAGTTTTTCTCCCGCAGGTATTTGTAACCCTGAAACAGACCACAATCCACCAACACCTGCGAACGCTCTGTGGACAACAGGTAACGGGATCCGGTTACCGTACCGGCGGCACCCCAAAAACTGATTCGGGGTTTGCGGGAATCCGGTTTCGCCCTGAATTGGGTTCTCTTTCGTCTGTGCTCAGTCACTATCGCTTTCCAACTTATCCTGGCTCATCCATAAGGATAGCGAACGCAACAGACTTTTATTGGCGTGGTGAATTTCCCGATTGACATTCAGCTGAGTGGACAGTTGGGTATTATCATCGGCAGGCATAGTGAGATCGCCGGCCCCTGGCGCCATGTGGCCTTCGGCACCGGCATAAACGCGGGCATCCATTGCCCGGTGGTGTTCGTCGTTCAGTTCGGCAAGGTTTTCCAGCTCTTCCTGCCGGTAATCGGGAGCGTGCTTGTCCAACATCAATCGCAGCAGGCGACCGTAGAAGTCGCGGTGAAAGGTCTGCTGGGTTTGAAACAGCGCCAGGCTATCCGCATTGCCACTGGCCCTCAACCCCGCCAGGTTTTGGTGGATGTCCTTCAGGGTTTTGGAGGCATAAACCAGGGCGCGCGTCACCTCCAACAGTCGCCCCAATTGCCCGGCCTGCCGGGCATCCAGCGGTTGTTGTTGAAGACGCAGGGCAAAGCCCATCAATTCATCTTCACGGTCCTTAATCAGCTCATAAAAGTAGTGCCACGAGCCATTTCCCAGTTTCGGGAGTTCATCTGTCAATTCGTGGCCGCTGTCGAGTTCGGCAAATACCAGGTTAAAATGTTTAAGGTTGTTACCCAGTGCCTGTAACCACAGCGCCTTCACCCACCCCTTCATGGCCGAGAGAGCGGCATCCGGCACTTCGGTGGGCATGGATTCTATGGCCGAGCGCTCCCGATCGGCTTGCCCGAACCATCGACTGATCCATCGCGTATAGGGTTTTAAAAACGGTAGGAAAAACAGCAATCCCAGCAGGTTGAAACAGGTGTGAAAAGCAACCAGCGAGTACAGGGGATCTTCGATATTCAATAGCGCCAGCAGTCGTGGCAACAGCGGCAGCAATAACACGAAAGTGACCGCGTCCACAGTCAGGTTGAACACCAGGTGGGCAAGGGCCAGCCGTTTCTTGATCGCACTGCCGGTCAAACTGCCCAGCACCGTGGTACTGGTAGTGCCGATGTCGGCACCAATCACTACGGCCGCTGCCGCCGGCAGGGAGATCAGATCCGCATGCAAGGCGGTCAGCGTCAGCATCATGGTGGCGGAACTGGACTGAATGACTGCCGTCAGCAACATCCCGGTGAGCAGATAGAGAATTGCCGGCTGTCCGCGCAGGGCCGCCATGTCCCAGGTCTGGGGCAGTGCGGCAACGCTGCTCTTCATCAGTGACAGGCCGTAGAGCAGCACCCCCAATCCCATTACGATCATCCCCAGGGCACGTGCGCGACTCGCCTGGCGCAACACAACCTGGCTCAGGCAACCCAAACCGAACAGAGGGATAGCCAGGGACTCAAGATCCAGTTTAAAGCCGAGAATAGTGACCAACCAGCCGGTCGCGGTTGTGCCGACATTGGCCCCCAACAACACCCCAACGCCATTATAAAGGGGTATAAGGCCAGCACTTGCAAAGGCCAGCACCAGCAGGCTCACCATCGAGCTGCTCTGCAATATTAAAGTGACCACTACCCCTGCGCCGGCACTGCTCAGGGGGCTGGAGGTGAATTGCATCAACCATTGCCGGAGTCGTTCCCCACTGATATCGCGCAGGCCGGTTTCCAGGCGAGACATGCCGTAGAGAAAAATACCCAGCCCAAACAGCAACTGCCAAAGCGATGCGTGCATAGCTCTCCTTGAGTAAAATCAAGTCACTGCGGGAAAATACCACTAAACTACCTGTGTGGCCTCCTTATCCCAGAGTTTTTAGTGCAAAAGGACAATCATGCCAGAGACCAAACCCGACTCTGAACCCCGCAAGCCAAGGCTGGATCCCTACCTGGCCTGGCTGCTGCTATTGGGGTTGAGCTTTTTCTACCTGAGCGCGGTGATGCCGGAGAAAAACAGTGAAATCATCTCCTACAGCGAATTTATGCAGGCGATCGAAGACAACAGTGTGCGCGAAGTCAATATTCGCGGTGTAAATGTCAGAGGTTTTTACCGCAACGAAGACCAACAGAACCCCCGCTTCCAGACCACGCTGCCCGCCTTTGTGGACAGCGACATTCTGTCTCTGATGCGCGACCATGACGTGGTGGTCAATATTCGTCCCGATCAATCCCCCCTGTGGATGCAGATTCTGTCGAGCTTTCTGCCCTGGGTGCTGTTGATCTTCTTTCTGGTATACGCCTCCCGCGCCTTGCAGAGTCGCATGGGCGGTGGCGGCGGTTTTTTAAATTTCTCCCGCTCCCTGGCCCGCCGCTACGAGCGCAGTGATACCGGCCCCACCTACGACGATGTCGCCGGATTGGAGCAAGCGAAAAAGGATTTGGAGGAAATTGTCGAATATTTGAAAACCCCGGAAAAATTCCAGCGCCTGGGAGCCAAAATGCCGAAAGGCATTTTAATGATGGGCGCTCCCGGTACCGGTAAAACCCTGCTGGCCAGGGCGACCGCCGCCGAGGCGGGGGTGCCCTTTTTCTCCATAAGCGGCTCGGAGTTTATCGAACTGTATGTGGGTGTGGGCGCATCGCGGGTGAGGGACATGTTCGCCAACGCCCGCAAGGAAGCGCCCGCGTTGATTTTTATAGACGAGATCGATTCCGTCGGCCGGGTTAGAGGCACCGGCCTGGGCGGTGGCAACGACGAGCGGGAACAGACCCTGAATCAAATTCTGGCGGAGATGGACGGTTTCGAGCCCGAAGAGGTGGTGGTTGTCCTGGCGGCCACCAACCGTCCCGATGTACTTGATCCGGCGCTGATGCGCCCCGGGCGTTTTGACCGCAAGGTGATTTTGGAGCTGCCTCAGAGAAAGGCGCGCAAGGAAATTCTACTGGTCCACACCCGCAAAACGCCCCTGGCGGAGGATGTGGATCTGGATCGGATCGCCGCCATGACTGTCGGCTTCTCCGGCGCCGATATCGAAAACCTGGTCAACGAGGCGGCCCTGCATGCCGCGCGCAATGACAGCGATGCCCTTTGCGCCGCCGATTTCCAGTTCGCACACGACAAGGTGGTGATGGGAGCCGAACGCAAAGACATTATCAACGAGAGTGAACGGGCCCGAATCGCTTGCCACGAAGCGGGTCATGCCTTGACGGCCCTTCTCTCGCCCCATAGCGATCCGGTACAAAAAGTCTCAATCGTACCCCGGGGTCAGGCCCTCGGCATGACTGAGCAGCTTCCCACGGAAGACCGGCATACGCTGAATGAGGACTTTCTCAAGGATCGCCTGCAAATTCTGTTGGGTGGACGCAATGCCGAGAAACTGCTGTATGGCAATACCAGCTCGGGGGCGGCCAACGACCTCAAGGAGGCCACCCGCCTGGCGCGCAACATGGTGGTTAACTGGGGCATGAGCGAATCCCTCGGCCCCATGGGCCTGCGAGATGGTGAAGAGCACCCCTTCCTGGGACGTGAATTGACAGAACCGCGCAACTACAGCGAAGCCACTGCCCAGCTGATCGACCAGGAGGTGCGTGGATTGTTGATGACGGCGGAGACCGCCTGCCTGCGTCGCCTGGAAAATCACCGCCGGGAACTTCAGATTCTGATTGACGCCCTGCTGGAGCATGAATCCCTGGATCAAGATGCCATCACTGCGCTGTTGGCCAACGCCGGCGATGAAATCAACAATACGCCCACTGAAAATCCAACCGTGGAAAATCCCAAGCCATAGCCGCCCGCACCTGGTACTTCTTGCCGATTGTGACCCTTTCGATGATGGGTTAGCCTGAGCTGCCGCAAACGATAGCCAGGGATGGACGATGAAAGCGGTCTTAACTCTCAGCCGATACAGCGGCCTCCTTCTTCTCAGTCTGTTAATCAATGTCAGCCCTAGGGCTGACATCTACAAATGGACCGATAGCCAGGGCATTACCCACTACGCCGAATCCCCGCCACCCGGACAACCGCAACAGGCGCGGGAGATTTCCCGGCAATTGCCTCCCTTTCATAGTTTGGCCAAACCCGATCGGCTATTTCCCAAACCACGAAAGGCCACCCGGTATTCGCCGAAACACCCATCCCGAAAATACAAGCGAAGCGATAGGCAAAAAGCCTGTGACCGCTACCGCCAACAGATCAAAAGCATTAAGAAGCAGTTAAGGGCCGGTTACCGTGAACCCAAGGGAAATCGCCTGCGTGCCAGGCGGCGGGAACTATCCGAAAAACTCTATAACGAGTGTCGCTAGATTGAATGCTCCAGGAACTAAAACAGGTCCAACTGCTCCAGGCGCGTCCTGACCGGCCCGAATGAGGCGCGGTGAATGGGTGTCACCCCCAATTTATCCAGGGCCTCCAAATGCACCTTGGTGGGATACCCCTTGTGACCGGCAAAGCCGTAACCCGGGTAGAGCGCATCCATGGACACCATTTCCCGATCACGGGTAACCTTGGCGAGAATGGACGCGGCACCGATGGCCGCTACTCGACCGTCGCCCTTTACCACCGCTTCGGCGGAATAATCCCACCGGGGGATTTTATTGCCATCCACCAGCACATGCTCGGGTTGCACGTCGAGACCTTCCACAGCCCGCTTCATGGCCAACAGACTGGCCTGGAGGATATTGAGTTGATCGATTTCCGCCACCGTGGCGCGGGCAATGCTCCAGCTTCTGGCTTTGGCCTGAATTTCATCGAAAAGGGTGTCGCGACGTTTTTCAGTCAGTTTCTTTGAATCGTTCAGACCCTCGATCGGGTTGTCAGGATCAAGGATCACGGCTGCTGTGACAACATCACCCGCCAAGGGACCGCGTCCCACTTCGTCAACGCCTGCCACCAGATCGCCGGTGTAGAGTGAGATAAAGGGTTCCACGTTTTTCCTCGATCGTTTTTCCGGATCAATGCCCAGCGATTAATGACAGTACTGCCTGGGCCGCCCGCTCACTGGCATCGCAACGCAACTGCCGGTGAATTTCCAGAAATTCCTGTTGCAGGTGCGCGGCAATGTCTGTGTTATCGAAATAGGCCATCACCGCCCGCCCAAGGGCTTCTGGCGTAGCATCATCCTGGAGAATTTCCGGCACCAGCCGACGGTCGGCGAGCAGGTTTGGCAGGGAAATGTATTTGGATTTCAGCAACCGCGAGATAATGGCATAAGACAGGGGTGCCATCTTGTAAGCCACCACCATGGGTCGTTTGAGCAACAGCGCTTCGAGGGTGGTGGTGCCCGAAGCCATCAATACCACATCGGCGGCACGCATGGCAGTCTGGGACTGACCGTCGATCAATCGCAGGGGCAATTCCCCATACTCGCGGCAGAAATCCCCCAACCGCTGCTCCAGCTGTTGGCGTCGTTCGGTATTGGCCGCGGGAATCACAAACTGCAAATTCGGGTCGCGCTGCAGGCACCAACGCGCCGTGTGCAAAAACAGCTCGCCCAACAATTTCACTTCTCCACCGCGACTACCGGGCAGCAGCGCCACCAGTTTTTTATCGGGGGAAAACGCCAGCTCCCGACGCGCGCCCTGCTGATCCACTTCAAGGGGAAAGTCTGTGGCCAGGGGGTGGCCAACAAAAGTCACCGGCACCTGATGCTGCCGGTAAAAGTCTGCTTCGAACGGTAGCAGGGTCAACATCAAATCCACCGACCTGGCGATTTTGACAATGCGCTTCTGGCGCCAGGCCCAGACTGACGGACTGACATAATGCACGGTGGGGATACCGGCGGCCTTGAGTTTACCTTCCAGGGACAGATTAAAGTCCGGGGAATCGACCCCAATAAACACATCCGGCTTTTGGCTTAAAAAGTGTTGGCGCAGGGTTTTTCGAATGTGCAGGAGTTCGGGCAAGCGCTTTAACGGCTCCACCAACCCCATGACCGCCAACCGCTCCTGGGGAAAGAAAGACTGAAATCCGAGTGCCAGCATTTTGGGGCCGCCGATACCCTCGAATACCGCATTGGGATAACGCCGCTGAATCGCAGCCATCAAACCGGCACCCAGAATATCACCGGAGGCTTCGCCCACAACCATACCGATACGCAGTGATCGATCGCTACGCGCAGTCGATCCGTTCTCGACAGTTTCCGCCATGGGTCAGCGGACGATACCGCGCGCGGAGGCCTTGAGGGATTCGATCATCAGGTTCACACGTGCGAAGGACAGGGCCAACTGCTCGAGTTCCTTGATGGCTTCATCAACCGTAAGACCGCGACGATATACCAATTTAAAAGCCTTGTTTATTGCCGCGATTTCCTCCTTGGAAAACCCGCGCCGGCGCAGACCTTCGGCATTGATACTCTTTGCCGCCGCTGGATTACCGTTCACCATAACATAGGCGGGCACATCCTTGCCGATGGCGCTGCCCATACCGGTAAAGCCGTGGGCGCCGATTTTGCAGAATTGATGCACCAGGGTGAAACCGCCCAAAATGGCCCAATCATCGATTTGCACGTGGCCGGCCAGGGCGGCGTTATTGACCAGGATACAGTGATTGCCAATCACGCTGTCATGGCCCACATGAACATAAGCCATCAACAGGTTGTCATTGCCGATGGTGGTCTCGCCACGGTCCTGGACCGTACCGCGGTGAATGGTAACCCCTTCACGAATGACATTGTTGTCGCCAATCACCAACGTAGTCGGCTCACCCTGGTACTTCAAGTCAGGGGTATCCTCGCCCACGGAGGAAAATTGGTAGACATGATTGTTCCGGCCGATAGTGGTCGGACCTTTTATTACCACGTGGGATTCGATCACCGTTCCCTCCCCGATTTCCACATCGGGGCCGATGATCGACCAGGGACCTACCTTCACATTCTCCGCCAGTTTGGCGCTGGGGTCGATAATGGCTCGAGCGTCCACACTTGATAGTGTTTGAGTCAATGCATTAAACCTCCCGATCAGCACACATAATCGTGGCAGAGGCCGCTAACTCACCGTTGACACTGGCCTTACAGTCAAACTTCCAGATGCCGCGCTTTTCAGAGACCACCAGGGCTTCCAGATCCAGGCGATCACCTGGCACCACCTGGCGGCGAAAACGCACCTTGTCCGCCCCTGCGAACAGGTAAATGGAACCGTCTTCGGGAGTTTTCCCCACGGACTTGAAACCCAGAATGCCGGAGGCCTGAGCCATGGCTTCAACGATCATCACCCCCGGAAAAATTGGCGCCTGGGGAAAATGACCGTTAAACACATCCTCGTTGATCGAGATATTCTTGTAGGCTTTAATCGATTCCATTTCCACCAGCTCGATCACGCGATCCACCAGTAAAAAGGGATAGCGGTGTGGCAGGTACTTACGAATTTCAGCAATTTCCATCATGGTCTTGGCCCCCAAAATCTCAGCCAGTCTTATAATTTTCAGTCCGTGTGCTTCTTTTCCAACTGTTTTACCCGTGTCGCGAGTTTTTCCAGCTGTCCAAAACGCACTGCATTTCTGCGCCACTCTTTTGTGGCCATCATGGGAGTTCCCGAGGAATAGGAACCCGCCTGGGTAATTGATTTCGTCACCAGGGTCATGGCGGAGACATGTACCCCGTCCACAATTGTCAAATGCCCGACGATACCCACAGCGCCGGCAATGGTGCAATTGGCGCCGATTACGGTGCTGCCGGCAATGGCAGAACAGGCAGCAATAGCGGTGTTGGTTCCGATTTGAACATTATGAGCAACCTGAACCTGGTTATCGATTTTAACACCGTCGGCCAGGCGAGTATCCCCCAGCGCACCTCTATCGATGGTGGTGCCGGCACCCAGCTCCACATTGTCGCCAATTACCACACCACCAAGCTGGTGAATTTTGGTCCAACCACCGGCTCCCGGCGCAAAACCAAACCCGTCGGACCCAATCACCACACCAGAATGAATGATGGCGTTCTCGCCGACAGATACTCCGTGATAGACACTGACATTGGCGTTGAGGCGACTATCGCGCCCAATCACGGAATCGGCACCGATAAAACAGCCGGGACCGATTTGCACCCCGGCGCCTATATCAGCCCCGGCTTCGATCACGACCCGGGGACCGATGGCGGCCGTAGCGTGAATGCTCACAGTCTCATCAATTACCGCCGTCGGGTGAACACCCTTCGGTATCTGCGGCTGGCGATCAAACAGGGGGGTGAGGCGTGCATAAGCCAGGTAAGGATTATCCAGCAACAGTTTGTTGCCATCGTAATCTGGCGCCATATCCGGATGCAGGATCACCGCGCTTGCCCGGGTGGTGGCAAGGTACTTTCGATACACCGGATTAGCAAGGAAGCTCAACTGACCCAGTTGAGCTTCCTGAAGAGTTGCCAATGCGGAAATTTCGCAATCAGCGTCGCCTTGTAAATCGGCCCCCAGGCACCGGGCCAATTCGCCCAGCGTGTAAATAGCCCGCGTTGTCATCGACCGGCGTGTGACTTACTTGGCTTTATTCAGTTTATCGGTCACCTTGGCGGTGATATCGAAAGAGGCGTCAGCGTAATAGGCCACCTTGCTGTCCAATACCAGGCCGATACCCTCGGCGGTAATCATCTGATTGAGCACGGTCTTGGCCTTGGGGGCCAATTCCTGCATGATGCGCTGCACCGCCGCATTCTTTTCAGCCTGGAGTTTTTTGGCGGCCAATTCCAGATCGGCTCGCTTGTATTCAACTTTCTTGCGATGTTCCACCTGCTGCTCCTGAGACCAGGTCATGCCATTGGTTTCAGCATCTTTGGCCAATCCCTGCAGGTCCACTCTGAGGCTCTCAAACTTGGCCTGCATCGCCGCAAACTCCGCATTGGACTGCAACTCCTGCACCCGCTGCTTGGCGACCTCTGTACTGAGAATTGCAGTCTGTAAGTCGAACACCGCCACTTTGTCGCTGGCCAGGGCTACACCTGACAGAATCATGGCCGCAGCAGTCATCATCACTTTCTTAATCATACCCAAATTACCTATGGTTAATAGCTCTCTAGCTGGAGAGCCCGTTATTGTCGTTAGCTCGTGAATGAAACGGGGTTGTCACATCGGGCAACAATGTCCCTTGACCCATTCCCGTTTAAAAGGCCTGGCCCAGGGAGAACTGGAAGAATTCGGTTTCGTCTTCATCATTCTCCCGCAGAGGCTTGGCCACACTGAAGGTCAGGGGCCCAAAGCCCGTGATCCAGGTCACCCCAATACCCACAGAAGCGCTCAGTTTGCCCAGATCCACATCGAAGCAGTTTCTCTGGTTGGCGCCACAATTAGTATCGAAAACATTGCCGGCATCAATAAAGAACGCCGACTGGATCGAACGTTGGTCCTTGATAAAAGGCATGGGGAACAGAATTTCCGCGCTGCCCTCGACAAGGATATTGCCGCCAAAGGGATCATCGTCATCACCGACCTCCTGGGCCAGCAACTTGTCATTGATACAGGTGGCGCGAATAAGCGCGATAGTGCTCGGATCGCCGCATAGGACATAGACCTGATTGTCACCCGTATTCAACCCCCCGCTGCCATTGGTGTCGATAAACGCGGTTTGATAGACCAGGGCCGGGGTACTGCGCGGCCCCAGGGTATTACGCTTAAAGCCACGCACCGAACCAAATCCCCCGGCGTAGAAGTTTTCGAAGAATGGCAGTTCGGTGGTACCGCCATAAGAATCCGCGTAACCCAGCTTGGTACGCAGACGGAGGGTCAGGTTACGGGTCAGGGGCTGGAAGTACTGGGCCGAGTAGTTGAGCTTGTAGTACTCCAGGTCACCACCCGGCAGGGACAACTCCACAGAGAACCGCTGGGAGGCGCCGCGGGTTGCCAATCGACCGCGGTTCAACGTGGACTGGGCCCATGACAGTGTAAAGGAGAAGTTATCGAACTCATCACCATTCAGGTCGATAAAGCCATCCGGGCTGGACAGCAACTCGGCATCGGTAATCGGTGCGGTAACGGGTGCGGACCCATCAACCAAACCGTTGCTCAGGTTCTCCCAATCCGTCTGACTGATAAACTCGTCAATAAAGGTTCTGCCTGTACGCAATCGCGGGCTACCGATAATTTCCTGTACCGCAAAGGCACCGGTCTCGATGGACAGGTTGGTATAACCGACACTGAAACCGAGACGCTCCACTTCTGAAATCGGGTAACCGAAGTTGACACTGGCACCGAAGGAGTCGGTGGTGTAACTGGATACGTTGACTTCTTCAAAGTCACGTTCCCTGAAGAAGACATTAAAACCGCGGCTGACACCGTCGGGGGTAAAATAGGGATCAGTATAGTTAAAGCTGTAAACGGTCTGATAGGAACTGGTGTTGATGGAGAAGCCCACCTGCTTGCCGGAACCGAACCAGTTATCCTGGCGCACATTAGCCCCCAGCACCAGGCCCGTACCCTGGGCAAATCCGACACTGGCACCGATACTGCCCGAAGGCTGCTCTTCCACTGTGTACTCCACATCCACCATGTCCGGGGTGCCAGGCACTTCATTGGTCTCAACTTTCACTTCCTTGAAGTAACCCAGCCGCTCCAGGCGCACCTTGGATTGCTCGATCTTGGCGGAGGAGGCGGAACCGCCTTCCATCTGGCGCATTTCCCGACGCAACACGTGGTCGGCGGTTTTGGTATTGCCGCGGAATTCGATGCGGCGCACATACGCGCGCTTACCGGGATCGATAAAGAAGGTCACCTTAACGGTGTTGTCCTCATCATTGAGTTCGGGGATGCCGCGCACTTCGGCGAAAGTATAACCCTCATTGCCCAACCGCTTGGTAATATAGTCAGAAGTTGTTGTCATCAACACCTGGGAGAACGTCTGGCCATCTTTCATTAGCACCAGGCGAAGAATATCCTCTTCCGGCAATATCGGGTCTCCGGCCAATTCCACACCGCTGACCTTGTAAACATCGCCCTCGGTAATATTGATGGTGATGTAGACTGATTCACGATCGGGACTGATGGAAACCTGGGTGGAATCGATATTGAATTTCAGGTAACCGCGATCCAGGTAATGGGACTCGAGGCGCTCGATATCGCCGGAGAGTTTTTCGCGGGAGTATTTATCGTTGCTGTTCAACCAGGACAACCAACCGGTGGATCGCAGTTCGAACAGCTCCTGCAGTGCCTCGTCGCTAAAAGCACTATTACCAACGATATTGATATGTTTGATGGCGGCGACCTGGCCCTCGTCCACCGTAACATTGAGTTTGACCTGATTGCGCGGCAATTCGATTACATCGGTTTTCACTGAAGCCCCATAGCGCCCTTGGGCAACATACTGACGCTCCAGCTCCTGACTGAGGCCTTCGAGCGTGGCGCGCTTGAAAATCTGGCCCTCCGACAGGCCGTTGTCGGCCATGCCCTTCATCAGGTCCTCAGTTTTAATGGCCTTATTGCCCTCGATACTGATCTCGCTGATCGCCGGGCGCTCCTTAACCATGATCACTAACACTCCGCCATCGCGACCGATTTCGATATCGGCAAAGTAGCCACTGCGAAACAGAGCCCGGGTAGCGGTGCGCACATCCGTCGTCGACATCACGTCGCCCACCTGAACAGGAAGGGACGCAAACACCGTACCGGCCGACACCCGCTGCAAACCTTCGATACGGATGTCGGTCACGCGGAACGCCTGAGCCCAGGCAATAACCGGTAGCAGCATTGAACAAACAACAAGGAGACAAAAACGCTTCATGAAATCGCTTCTAATAATTAATATGTGGACGATGACAGTCTCAACTGTGAGGTCCGGCAGAGGTCACTATTTCACATCGAACTTAACAAGGACTGAACATACCCGGCTACAATCGCATAATGTCGTTATAAACTGCCAGAATCATGATCCCGACAACCACAAACAATCCCACCTGGTATCCCAGCATCTGAACCCGCTCTGAAACCGGGCTTCCCTTGACCACCTCGATCAGGTAGTACATCAGATGGCCGCCGTCCAACACAGGAATCGGCAACAAATTAAATACTCCCAGGCTGACACTCAACAACGCCAGGAAGCCAACATAATATCCCCAACCGGCTTTCGCGGAAGCGCCCGCCACTTTAGCAATGGTGATGGGCCCACTCAAGTTTTTCGTGGATATTTGTCCTAACAACAGTTTTTTCACGGAAATCAGGACAAAGTGCGAGGTTTCCCAGGTTTTTTCCACCGCCCGTACAAAGGCACCGGGCACTGAATAATGGTACTCACGCAGCATTTCCTCCGGCCAGGAAGGAATCACCGGGGACACGCCCACTTGCCCGTGGACTTCACCCTCGTCATTAACAATGCGTTTGGGGGTGATAGCGACCGCGATGACCTCGCCCTCGCGCTCCACTTCCAGGTTCATCGACTGACCGGGACGTGCGCGCACATAATCCACCCAGTGCTTCCACTCGGGCATGGGTTCGCCGTCAGCACTCAATACCCTGTCGCCCGATTTCAGACCCGCTGCCTCGGCCGGGCTTTCAGGCAGCACCTTGGCGATTACCACTTCAATGGGAGGCTGGTAAAGCGTTATCCCCAATCCCTTCACCGGGTCGGGCTCATCAACCCCCTTGAGCCAGTCTTTAAGCACAGCTTCGGTATCGTAGGTCAGGCTGGATTCCGGATAAGCCAGGGTAAAGGCAATGGGTCCGCTCTCTCCCAGGCGCTGCAGCAGTTGGCGATTGAGGGCCTGCCATGTGGGCGTAGATTCCCCATCAATGGCCAGTATTTCCTGCCCGGGCTCAAGACCTGCTCGGGCCGCGACTGAGTTAGGCTCCACCTTGCCAACTACCGGCACGAAATCGGTCACCCCGGGCATCAGCATGGCCCAAAAGAGCGCCACGGCCAGGATGAAATTAGCCACTGGCCCGGCGGCCACGATGGCGATGCGTTGCCACACGCTCTTGCGGGTAAAAGCCTGGGGCAATAACTCGGTAGGCACCTCCCCTTCCCGCTCATCCAGCATTTTCACAAATCCACCCAGGGGAATCGCCGCCAGGGTAAACTCAGTGCCGGACTTGTCCCGCCAACTCCACAGGGGTTTGCCAAAGCCTACGGAAAAACGCAGTACCTTAACCCCGCAGCGGCGTGCCGCATAGAAGTGACCAAATTCGTGAAAGGTCACCAGCACGCCCAGGGCGACCAGAAACCAGATGATTGTCTGCAGTCCATCCATACCGGAGTCCAACTATAACTCTTTAGTTATTCACTACTTACGTAACTTCTCGTCGACCAGTCGCCGGGCAGTAGCACGGGCCTGGCAATCGGCATCTTGGACTCTTGCCAAGTCGCTTGGTTCAACGCAGGGTAAAGTCTCCAGGGTCGCCTCGATAACCCTTGGAATCTGATCAAAACGTAACCGCTCATCCAGGAAAGCTTCCACCGCCACCTCATTGGCGGCGTTGAGTATGGCTGGCGCTGTTCCACCCTGTTCAGCGGCCTCCCGGGCCAGGCGCAGACAGGGGAAGCGGTCGGCATCGGGGGCCTCGAAATCCAATCGTGCCGTAGCGATGATATCCAGGCTCGCCACTCCAGACTCGATCCGCTGAGGCCAGGCCAGGGCATGGGCGATGGGTGTGCGCATATCCGGATTACCCAACTGCGCCAGCACCGAACCGTCCACGTATTCCACCATGGAATGAATCACGCTCTGGGGGTGCACCACCACCTGCACCCGATCCGGCGTGCAATCGAACAGCCAACAGGCTTCCACCAGTTCCAACCCCTTATTCATCATGGAGGCAGAGTCCACGGAAATCTTGCGCCCCATATCCCAGTTGGGATGGGCACAGGCCTGCGCTGGCGTCACTGTGGCCAGTTGATCCAGCGGGGTTGTACGAAAAGGGCCTCCAGAAGCGGTGAGCAGAATTCTGCGGATCCCGGCCGACGACAGATTGTCATAATCACGGGGCAAACATTGAAAAATAGCATTGTGTTCGCTGTCGATGGGCAGCAACACCGCACCGCTCGCCGCCACCGCACGGGTAAACAGGCCACCCGCCATCACCAGGGCTTCTTTATTGGCCAGCAACACCTTCTTTCCCGCTTTGACCGCCGCCAAAGTGGGCAAAAGACCAGCGGCACCAACGATGGACGCCATCACAACATCCACATCCGGATGCGCAGCTGCTTCAGACAAACCTGCTTCACCACAAAGCACCCGGGTCTCTGAACCCGCCCCTGCCAGGTGATCCGCCAACTGCTCGGCGTCCTGCTCCGACGACACTACCGCGAAACGAGGACTGTGCTGGAGGCACTGTTCAGCAAGAAACTGCCAACGATTGTGGGCGGTCAGCGCAAACACGCGATAACGGTCGGTATGACGCGCGAGCACATCGAGCGTACTAACGCCGATGGAACCTGTCGCACCTAAAACCGTAACCTGCTGCATTTGTCTGTTCTCTTTTTTGTCGTTAAAACCAGTCTATAGAGGGACTATGGCACTAGTAGCGAGTACCTGTCGACCAACTAAAGGCGCCAATCAGACACCAGCAGTGCCAAAGCAAACACCGGCGCCGCTGCCGTAAGGCTGTCGACACGATCAAGCAATCCACCGTGACCGGGCAAAAGAGCACTGCTGTCTTTGATACCGCGATGGCGTTTCACCATGCTCTCCACCAGATCTCCCAGCACCGAAGCCAGACTGGCGGGCATTATCACCGCCAACAGCAGTTTCCAACTATCCCCTCCCAGCACCAAACCCAGCAAGACAGCCAGGATGGCATTACAGCCAAAGCCACCCCAGAACCCGGCCCAGGTTTTGCCGGGACTCACTGAAGGGGCCAATTTGCGCTTGCCGTAGCGGCGTCCAAAGAAGAAGCCGCCAATATCGGCCAGGGCCACCACTATCACCAGCAGCAGAATCAGCCAGGCACCGTTTTCCAATGCCCGCAGGTAAGTCAGCGCCACCCAGGTGGGCAGCAGAACCGCCACCCCGATAACCAGTCGCAACCAGCGGTTTCCCCAAAGTGCGGCACTCTGGGGGTAGGTTTGCACCCACAGTACTGACAGGGCCCACCAGCCACAGCCGATCAATAGCAATCTCTCAACCCGCTCATCAACCAGACCCAGGGCAGTAGCTGCAAAGAAATAATCGCGGCCCACCCCAATATAACTGGCCGCTCCCCACAGGCAGGCAACCAATATGCCGAGGTAGACCAAACGTTCAGGAGTTCGGTTGAAGCCGGCCATATTGGCCCACTCCCAGGCGGCGATTAGCACTGCCGTAGCTACCGCCATGGAAAACAGGGGCAGTGGCAGATAAAACAATGCGCCCAAAAAGAGCGCAGCAAGAATCACGGCCGTAATTATACGGTCTTTAAGCACCAGCACCTCCGCCGCCAACCGTCTCGACGGCACTGATTGTGGACTCAGACTGGGGAGATTCGGCCACCGGAGTGCCGGCCACCTGAGTGCCGGCCACCTGAGTGCCCGCCACCGGAATGCCGGCCACCGGAATGCCGGCCACCTGATCGCCAGAAAGTCCAAAGCGACGCTGGCGCCGGTAAAAGTCGGCCACAGCCAGATCGAGGCTGCTTTCGCTAAAGTCCGGCCAGTACTGATCGGTAAAATAGAGTTCCGTGTAGGCACTCTGCCAAAGCAGAAAGTTACTGATGCGAATTTCCCCACCGGTACGGATCAACAGGTCCGGAGGCGGCAAATCGCCAAGGGTGATATGGGCCTGGACCGCCGCCTCATCGATATCCTCGGCAGCCAATTCGCCAGCGGCGACCTTGGTTGCCAGCTCCCGTGCGGCATTGGCGATATCCCATTGGCCACCGTAATCGGCAGCGATCACCAGGGTCGCGTCGCCACCACTGGCGATGTTTTCCGCCTCGGCGATTGCCCGCTGGATACGCGCGGAAAAGCGTTGGCGGTTACCTACCACCCGCAGCCCCACGCCTTCCTCTTTCAAGCGTCGGGCTTCTTTTTTAAGGTAATTGAAAAACAGCGCCATCAACGCAGATACTTCCCGCGGTGGCCGCTGCCAGTTTTCACTGCTAAACGCAAACAGGGTCAGAACTTCCACGCCGTGTTTGCGGCAGGCCTTCATCACCGCGCGAATTCGCTCCGCACCGGCACTGTGACCGGCGCGACTGGGCAAACCCCGCAGTTTGGCCCAGCGATTGTTCCCGTCCATGATAATAGCGACATGACGCAAAGAATTGGTTGTCAAAGGGCACTCCTGTGCGGGTCCTGGGACACGTAATCGAGCATAGACAGAGATTGGTTAAACCGGCTTCGCGACGACTCAGATCTCCATCAGGTCCGCTTCTTTTTGCGTCAGGGCTTTTTCCACTTCCGCCACATACTTGTCAGTGATTTTCTGGATATCGTCGTGGGCACGACGCTCTTCATCTTCTGTGATTTCTTTGTCTTTCAGCAGCGTCTTAACATCGCCGAGGATATCTCGACGCACATTGCGGATAGACACGCGTGCGTTCTCCGCCTCAGCCTTGGCCTGTTTGATAAAGCCCTTGCGCGTCTCCTCCGTCAGTGCCGGCATGGGCAGGCGGATAAGATCCCCGGATGTCGCCGGGTTAAGCCCCAAATCAGACTTGAGGATAGCCTTCTCGATCTCCGGCACCATGGGTTTTTCCCAAGGATTGATAGCCAATGTGCGGGCGTCTTCAACGGTGATATTTGCCACCTGGTTCAGGGGCGTGTCCGTACCATAGTAGGACACGGTAATACCGTCGAGAATACTCGGGTGAGCCCGACCAGTGCGAATTTTGTTGAAGTTATTGGCCAGGGCGTCCAGGCTTTTCTGCATGCGCACTTCGGCATCTTGTTTCAGGTCTTCAATCATCTGCAGAGTCCTCTTGATATTGTGCGTTCAGTGATCACGTTTTCAATTTTCGCGACTAATCTTGGTTTTGGGGCCCGTTGACCGCTTCTTCAATCAGCGTACCCTCATCGCCTCCAACCACGATATTGAGCAAGGCGCCAACCTTATCCATACGGAATACACGCACAGGCATATCGTGCTCGCGACACAGGCAGATAGCTGTCAAATCCATCACCCCCAACTTGCGGTCCAGAACCTCGTCATAGGTGAGGTGATCGTACTTGGTCGCGCTGGGATCTTTCATGGGATCGGCAGAGTAAACACCGTCCACTTTGGTGGCCTTGAGCACCAGCTCGGCTTCCACCTCGATACCGCGCAAACAGGCGGCTGAGTCAGTGGTAAAGAAGGGGTTGCCGGTTCCGGCGGAAAAGATCACCACTTCACCGTCTTTCAAAAAGCGGATCGCGCGGCGGCGGTCGTAGTGTTCAACGATGCCGCTCATGGGAATCGCCGACATCACCCGTGAAGAGATGTTGGAACGCTCCAGGGCATCCCGCATGGCCAGAGCATTCATGACAGTGGCCAACATTCCCATATGGTCACCGGTAACGCGATCGAGCCCGGCAGCACTGAGGGCGGCGCCGCGAAACAGGTTGCCGCCACCAATCACCAGGCCCACCTGGACACCGATACCCACCAGTTGGCCTATTTCCAGTGCCATCTTGTCGAGAACCTTGGGATCAATACCAAAGCCCTCGTCACCCATTAACTCCTCACCACTTAGCTTTAGCAGGATCCGTTTGTATTTCTTATCTTTGGGGGTGCTGGTCGGCATAGGCGATTCCCTCTCCCAGGGTCGAAATCAGTGACTAAAAATTGGGGGGCAGTTTAACAGCAAAAGGAGGCGGGGTGCGACACCCAGCCTCCTTTATAGAGGGCGATTGCGACAGAATACGCGACCACCGGACCCTGCAACGAGGATCAGGATTTGGACGCTTCCACCTGAGCGGCGACTTCCGCTGCGAAGTCAACGTCTTCCTTCTCTATACCTTCCCCCACTTCAAAACGGGTGAAGCCGCTGATGCTGGCGCCGCCATCTTTAGCCAACTGACCCACAGACATATCGGGGTTTTTGACGAAGGGCTGCTCCACCAAGCTGTTCTCCTTCAGGAACTTCTTGATGCGACCCACCATCATCTTCTCAACGATCTCGGCGGGCTTGCCTTCCATATCCGGCTGAGCCTTGATGATTTCTTTCTCTTTGTTCAGCTGCTCTTCCGGCATGTCATCGGGATTGACCACCTGGGGATTGACCGCCGCCACGTGCATGGACACGTCTTTGGCCAGCTCCGAGTCGCCACCTTCCAGCTGAGTCAACACAGCGATGCGGTTATTGGAGTGAACGTAACCGCCGACCGTACCACCTTCTACCACCTGCAAGCGACGTACAGAGATGTTCTCGCCGATCTTCTGCACCAGCTTCTCGCGGGCATCTTCCAACTCGCCGGCCATCAGGGTCGCCACATCGGCCTGCTTTTCGGCGAAGGCCTTGTCGAGCACAGTATTCACAAAGGCCAGGAAACCTTCGTCTCGAGCTACGAAGTCAGTTTCACTGTTCACTTCCAGCAGTACGCCGTAGCTGCCATCTTCGGCCACTTTCAAGGCCACCACACCATCAGCGGCGGTACGGTCAGCCTTTTTGGCCGCTTTCAGGCCACTGGCCTTTCGCAGGTTTTCGATGGCGACTTCAATATCACCGTCAGCTTCCTTCAGAGCTTTTTTACATTCCATCATGCCGAGGCCGGTGCGCTCGCGCAGATCTTTTACCAGAGAAGCAGAGATAGCTGCCATGACTCTTTCCTCATCGATTGGGATACCCAGACAGACCCTTGCGGCCTACCTGGATGTCGGAAATTTAAAAATGAAAACCACATTATCGGAAAAAGGGGGCCGAGCCCCCTTTTCCCTGTACCCGCTTGTCCCGGTCTGGCCGGCACAGGGATACGTCAAATCAGTGCCGCGATCTACTGGGCAGCAGCTTCGTCATTGGCTTCGATATACTCGTCCTTGCTGGCCGGTGCCGCAACTTCAGCAGCTTTGGCGCCCGCGAGACAAGCATCTGCCACGGCGGAGACGTACAGTTTGATGGCGCGGATCGCGTCATCATTACCGGGAACCACATAATCGACGCCTTCAGGATTGCTATTGGTGTCAACCACGCCAATAACCGGAATACCCAGCTTGTTAGCTTCCTGAATGGCAATGCGCTCATGCTCGACGTCTACCACAAAAAGTGCGTCGGGCAGCCCACCCATATCCTTGATACCACCGATGGAACGCTCCAGCTTCTCCATCAGGCGTGTGCGCATCAGCGCTTCTTTCTTGGTGAGCTTCTCAAAAGTACCATCCTGACTCTGGGCTTCCAGTTCACGGTAACGGCGGATTGAAGCGCGGATGGTCTTGTAGTTCGTCAGCATACCGCCCAGCCAGCGGTGGCTCACGAAAGGTTGGCCAGAACGCTCAGCCTGCTCCTTGACGGTTTTCTGCGCAGCGCGCTTGGTACCGACAAACAGCACTTTTTTCTTCTGGGCTGCCATCTTCTTGACGATTTCGAGAGCTTCATTGAACGCTGGAACAGTGTGCTCCAGGTTAATGATATGAATCTTGTTGCGGGCACCAAAGATGTATTGCGCCATCTTCGGGTTCCAGTAGCGGGTTTGGTGTCCAAAGTGAACACCCGCTTGTAGCATTTCGCGCATGCTAACGGTAGGCATAATCATTTTTCCTTTCGGGTTAAGCCTCCATATACCCCGCGGACCAACCCTGACTCCTCTCCGTATGCGTCTCAGCAAGGGGAGAGATGCTCAAAGGCACCCAGGCCAACGTGCCGGTATATGTGTGACGTTTGCTATGGGATCCTCGGTGGAAAACCCTCCGACACCCCTGTTTTATCGCATTCCCTAACTGCCAGAAGGCAGCGGAAACGCCGTTTTTGCTGCAGCATTGGCCACAGCGGCGCGCTTTATACCATATTTACCTAAGTGATTAAAGTAATGAATCCGACTAAAAACCCTGCCAAATAATGAACTCAACGGGCAACTGCACTCCTGGCGTCGCATGGTTTACAATAGGGCTTTGGCCCCATCACGGTTCATAAAGGCCAAATGCGTGTAAAAAGCGGCGAAAAACCGGCAAATCCCCTACTAAATACCAGACTATTAGCGAAAGACTATGCTTCAAACGATGAAAGTAACTCCCAAAACCCCTGATGAAATCGCCAAGATGCGCGTTTCGGGCCGCATGGCGGCTGAAGTGCTGGAGTTGATTGGTGAATACGTGCAGCCGGGAGTTACCACTGCGGAACTGGACCGGATCTGCCACGATCATATCGTCAATGTGCAGAAAGCCTATCCCTCATGCCTGAACTACAAAGGCTTTCCCAAATCGGTCTGCACTTCCGTCAACCAGGTGGTCTGTCACGGAATTCCCTCGGAAAAGAAGGCGCTGAAAAGCGGCGATATTATCAACATCGACGTCACTGTCACAAACGACGAATATTTCGGCGACACGAGTATGATGTTCCTTGTGGGCAAACCCGCCGAGCATGCCGTGCGCCTGTGCCAAGTAGCCCAGGAGTGTCTCTACAAGGGTATCGAAATAGTCCGTCCCGGGGCGCGTCTGGGAGATATCGGCCATGTGATCCAGCAACACGCCGAGAAAAACTACTATTCCGTGGTACGCGAATACTGCGGTCACGGTATCGGCCGGGTTTTCCACGAAGAGCCACAGGTGCTGCACTACGGCAAACCGGATACCGGCCTGGTGCTTGAGGAGGGTATGACCTTTACCATTGAACCCATGATCAATGCCGGCAAGCCTCACACCAAACTGAAGAAAGATGGCTGGACAGTGGAAACCAGGGACGGACGCCTCTCGGCGCAATGGGAACACACCCTCGCCGTGACCAGCGACGGCGTCGAAGTACTGACTGCCCGCCAGGACGAAAACTTTTAAGCCGGTCACTGATCGCTAGTCGCTAGCGACTAGCGGCTAGCGATTAGCCACTAGCGACTCTATATGAATACCCCTTACTTCGAACGCCCGCTGTTTTTTTTCGACCAGAACCGCTTTCGCCAATCTCTGGCCGAGAATAATCCCATTACTGTATTCAAGGACGCCATAAACGCGGCAAACACCCAGTTCGATGCCCGCTTTAAAGAGGGCGAGGATATCCGTTCACTGGTCTACGAGCGCGCCCTGTTTATCGATTGCATCCTCCACTATGCCTGGCACCAGTTCCCGTGGGACAACAACATCAGCCTGATCGCCGTTGGCGGCTATGGCCGCGGCGAGCTGCATCCCCACTCAGATATAGACCTGTTGGTGTTGCTGGGCGCCGACGAGCTGGCCGAGGGTGGAGACACTGGCAATCGAGAAAGCATCGAGCGATTCCTGATGTTGCTGTGGGATATCGGTCTGGAAATCGGCCATAGCGTGCGCTCCATTGACCAGTGCGTGGAGATCGCTCGCGAAGACATCACTGTGGCCACCAACCTGATGGAGTGCCGCACACTGCTTGGCAACCCGGAGTTGCGTCGCGAACTGATGCTGCTTACCGGCCCCGACAAAATCTGGGCAGCCGACGAATTTTTCCGTGCCAAGTGGGATGAACAGATCACCCGCCACAACAAACACAACAATACCGAATACAACCTCGAACCCAATGTCAAAAACGCACCTGGCGGGTTGCGTGATATCCAGATGATCGGCTGGGCCGCCAAGCGCTTTTTCGGTGTTCGCACCCTCAAGCAGCTGGAGGGTAAGGGGTTCTTTACCGAAGAGGAATTCGCCATTCTGCTGACCGGCGAGGAATTCCTGTGGAAGGTGCGCTACGGCCTGCACATGGTCGCCGGTCGCCCCGAGGAACGTCTGTTATTCGACCACCAACGCGAATTGGCAACCCTGTTCGGTTACCGCGACACCGACAAAAGCCTGGCCGTCGAACAGTTTATGCACCGCTATTACCGGATTGTGCTGGCGCTGCGCGAACTCAATGACGTGATGCTGCAGTTTCTCGACGAAGCCATCCTGCAGAAAGGCCATTGCAAGACGGTGGTCCCCCTCAATGAGCGTTTCCAGTTGCGTGATAACTACATTGAGGCAACCCATATCTACGTGTTCGAGGAAACCCCCTCGGCGCTGCTGGAAATCTTTGTGCTTATGGGGCAGAACCCCAAAATCCAGGGGGTTCGCGCATCCACCATCCGCCTGATGCGAGAGAACAGGGATTTGATCGACGACAGCTTTCGCAACGACCGGAAAAACACCGCGCTCTTCCTGGACCTGTTGCGCGCCCCCTATGCCCTGGTTACCCAGCTCAAGCGCATGAAACGCTACGGCATCCTCGGTCGCTATCTACCCGAATTCGACCGGGTTACCGGGCAGATGCAACACGATCTCTTCCATATCTATACCGTCGACGCCCATACCCTGCTGGTCATCAAAAACCTGCGCAATTTTCGCCACCCTGGAGCGGAGGAAATATTCCCGGTCGCTGCGCACATTATGAATCGACTGCCCAAGAAAGAGCTGCTCTATATCGCCGGGCTTTACCACGACATCGCCAAGGGTCGCGGTGGGGATCACTCCGAGCTGGGCGCCGTGGACGCGGCCGCTTTCTGCGAGCGCCATGGTCTGTCCAAGCGAGAGACACGCCTGGTGCGCTGGCTGGTGGAAAAACACCTGTTGATGTCGGCGGTCTCTCAAAAGCAGGATCTGTCCGACCCTGAAGTCATCCACAACTTCGCCAACCAAGTGGGCGACCAGATGCACCTGGACTTCCTCTACATACTCACCGTGGCGGACATCAATGCCACCAACCCGGACCTCTGGAATACCTGGCGAGCCAGTCTGATGCGTACCCTTTACCTGGAAACCAAGCGCGCCCTGCGCCGCGGCCTGGGAACGCCGATAGACCGTCAGGAACTGATAGAGGAAACCCAACTGGCCGCCATCCGTAAACTTGAGGACAAGGGTTTTACCGAACAGCAGGTGCGTGCGCTTTGGGGTGACATGGGTGACGACTACTTCCTGCGCGAGGGCTACCTGGACATCGCCTGGCATACCGAGGCCGTCAGCGAACACCAGGCGGATGAAGCCCGGCGGGACGAGCCCATCGTGTTGATCAAGGAAACCACCAGTCATGAGCACGAAGGGGCGACCCAGATCTTTATCAGCACGCGGGATCGCGACAATGTCTTTGCCGCTGTGGCCACCGCCCTGGATCAACTCAACCTCAATATCCAGGATGCCCGTATCTATAACGCAAACTCCGGCTACACCGTCGACACGTTTTATGTGCTCGACAATCAGGGATTGCCGATTGGCGAGGATCGCGAACGGATCGCCCACATTCGCACCGCCCTGTTGGAGGAACTGAGCCTGGTAGACGAGTACTCCGACATCATCAACCGCCGCACACCGCGGCAGTTGAAAAGTTTTGCCATGCCCACCCGCACCAGCATCAGCAACGATATCAGTAGCGGCCTGACAGTACTGGAGGTTATCAGTCCCGACCGTCCCGGTCTGTTAGCACGCATCGGCCGCATATTTCTCTACTTCGGCATTCGCCTGCAGAACGCTAAAATCGCCACCCTTGGCGAGCGGGTTGAGGACGTGTTCTTTATCTGTGACAGAGACGGCCACCCTCTTAGCGACCCCCAACTGTGTAAAGCACTGCAAGCGGAGATCTGTCGCCAGTTGGACGCCAGGATTGACCAGGAACAGGCCGGGCGCTGATAGCTTCCCTAATTTGAAACAACAACCAAGACCATCGCAATGAATTCAGACCTGCAACGCCTCCAACCCTACCCGTTTGAAAAACTCAATGCCCTCAAAGCCCAGGTTGATGCACCCGAGCAACTGGACCCGATCCCACTCTCTATCGGTGAACCCAAACACCTGCCGCCACCGTTTGTGATCGAGGCATTGCAAACCAACCTGGACAAGCTCGCCAACTACCCGAGCACCAAAGGGCTGCCCGAGCTGCGACAGGCTATCGCCGCCTGGGCCGGTCGCCGCTTCCAGTTGCCCCCCGGAAGCCTTGATGCCGAGCGCCATGTGCTTCCGGTCAATGGCACCCGCGAGGCGCTGTTTGCCTTTGCCCAGGCGGTTGTCAACAGGGACCCGGATAGCCCTAAACCCCTGGTCGTCAGCCCCAACCCCTTTTATCAGATCTACGAAGGCGCCGCCCTGCTGGCAGGCGCCGATCCCCACTACCTGAACTGCACCCGGGATAACAACTACATCCCCGATTTCGATGCCGTCCCTGCCGCCACCTGGCAGCGCTGCCAGCTACTCTACTTGTGCTCCCCCGGTAACCCAACCGGTGCCGTGATCGATACCGCGACCCTGCAGAAGCTTATCGCCCTGGCCGACGAACACGACTTTGTGATCGCCAGCGACGAATGCTACTCTGAACTCTATTTTGACGAATCCGCGCCGCCAGTGGGTCTGCTGCAGGCCTGCGCTGAACTGGGTCGCGACGATTATCACCGCTGCGTGGTGTTTCACAGCTTGTCGAAGCGCTCCAACCTGCCGGGGCTGCGCTCCGGCTTTGTTGCCGGTGACGCCGCCATCCTCGAATGCTTTTTGCTCTATCGCACTTACCACGGCTGTGCCATGCCGGTACCCACACAACTGGCCAGCATCGCCGCCTGGAACGACGAAGTTCATGTGAAGGCCAACCGCGATCTTTATCGGCAAAAGTTCGACGCAGTACTGGAAATCCTTGACGGAGTGTTGGAGGTGCGCAAGCCGGATGCGAGCTTCTATCTATGGCCACGCACGCCCATCGCCGACACTGACTTCGCCCAGCAGCTGTTTGCCCAACAACATGTCACGGTGCTGCCCGGCCGCTATATTGCCCGCAATGTTGAGGGACAGATCAATCCCGGTGAAAATCATGTGCGCATGGCCCTGGTTGCACCGGTGGACAAGTGCATCGAAGGCGCGCAACGAATCAAACGATTTGTGGAGGGGCTGTGATGACTGCCGCCGAATCGCCATTGACGGCACCGAAACCGCTACTGAAAAAAGCGCGGGTGGACTTTATTCTCGACAAGCTGCAGAGCCTGTACCCGAAGCCGCCAATTCCACTGGACCACAAAGATCCCTATACCCTCTTGGTCGCGGTATTGCTGTCGGCCCAGTGCACCGACGAACGGGTCAACCAGGTGACTCCTTCGCTGTGGAAACTGGCGGACAACCCTTTCGACATGGCCAAGGTGCCGGTCGAACACATTAAAGACATTATTCGACCCTGCGGCCTGTCACCGCAAAAGTCCAAGGCCATTTCGGTTTTATCGCAGATGCTGGTGGAGAATCACGCCGGCGTGGTGCCGGCGGATATCGACGAACTGGAAAAGCTACCCGGCGTTGGGCACAAAACCGCCAGTGTGGTAATGAGTCAGGCTTTTGGGGAACCGGCATTTCCGGTGGATACCCATATCCACCGCCTGGCACAACGCTGGGGATTGAGCAGCGGAAAAAGTGTCGCGCAGACAGAGAAAGACTTAAAACGCCTGTTCCCCAAAGAGCGCTGGAATGCCCTGCATTTGCAGATTATTTACTATGGCCGCGAGTACTGCTCGGCACGGGGTTGTGACGGTACTGTCTGTGACATTTGTACGACCTGTTATCCCAACCGCAAGAAGCCGAAAAAAACAAAGAAGGCCTGAGGCTACTTTTTGGGACGTGCGCTACATAACCTTTGTTTGCCTGTTTAGAGTATCGGTGTTTCTTTTGATCTTTTATGCCATTTGCAGCGGGTTGGATTATGCTCGCAGACCGCCATGGAAAGTCAAAGGTGTTGACGCCGCCCTGCAGACTCCGGAGTGCCGGACCACCCTGTCTGAAGGGCTTGTCGGGCACGTCCATGTGCCCTGCTTACAACACCTTTGACTTCCCTTGGCTCAGCACTTCGAACTTTGCAGCTTGCCGCTCGAACAGGTGCCAATTTCAGGGTTGATAAATTAACAGCACACCTGTTTGGGCGTAGCACTACAGTATTTATTTTTGTGATGTCAGGGCCAAAGATTCCCCCAACCATCAGCAAAGAAGCACTTTTCCCCCTTTTTTGGTATCCTACCGCCCCCTTTTTGCCCCCCAACCAAAACAGAGAGGAGCACCACCGCCGTGACCACACTCTTCGGCATCAAAAACTGCGACACCGTCAAAAAGGCCCGCAAGTGGCTGGAAAACCAGGGGGTCGAGTACAACTTTCACGACTTCCGCATCGACGGGCTAAGCCGGGACCAGGTCGAGAAATGGGTGGCAGAACTCGGTTGGGAAAACCTGGTCAACAAGCGCAGCACCTCCTGGAAGCAACTGAATGCTGATTTGCGCGACAGCCTCAACCCCCAATCCGTTGTCCCCGTGATTCTGGAAAATCCAACCCTGATCAAGCGACCACTGCTGGATACCGGGGACAGCCGCCGGGTCGGATTCAAAGAAGCGGACTATCAGCAAGTGTTCGCCTGACAGCGAACCACACAGAGAATTAACCTCCCAATACCTATGGACGCGCCAAGACGCGTTGAGGACACAATTATGACCAAACTCTACAGTCTGGGCCTCGGTGTAGGCACTAACAACAACAAGGGTGAATGGCTGGAAGTTTTCTACCCACAACCTCTGCTAAATCCCGAGCCTGCAGTAGCCGACGCCGTGGCCAATACCCTCGGCTATCAGGGCGGCAATCAGGCCGTGGGGCTGGATAGCGCCAGGATCGAACCACTGGCGGACGCACTGGCAGCGGCCGGCGCCGAGGAGCTGGCTGCCGTCGTGCGCTCTTTCCAGCACAGCAAACGTCCGCTGGTGGCCACCCTGCTGGAAAACGATGACGCGCCCACTTCTGTGCCAGAGGCTTACCTGAAGTTGCACCTGATCTCCCACCGCCTGGTCAAGCCACACGGCACCAACCTGAGCGGTATTTTCGGTTCCCTGCCCAATGTGGCCTGGACCAATCAGGGCGCGATCGATCTGGACGAGCTTCCCGAGCGCCAGCTACAGGCGCGCCTGAACGGCGAATTGTTGGAAGTATCCTGTGTCGACAAATTCCCCAAGATGACCAACTATGTGGTACCGACTGGCGTGCGAATCGCCCACACCGCCCGTGTTCGCCTGGGCGCCTACCTCGGAGAGGGCACCACCATCATGCACGAAGGGTTCGTCAATTTTAACGCGGGCACCGAGGGCACCAGCATGATTGAGGGCCGCATCTCCGCCGGCGTGGTCATTGGCGAGGGCTCTGACCTGGGCGGTGGCTGCTCCACCATGGGAACGCTCTCCGGTGGCGGCAATATCATCATTTCCGTCGGCAAAGAGTGTTTAGTGGGCGCCAATGCCGGTATCGGTATTCCCTTGGGTGACCGCTGCATTGTCGAAGCCGGCCTCTACATCACGGCAGGCACCAAGGTAGTATTGCTGGACGACCATAATGAAGTGGTGGAAACCCCCAAGGCACGCGAACTGGCGGGCAAGTCAGATCTGTTGTTCCGCCGCAATTCTGTCACCGGCGCGGTGGAGTGCAAGACCAACAAAACCGCCGTCGAACTGAACGAGGAGCTGCACTCCCACAACTAAGCGTACCGCTTCAGCGCCAGCCAAGGGCTCCAAGTGAAGCCCTTGGTGGTTAGCCGCGCTATTGGCGTACACCGTGCTACACTGTTGCGCTCGGCATACCCCCACACCCACCACAGTCCGATCAATTCCAAACACTACCAGGCATACCAACCATGTCCGATCTCTCCCCTACCCTTGAACTGGCCTGCGACCTGATCCGCCAACGCTCCGTAACCCCGGAAGATGCCGGCTGCCAGGAGATGATGATCACCCGCCTGGAAGCCATCGGCTTCAGCACTGAGCGTTTGCGGTTTGAGGATGTGGATAATTTCTGGGCCGTGCGCGGCGATGAAGGGCCGATTGTCGCTTTCGCCGGCCATACTGATGTGGTCCCCACAGGTCCGGAAACCCAGTGGCAATATCCGCCTTTCGAACCCACGCTGGTGGACGGCATGCTCTACGGTCGCGGTGCGGCCGACATGAAGGGCAGCCTTGCAGCCATGGTCACCGCCTGTGAACGCTTCGTGTCCGAACACCCCGACCACAAGGGCCGTATAGCTTTTTTGATTACCAGTGACGAGGAAGGCCCCGCGGTGAACGGCACAGTCAAGGTGGTGGAGTGGCTGCAGGCTAACAATACTCAAATTGACTGGTGCATTGTCGGCGAACCCTCCAGTACCGCCAATGTCGGTGACGTTATCAAGAACGGTCGCCGCGGCTCCCTGGGCGCAGAACTGATCATCAAGGGAATACAGGGTCATGTGGCCTACCCGCATCTGGCCGACAACCCAATTCACAAACTGGCCCCGGCCCTGACCGAGTTGGCGGAGGAAACCTGGGACCAGGGCAACGATTTCTTCCCGGCCACCAGTTTCCAGGTATCCAATATCAACGGCGGTACCGGTGCCACCAATGTGATACCCGGTGAGGTAAAGCTGATATGTAACTTCCGATTTTCCACCGAGGTCACGGAAACCCAACTGCGCCAGCGCACCGAGACCATTCTGGCCAGGCACGGCCTGAACTACCAGGTGGAGTGGACCCTGAACGGCCAGCCCTTTCTGACCGCGAATGGGGAACTGGTGGACGCCCTGGTGGCGGGTATTGCCGCGGAAACCGGCCGCGACACTGAACTATCCACCGCCGGCGGAACCTCCGACGGCCGCTTCATTGCACCGACCGGTTCCCAGGTGGTAGAGGTGGGGCCGGTGAATGCGACTATCCATAAAGTGGATGAGTGTGTCAGTGCCGAAGATCTGAACACCCTGAGTGCGATTTACCAGCGAGCACTCGAGCAGTTGCTTACCTGAGTATCTCGCTGGCAGGCCGCCCAGGGTAATCGTTACAGTCACCTGAACCTACCCCTTTAGTATTAATTGCCACGTCTTGACCTGAGTCAATCCGTTGGCAATGACGCTGATTTACACTGCCGGGAATTAACACTTCCCTCATTGCCAGTGGTAATAATCGATGACCCATTTACCCAGTAATGCCCATATTCAATGGAATGACGACCTGATCCGACGCTATGACCTGGCGGGGCCCAGATATACGTCCTACCCGACGGCCCCCCAGTTCAGCGACGAATTCGAGGCGGCGGAGCTGGCGGCAGCGGTGGAGCGCAGCAACGCCAGCCAGCGGCCATTGTCGCTCTACTTCCACATTCCATTTTGCGATACCGTCTGTTACTACTGCGCCTGCAACAAGATTATTACTGCCGACAAGAAACGAGCCGTCCCTTACCTCAGACGCCTTTACCGGGAATTGGCCATGCAGGCGGAGCGATTCGATAGCAGCCGCCCTGTACAACAGCTCCATTGGGGTGGAGGTACTCCCACCTATATCAGCGACACGGAAAAGTGCGAGTTGATGGCGGAAACCCGCAAGCACTTTCGGTTGCTGGATGACGACAGCGGTGAATACTCCATTGAGGTTCACCCCGGCAGAATGACCGTTAACACCGTGTCCGTGTTGCGAGAGCTGGGTTTTAACCGTCTCAGTATGGGGATTCAGGATTTTGATCCCAAGGTGCAGAAAGCGGTCAATCGCTTTAACAGCGTCGATGAGGTGTCGGAGCTGGTAGCTGCGGCCAGGCGAGAGCGATTTCACTCCATCAGCATGGACCTGATCTACGGTCTGCCACACCAGTCCCTCACCACAATTGCCGCCACACTGGAGCAGGTGATCAATTTGTCACCGGACCGGTTGTCGCTGTTTAACTACGCCCACCTGCCGCATCTGTTCAAGGTTCAAAAGCAAATCGACGCCAGCGCCCTGCCAGAGCCACAGGAGAAACTGCAGATGCTGCAGTACGCCATCCAGCGTCTGTGTGAGGCCGGTTATGTGTACATCGGTATGGACCACTTTGCCAAACCCGATGACGCACTCACTATTGCACAACAAAATGGCGAACTGCAGCGCAACTTCCAGGGCTATGCCACCCACGGCAACTGCGATTTGCTGGCTTTTGGTGTGTCCTCCATCAGCGCGATCGACAATGTGTTTGTGCAGAACCACAAAACTATCGAGGACTACAACCACGCCATCGACTCAGGCGTGCTGCCCCTGAGCCGCGGTTTCAGTCTCAACAGTGACGACCGATTGCGTCAACGGGTGATTAACCAGCTGATTTGCCACTTCAAGTTGAGCTACTCCGATATCGAGCAGGAATTCGGGATCAGCTTCCGGGATTACTTCTCAAGCGAACTGGCCTCACTTGAAGGGATGGCCCGCGATGGTCTGCTCAACCTGAGCCCGGAGGGTATCCAGGTCGCCGATCAGGGGCGGTTGCTGATTCGCCGTATCTGCATGGTATTCGACGCCTATCTTACCTCGGCCAACAGGCCTGCAGAGGATGAGCCGGCGGGAAATGGCGAACAGACCCGCTACTCGCGGATTATCTAAAAGCCCTAGGCGGCCAGGGACCGGCTAGGTAAACTAGGGGTTTTGACGCCAACGCAAGTGATTCTACCGCAATGAGCCAACTGACCCACCTGGATGCTGACGGCCGAGCCCATATGGTCGACGTCGGCGCCAAAGCCAGCACTGAACGCCAGGCCACGGCCTGCGCCACTGTCACCATGACTGCCGAGACCCTGCAACTGATTGTCGAGGGCGGTCACAAGAAAGGTGACGTTTTCGCCGCCGCCCGTATTGCAGGCATCCAGGCCGCAAAGAAGTGCTCGGACCTGATTCCCCTCTGCCACCCGCTAATGCTTACCTCCATCAAGGTGGAACTGACCCCCGTCGAAGACCAAAATCAGGTTTATATCGAAGCCACCTGTAAACTCAACGGCCAGACCGGGGTGGAGATGGAGGCCCTGACGGCCGCTTCAGTGGCGGCCCTGACCATCTACGACATGTGCAAAGCCGTGGACAAAGGCATGGTGATCGGGAACGTCAAACTGCTGGAGAAACAGGGTGGCAAATCCGGCCACTGGCAGGCACGCTAGCCGCCATTTACAACGATTTACGCGAGTATGCCCATGATCAAAATTCTCTATTTCGCCCGCTACCGGGACGCCCTGGACTGCGACGGGGAAGATTTGGAACTCAATGACGACGTTGCCACCGTGTCTGAACTACGTGACTACTTGTGTGCCCGCGGTAACCAGTGGCAAGCCACTATCGGCGACAGTCGCACTCTGGTAGCGGTTAACCAGGCCGTCAGCCAGTGGGACACCGCTATCGACGATGGTGATGAGATCGCCTTCTTTCCCCCGGTAACAGGTGGTTGACTCAATGAATGTCCATATCCAGGTCCAGGAAGCCGACTTCGACCTGGCCGCTGAGTACGCGGCGTTGAGAGCACAAGCCCCGAAAATTGGTGCCATAGCAACCTTCACCGGGTTGGTTCGGGACTTCAATGACGGCGATACTCAGTCCATGGAACGGGTCAACAATCTCTTCCTGGAGCACTATCCCGGTATGACCGAAAAGGTATTGGCCGACATCGTCGAACAGGCCTGCTCGCGCTGGGCACTGAACGGCGTGCGCCTGATCCACAGGGTCGGTCCCCTTTACCCCGCCGACCAAATCGTATTTGTGGGCGTGAGCAGCACTCACCGGGGGGACGCTTTCGCCGCCTGCGAGTTTTTGATGGATTTCCTCAAGACGCGAGCCCCCTTCTGGAAGAAGGAGCAAACCCCGGCAGGTGATCGCTGGGTCGATGCCCGCGACAGTGACAGTCAGGCAGCCGAGCGCTGGGATTAACCTCTCGATTCAGCGCTGAGACACTACACTAGGTCTGGGACTGGTTGTCGATGGGTTGAATTTCCTCTTCCATCTCGACGATATACCGGTAAAGATTCTGGTAGTCGTCCTGTAGCGGCTTGTCGAACAGGGGGTCGGCCATGGCGTCGAGGCTTGCTGCCACCTGCCCCCAATCCTCATCTGTCAGATATTGATCGATCAACGGGTAGATCAGATCGTTTTCCGTATCCAGGTGCTGCGACTGACGATCGATGAATTCTTGCGCCGCAGATCTCAACTCCTGGGCGGGCACCACACAATCGTTGGCCACTGCAAGAAATAACTGACTTACCCGCGGTGTCAGCTGCTCAAGCGACTCGTGTTCGGCCAGCAGTGACTCGATTAACTCGCGCTCTGTGATTTCCTTGTCCAGCAAGCGGCGGAAAATCACGTCCTCCACCGGGTGGTGCCACTTCTCCGGGTAGACCTGGACATAATCCAGGGCATCCAGGATCACCGATAATTTGGCGGGCCGAGTGCTTTTGGGGCCATAGCAATTTATTTCCCGCTGCAGGCAATACAGCAGGCGCTGAAAATGATAGTGGTCCCTGTACAGCTGACGCTGAAGCGCATGCATAATCGCTCCTCCCACGAAAAACAGGCCATTATTAATTTAAGTATTAACACACTATGGGTAATTCGAAAGTATCACCATGACCCATATCAATGTGTGCATGGCTTGCATTTGGTGTCTGGCGCTATAGGATGACGGTCATGAAATGGCTGACAGCACTGCGACTTCACTACACCGCCCCACTGACAAAGTCCTTTAAACAGTTTCGCCTGGGGCTGGGGTTGTTCTTCCTGGGTCTGGTGCTGATCTACATCGCCCACCAACTCTGGCCCCCATCGTTGGCGCAGGAGAGCATTACCCTGGCCGGTTTAGTGCTGGTCGGCGTGGGATTTTTGCTGGCCATGTTGGCGCAGATGCGCATGGTGATCAGCCGTATACTGGTATTTTTCCTGAAATAGGTCCCGACGGGTTCAATACCGCCGCGGGCGGCTCAAACAAGCCCACCCAATCAGAGACTCACTCTTCGGCAGCATGCAATTTATCGGGTAATTTTCGAAGCGTGTATATATCGAAGCGGCTTGATTTGCCCGGCAACTGGTAGCTGGGTGTGCGCCCACCCAAGCAGGGCGCCTTGCGTGGGCGTTTGACCACCACCCGGTAGCGCGCCCTCTCCAGGCTCTTTTCCAGTAACTGATCCGCATCCAGATCCCCTCCCACCAGCGTGTGAAAAGCCTTCATCGCTTTTTTTACATCGGCGGCCTTGCTCCTCTCCGGGAACATCGGATCCAGGTAAATCACCTCTGCCACCGAATCGTCCGAAAGAGTATCCAGGTATTCGATACTGTCGGCGCAGTGCAATGTCATCCGTTCAACAATTGCCAGCAACTCGGCATCCTCCTGGCGTCCATACGCCTCAGCCCGCGCCAGCCCGTCGGCGAGCAGTGCCTGCACCAACGGTGAGCGCTCCACCAGAGTCAATCGACACCTCAAACTGGCCAACACAAAGGCGTCCTGCCCCAGGCCCGCGGTCAAGTCCAGAACCCGGGGATAAATACCAGCCTTGAGTCCTACCGCCTTGGCGATCATTTGCCCCTTGCCGCCACCAAATCTGCGCCGGTGACTGGCGGCCCCTGACACAAAGTCCACCCGGATAGGTCCGGGAGCCTTCCTGCCCGTTTGCTGCAGGCTCACCCCCAAATGATCGAATACCAGGGCAAAGGCGGCCAATTGCGTATCCAGTGATTTAGGGTCCAGACCACACAGGCCCTCTATCCCCAAACGGTTTGCCAAACGCACGCCCGCCAATCGATGTTGTTCGTCGTTGACGATAATCACCAGGGACTCCGCCCCATAGAGTTCTACCATAGCCTGGCCCTGCCCAACGATTGTCGATAAGGCGCGGAATTTTCCGAAAGCTCAGCCCTTATTTCAACAAGAACTTCATCAAATTGTCACAAATAAGCCATACTCTTTATGCCTTAAACGAATCAAATTAGCGATAGAATTTACCCTGACAGCCGCTCCATTGCACTTTCAACACTACAGACCAACAACACTACCGACCAATCGCGAACCCAATGCAAAAAGTCCTGGCTTTTGTTGCCGCACTCCTCAGTTTGATAGCACTGCCTTCGAGTGCACTGGACAGCCCGCCGCCCACGTTTGGCGATGACGATACAGGCTTACTCTTTACACTGCATGGTTCCAACACGGTCGGCGCCAAACTTGCCCCCAATCTGGTCAGGGATTTTCTCAAGGCCAAAGGTGCCCATCAGATTCGGATTGATGCCCTACCCACTCCCAATGAATACCGCGTCAGCGGACTGACTTCAACGCAACATCCTGCCAACAAAGTATTTGTGAATATCGCTGCCCATGGCTCCAGCACCGGTTTTAGAGGCCTGATCCAGGGGGCGGCCGATATCGCCATGGCCTCCAGACCCATTAAAAAACAGGAAATAGAGAGCCTGGTCGAACTGGGGGATATGCGAAGCTTTGCCGCGGAAAAAGTGATCGCTATCGATGGCCTGGCTGTGATTGTCCACCCCGACAATCCCGTTCAGGAACTGACCATTGAGCAGATTGCCCGTGTATTTTCAGGGGCTATTCGCAACTGGCAGCAACTGGGCGGGCACAACCAGACCATCCATCTCTACGCCCGCGACAACAATTCCGGCACCTGGGACACGTTCAAAAGTCTTGTTCTAAGGAAAAAATACAGGCTCGACAGCAGCGCCAAGCGATTTGAATCCAACGACCAGTTGTCCGCCTCTGTAATCAGTGATCTCCAGGGGATAGGCTTTGTCGGGTTGGCAAGTGTCTCCACGGCCAAGGCCCTGCGTATCGCCGACAAAAATACCCGCGCCCTGCTCCCAACCACCCTGGGCGTAGCCACCGAGGACTATCCGCTGTCGCGTCGGCTGTTTATGTACACCTCACCGCACCCCCAAAACCGGCACATTCAGGATTTTCTGGAGTTTGCCCAGAGCGATGCCGGTCAGACCCAAGTTGAACGGGTTGGCTACGTCTCCCAAAATCCGGTGAGCGTCCCCCCTGGTAACGCTCGCCAGGGCCCCTCGCCTTACTTGACTGCCACCGAAAACGCTTCGCGCCTGTCGGTCAATTTCCGGTTTCGCCAAGGCAACGCAGACCTGGACAACAAAGCCCAACAGGACATACTACGATTGGCAACATTGATGAAAAAATCGGAGTACGACGGCAAGACTGTACTGCTGATTGGCTTTGGGGATGAAAAGCAGAACCCGGCACGGGCCAAAGTGTTATCGAAACTACGCGCCATTACTGTTAAATCGGCCCTGAAAAAACAGGGCATAATTTCAGCTCCGGTACAGGGATACGGCGCCTTCCTGCCGGTTGCCGATAATAGCTCGCCGAGTAAAATCAAAAATCGCCGGGTAGAAGTGTGGTTACTCAACTAACGACCGCGAGGCAAAACGCGACAGCGCGTTTCCGGGATTCGCAAAGGGATCAGGGGCTTATTCCTTCGCTACCGCGAGGTGTACCAAACGGTCCAGTTTTGCCACCAACTCTGCGGCCGTCTCAGCGACGATCAGATCCTCGCAGCGATAGGCCTGTAACTGTTGCTGTTCATTGCGCCGACTAAACACCAGATAATCCTGCCCCTTGCGCAGGGTTTGGGCACAATCGCTGTAATCGACCCGAATGGCCACACTGCTTTGGCCATTGCCCTTCCACTCCCGCAAAACCTTGACGCTATAGAGGGCGCTCTGCACCGCCAACATGCCGCGGGAAGTCAACGCCGGGTTGACCAGATTACCAATGCGATTGACCCTGACCAGGGACACCTGATCCGCCTCGCCATACCGCTCAACCACGGTCGGACTGTCCGCCGCTGCGGCAGCCCCCAACAGCAAGCCCTGTAAAATCCAGGCCCCGAAGGTCAATACATTTTTCGCTGACATAGGAGATCGACTCTTGCTCCTGAATATAGGGTTCCGGATGTAAAAAGACCCACCACAAACCGGTGCAACAACGTATACACTGCACCGGAAAAAGTCCAGCAATCCGACACCTGCACTTAGCGTCGGCGTCGAGTCCGAGCCACCGCCAAGACAACCATCGCCAGCGTCAGGATACCCGGCACCAGGGCAATATTGACCAGTTTGACCTTACGCTCTAACGCCTCAATATCTTTATTGAGTTGATGCTGCACCTGACGCAGCTCTTTGCGAATTTGCAGTTTCTCCCGCTCAAAGGCCTGAATTTCCGCCTCCTGCTCCGCACTCAGGGTCAGCACGGTCTGACCCGCTTCATCCTGGCTTAGCTGCTGAATCTTGGCTTCCAGGTTTTCGAGCTTCTGCAGCAACAACTGCTCCTGCTCACGAAACCGTTGGGCTGCCTTGAGTTGCAGCGCCTCCACACGCTCAAAGGGTCGCGAATACTGGCCCCGGGCACGCACACTGATCAAGTCGCTACTGCCTCCGAGGTTCTCCACGGCGTTGGCAATAAAGTCGCCATTGTTGGCCCACGGGGCAGCCACCCGCTGTCCGAAGAAATCACTCACGCGCACCCATAGCCGGTCGGTGAGAATGTCCGTGTCGGCTACTATTATGACATTGATATCGCCTTGGGATTCCCTCAGATGCCCGGGTTCCGGCTTGGCCTCAGATTCGGTTGACTCGACGTCGTTTCCTTCTGCGTTATCACCGGTCCCGGATTCACTCTCCTCCCGAGGGCGCCCCTCGGGAAAAGCCGATTTTGCCGGACCCTGCACCCGGGCAGCCAGTGTAAAGGGACCACCTTGGGGTGCAAAGGCCTTCAACAGCTGGCCATGATCGCGCACCCCGACAAACTGACCGGCATCCATCGTCATCGCCAGATCACTGGACCGCAGCAGTGGCACAAATCGTGTCGAGGCACCCTCGATCCCTGACAGCGCACCGGCCATGGCCACGTTGATCGTTTCCAGATTGGAGATAGTGATATCCTCGCGCTGAAGGGCTTCTCCCTGCAAACCCAATATCCCCACATGCGGAAGAGGCAGATCGTTGTCGCCCGATGGGAGGCGCATGGCCCATTTGGCATCAGCTACTACCTGGGAGGCATCATAGTCAACGCCCCAAACCCGGAACAAATCCGGCAAAGCCGACGCATTGGCGGCTGGTGTCGCCATCATACCCCCGGCAGCCATTTCAAAGTGCGGATCCACAAACACCAGGGCGCGTCCGCCGGCCAATACGAACTGGTCGACGGCGTAGCGCGTTTTCGCCGACAGGTTGCGGGGGTGAATCACCATCAACACATCCACATCCTCATCAACGCGTTCGAGCTCCATGTCCAACTGTCTAACAGTGGCGATCTTGCGCAATTGCTCGATCACCAGCCAGGGCTCTCCGGGCTGTCGACGGGCAAAGTCAAAGCCGCCCAACGCAGAAACCCCGGTCAGCACACCGACCACCGTGGGATTGTCATCCGCCAGGCGGTAAACCAGCTGACTGATATCGTATTCCAGAAACGCCTCTCGTTCGGGGTTAAAAAACGCGATCACTTCTTGTCGCTCCGCCCCCCCTTCCCCGGCCCGCCCCACCAGACCGAAGTAAACCGTATCGCCGCCGACACTCACAGGCACCCCCTGCAAACCATACTCGGCGGCCCTGTCCTCAGCCTCGCTAAAGGGTTCCGGATCGGTCTGCGTCAACACCAGTTTGCCGCCGCTCACCAGGCTGTATTCCTCCAGCAGCTCGCGTACCCGACGGGCGTAGTCGCGCAGCTGGGGCAGCTCCTCCGACGCCTTGTCTGAATAAAACAATTCCAGCTCGATACTGCCGTCAAGCTTTTCCAAAATGGTGCGGGTGCCTGATGTCAGGGTATACAGCCGATCCTCGGTCAGATCGGCCCGCCAGGCGGGTAAATGCTGGATAAGCCCCACGACCAACAGCAATATCACCAACAACCCCAACAAACCCATGCCTGAAAACCAGCGTGGGCGCCAATACCCGGACGAGTGCCCTCGTTGTCTGCTACTCATCGCTCAGTTCCTAGTCCGCTTTTTTCAATTCAATCACGATCACCGTCGCCGCCAACCAAACACCGATAAACACGGCAAAATACAGCAGGTCACGAATATCCAGTACGCCGCGGCTGATCGCCTGATAGTGGGTGAGAAAACTCAAGCTGGCTACGGAGTCCACCAGCCAGATCGGGGCCCAACCGTAAAATGCTTTCAGCAGCAGCGGATAACCGATCAGAATAAATCCAAAACAAACGCTTACTGTAAGGATAAAAGCGATTACCTGGTTTCGGGTGACGGCGGACAGGCAGCAGCCAACCGCCAGAAATGCCCCGGACATAAGCCAGCTGCCCAGGTAGGCAGCCAGGATTACGCCGTTATCCGGGTTGCCCAGATAATTGACGGTTAACCAGATGGGCAGGGTAAGCAACAACGCCAGTCCAGAGAACAACCAGGCGGCAAGGAATTTTCCCATCACCGCATCCGCCACTGTCACCGGCAGGGTCATCAACAACTCGATGGTGCCCGACTTGCGTTCTTCCGCCCACAGGCGCATGGCAATGGGCGGCACCAGTATCAGGTAAAGCCACGGATGGAAGGAAAAAAATGCCATCAAATCCGCCTGTCCACGGGCAAAGAAGTTACCCAGCTCAAAGGTGAAAAACCCGCTCAACATCAGGAAGATGACAATAAATACGTAAGCCAGCGGGGTGGCAAAATAGCCGCTCAATTCGCGTTTGAACAACACGCGTGTACGCCCCCAACTACCGAGCCAACCGGCTTTTAAGGCTTGATCGCTCATCAGACCTTTCCTCCGGTAACACGGCGAAAGACGTCATCGAGGCGGCCGTGATCCACATGCAACTCCCCCACGCGCCAGCCGTGGGTTTGAATCGCCGCTCCAACAGCGGAGTATATTTCAACACCCTTTTCCGGAAAGGCGATATAGGTATTGGATTGCTCCGTGTCCCGCTCTACTGCAGCCACACCAGGCAATCCCGCAAGCACTTCGTACACATCGTGATCAACCTGGTTATTCTCTTCCAACTGCAGGGTTACGGCCCGATAGAAGCGCGACTGAGCCTGTAGAGCTTCGGGTGTACCATCGGCAACGATTTCGCCATTGTTGATGATAATCGCCCGCGAACAGACGGCACTTACCTCTTCCAGGATATGGGTGGAGATAATAACGATCTTGTCTTTGGAAAGATTATGTATCAGTTCCCGCACTTGATACTTTTGGTTCGGATCGAGCCCATCGGTGGGCTCATCCAAAATAAGCACCTGGGGATCGTGAATTATCGCCTGGGCCAAACCGACGCGGCGTTTAAAGCCCTTTGACAAAGTATCTATAGGTTGTTGCAGCACCGAATCCAGTTGCAAGCGCGCGATCACGCTGTCGATGCGCTGCTGTGCCTCACCCCTGTCGAAGGCCCTTATCTGGGCGATAAAACGCAGAAACTGCAAAGTGGTCATATCGCCATAGCTGGGGGCGCCTTCCGGCAAGTAACCGATTCGGCTCTTTACGGCAATCGGGCTATGGCGCACGTCCTCCCCGAAGACAAGGACCTGACCCTCATCGGGTGCAAGGAATCCGGTGATCATTTTCATGGTGGTGGACTTGCCGGCACCGTTAGGCCCGAGAAAACCGAGAATCTCACCGGGCGATATGCTGAAGGAAATGCGATTGACGGCCGTAAAGCCACCAAACCGCTTCGTCAATTGACTGATTTCGATCATGGCCTTTTGAGCTCAATAAAAATGGAGGAAGGAAATATAAGGAGCGCGCCAGTATATTTCAACCGGGCGACAATGGGATTTATAAAAATTTAACGCTCAGCCGGTGCAGGATTTGACGCCCTAGCCGTTTAATAGCTGCTTGGCCACGTTGATCTGGTCTTTAGCCTCATCAAGAATGCGAATCGTCAGTTCCGGCGTCAACTCTCCCAGCGGTAACTTGTGGAAAGCCGGCACCTCGGTCATAGACTGCACGGGCATTGGCCGTCTGTTACGCATAAAGGCGTGAAGCTTTGCCACCTGCACAATATCGCAGATATCAGCACTACTGCTGTGGGTGCGGTTCCAATCACTGGCTTCCCTGGCCACCTCGATATAGTAATCGGGGAATCTCCAGCGAGTGAGGATTTCAGCCCCAGCCTCGCCTTGCAACTGGGCGATGACCTTTTGCCACTGCTCCTCATCTTTCAACAATGAGGGATGTGTTTCGATATAGGCGAGAATCGCTATGACACCGATGTTGTGGAGCAGTCCTGCCAGCATCACCTCTTCGGGGGGATGATAGAAACCCCGTTCGCGCTCCATCCGGCAGATGACAAAGCTGATCGCTGCCACCTCGACGCTGAGTTTCCATGCCTCTTGCATCTGCTTTTTCAGCGCCGGCACTTTCGTTTGGAACAGGTCCCGAAGGGTAAAGCTCACCACCAGCTGCTTGGTATTGATCAGCCCCAACCGCACGATGGCATTACGCGTCGATTCACAGGTAGTACTGCCGTGGTAGAGCGGGCTGTTGGCTGCCCTGATTAACTTGGCGGCGATTGCCGGATCCGAATTGACGGCATCGGCGATCCTGTCAGCGTTGGAGTTTTCGTCCTCCAGCAGTTTGCGCACGCGCATAGCCACTTCTGGCAAGCTGGGGAGAACGAATTTGTTTTGTCGCAGAGCGCTTTGGAAATCCGACAATAACTGCAGGCTTTCCAATTCGTCCACACTGCCTACTTCGTCGAAGAAATAGGCTTCGGCCTCCTCATTGCCGCTCTTCATGTCCTCCTGCAGATCCTCGAGGATATCGGCATCCAGGAGTAACACCCGGGAGCGGCAACTGGCGATAGCGGTGTACTGACGCGGGCGGAGGCGAGCAATCTGTCGCCTGGCGGCGTCATCGCTGTCAGCAATGACGCGCACGGCGCCATCATTAGCGTGTAACTCCAGCGCCCCTTCGATCAAAAAGTACTCGATACTGTCAATATCACCGAACTCAAACAGCTGTTGCCCGGTTGAAAATTCCCGTACCTGCACTTTACTGGCCAGTAGCAACAACTGGTGATCATCCAGGCCCTGAAAGGAGAGGAACCGCTTAAGGTCCTCCGGCGACACCCCACCATGCTCATTCATAAGCGGTTATAACTCCATTATGATGACTGCTCGACCTGCCACCGACCACCGTAGGCCGCCCTGCAGGGTTACCTGATAATCAGATCGACAACGACCACATTTAAAGAGGCAACAGCTCCAGTTCAACCCGGCGGTTGGCCTGGCGACCGCTGGTGGTATCATTGCTGGCCACCGGGTAACGCGGTCCGTACCCCATAGCCTGTACTCTACCGGCAGCCACTTTCTGCTGCACCAGATACCGTCGTACACTCTCCGCCCTCTGTTCGCTCAGGGTCTGGTTAAGCGCATTGCTGCCGGTGGAATCCGTATGACCGGACACCTTGATGGCGGTTTTATCAAATTCCACCAAAACCAGGGCGACATCGTTCAGGACGCTGTAAAAGTCACCGCGAATATCGTATTGCCCGGTGGCAAAAGTAATATTGCCCGGCATCACCAAGCGAATATTGTCACCTTCACGACGCACCTGGACACCGGTCTGTTGGAGCCGCTGGCGCAAGGCCGCCTCCTGCTGGTCCATATAGTAGCCTATGCCAGCACCGATTGCCCCGCCCGCCACAGCACCGGTAAGTGCGCCTTTCTTGCGGTCCTCATCACTGGCGGTAGCGGCTCCCACTACAGCTCCCGCGACTGCACCGATGGTGGCGCCCTTGGCGGTATTACTGGTCTTTTGCTCGCCACTGTATGGATCCACGGTGGTACAGGAGATCAATGCCGATACGCCCAAGCCTGCGACAATTCGAACAAGAGATTTCATAAACGTCTATTCCTTTTCTGTCATTTGTTTCAAACCATTTTCAAACAATCACCCGAGGAGGAACCTCGGTCGACAAACCAACGAAGAATAACGGGACGCCAACGCAGTTGACCACTTCCCGGGGAGAGGGTTAGGCTGTCCGGCCATATCATCCCGGAGATAAGCCTGACCATGCACTGTTGGAAGTCCGCCGCCCCACTACTGGCCACCTTGATCTGTCTCACTGCCTGTGGACCCTATTCGATCACAGTCAATGACAACGAACTTTACTCGCCTCCCACCCTGTTTACCAACTTTAAAATGAAAGATGGCCAGCTTAGAGACTGTCTGGACCAAACTATCAAAGACAAGGCCATCACCCAACCCAATCAACTCAAGCGGCTCGCCTGCACCCATGCCGGCATCCAAAGCCTCAAAGGGATCGAAGTGTTTAGCCAACTGGAAGCTCTTAACCTTAATGACAACCAATTGACTGGGATTACGCCACTGGCAAGGCTGGGCCAGTTGAAGCAGGTATTGCTGAAAGGCAACCGGCTCAAGGACGCCGCCGCGCTGTTGAATTTACTGAAACTTGAATCGCTGGACATACGGGATAATCCACATCTATCTTGCGACGACCTCAACCAACTCCGCACTATCAGCAGCGCTCAACTGAGCCTACCGGTTCAATGTGAGGAAAGCTGAGGCAACCCTATCGCCTGCCTGTTTTTCTGTTCCTTCCCTAGAGCGGGGTTTCCTGTTGACGTGCCGGCATAAACATCAATCCGATAACATTGCGGTGATGATACATGACTCTCATAAATACCGGTTCTTCGTTAATAGGGCCCGCAATTCGCTTAAATTTCACGCATAGCACTGTTCCCACAGGTGGCAGAGGCTGATTATCGATGAGCACCGAAGCCCCCCCGTCAGAAATATCACGTGCAAATCCGGTAATGCCCCCCAAGGCAGGATGTGTCATTTCAACTTTTATAGACGTAGGTTTCCGTTCGAATAGACGGCGTTCATCCACAGGCCACTCTCCTTTGGCTTTATATTGTCTGTTACGGCACCTGTCACTGGCTGCAAGCAATCAATTAAAAACACTGGGATATTAAAACCAGAGGGTGCGATTGCCCCTGTGCGAATCCCCCTGGTCTCACCCCAGCTATAGAACCATAAAAGGGGCAATGGATAAAGGCGGACAACGCCATTTAATCCACAGTTTCTGTGGATAACTCTGTGCATGACCGGGTGGAAATTGTCGCAAAGCCCCAATAATTCAGACGTCCGTACAGATTGTCTGTTTTGCAACCAAAATTTTTATTTCTTTTTAAATCAATAACTTACACTTAAAGTATAGATTATTGCAGTTTTTACAGGCCACCGTCGTCCAAAATGACAAGAACCCTGTCAGCATGTGGAAAAGAGTTGACAGCTTAGACAGGTTGGCTATGAAAAAAAACGACAGGAAGTGCTAACTCTCACGTCCTCTTCATCCCTGGCGTCAAAAAATTATCAGACGTATTTTCGACACTATTGAATCTCCAGCCAATCGAATCCCTCATCCTGGCAGGCATATATCACCCGCTCCAGATCGCGAGTCGACTCTGCCAGGGTCTCCTGCGCCAGCGCCAGTGAGTTGTTTTTTTGACTGATGTGGGCAACCACCAGATGCTGCAGGCGTCTGGTCTCCGCACGATGCAGAAAACCGGCAGTCTGCTGATTACTCAAGTGCCCCCACTGCCCCCCCACACGACGCTTCAGCGAAGGCGGGTATGGGCCCGATGCCAGCATAGCGGGGTCGTGATTCGCCTCTATCACCAGTGCATCGCAGGCTTGATAGCAAGCTTCTACATGGGGCGAGATGGAACCCAGATCAGTCAGGATCCCCAGACGCCGGCCGGCGATTTGAAACAGAAACTGGCTGGGCTCGCGGGCATCGTGGGGCACGGCGACAGGTACCACCTCAACACCCGCGACACTGAAAGGCTGGTAACCTTGGATCAGGTGCAGTTCGGGCAAGGCTCCCAAGTCCTTGCTGCGATATGTCCCCGGGGTCATATAGACGGGCAGGTTAAACTTACGGGCAAAGGGTGCAACGCCCTTGATATGGTCACCGTGCTCATGCGTGACCAATATAGCGGTCAAATCCTCAGGTGTTTTACCCAGTCGCGCCAGTCGCAGGACGGTTTCCTTGATCGTAAAACCACAATCCACCAACAAGCACCGCCCCTGCCATTCAACCAGAGTGGCATTGCCACGGCTACCACTGCCGAGGGATGCAAACCTCACGGAAGCCGGGCTCTAAATCAGGTTGCGGCGGATCAGCGCCAGCAGTTGCCTGGCCTGCTTGGGAGCCAGTGTCTTGGCGTAGGCATCTCGAATGCGCACTTCGACAAAGTCGTCGTGACCGCGCACCACAACCAGATATCCGGGAGCGTCCTGCAACACCTCGGCGCTCCCTGTGTTGTTGATCACACTCGAAAAAATGGCTCTGTTTTCCGGGGTATCCGCCAACTGCAAATGACTGAGAATCTGCTGCAGTGTATAGGGACTGCTTACCTGTTCATCGTCATCAGAGCCGAACCAGCGGCTGAACCAGCCCGGTTCATCTTCGTCCTCTGGCTTTCGATAATGCACATAATAAATACCTACCACCGAATCTTCGTCGAGTAGGGAGAAACCTTCCTGCTGAACGGCGTGGCCCAATGTCGCCCAGGCGCGCACCATGTCGATCCCCATTTTCAACACCGGTTCTGTACCCGCTGCGCTGATGCTCACCTTGGCGGCACCGCCGATGGTTTGTGCCAGCAGTGACGTGGCGCCACTGGTTACGTCACTGGCCAGAGTGGCAGCCAGTTCATCCAGCATCCAGGACTCGCGCTCTGGATCTATCGACTGCGCAGGCCATTCCACCGGCGCAGAGACTGATTTGCCTGCCGCTGCACTGACATGCAAAACATGGATTTCAGTACTGTCAGGCTGAACCCCCTGTTCGATCAGGATACGGTATTTGTTCTTTTGATCGAGATCGGACTTAAACTGCAGCCAGGCCGTATCGATGATCCCGGAGGCGGCATCGGTGTTGACTACCTGCAGACCATTGCGGGCGAGGAAGTTGCGAACTCGTGGCCAGACTTCACTGGGACGGGTGTTAATCAAAATCCAGCGTTTGCTTCCCAACTTTTGTATTTTAACCTTTTCGGTAAGCATGTTGGCCGCCAGTGGTTGAGGCCTGGGCACCTCAAAGCGTTCACCCTCATCAAAATCATTAGAAGCGACAGATGGAATGACATAGAGCTGTTCAAGCTGGTTTGAATCGGCATCCGGCGGTAGGGTAATCGGGGGCAGGGATTCGGCCTTCAAGTAGTCATCTCCGCGATCGCGAAAGTACCCTTCGTTGCCAAACAGCGCGCTACATCCGGAAAGCCCCACTGCCGCCCCCAGGGTTAAAGCAATAATTGCCAATCGCAGACAGCGTTCAGGTAAATGTGGGATAGTCGTCATTCTTTTTATCTTTCACTTTTTTAACGGATGCAGGTGTTGTCAAGCTGCGGGTAAGAGGCTCTCGTATCTACAGGAGTTCAGCCTGGGTCAACGCCGCTCGTACCTGAGCATGGTATTTATCGGACAGGGGGGTCATTGGCAGGCGAATACCACCTTCAATCAAACCCATCTGCTGCACGGCCCACTTCACAGGAATGGGGTTGGATTCCACAAACATAGCGTCGTGTACCGGCATCAACCGGTCATTCAGCGCTCGCGCCTCCTGCGCCTTGCCCTCAATAGCCAACTTGCACATGCGCGCAATTTCGGCCGGAGCAACATTCGCCGTTACCGAAATATCCCCCTTGCCGCCGAGCAGCATCAGCTCCACCGCAGTAACATCATCCCCGGAGGTCACTATAAAGCTGTCACTGCAGTTGTCGATGATTTCCTTGGCCCGCGCCAAGTCACCCGTGGCTTCTTTAATGCCAATGATGTTGGGTACCCCATCGAGGCGCAACACGGTTTCGGCGGTCATATCCACCCCGGTTCGCGCCGGTACATTATAAAGCAGCTGTGGAATATCGACGGCTTTGGCAACGGCTTCAAAATGTCGGAAGAGCCCTTCCTGGGTCGGTCTATTATAGTAAGGTGTGACCAATAAACAGGCATCAGCACCGGCGTTCTTGGCCGCTGCAGTCAACTCGATAGCCTCGTCTGTGGCGTTGGCGCCCGTGCCCGCTATCACCGGAACACGGCCGTTAACCTGATCCACCACCCGCTTCACCACTGTCAGGTGCTCTTCCACATTGAGGGTGGCAGACTCCCCGGTGGTACCCACCGCGACAATGGCGTCAGTGCCCTTCTCCAAATGCCAATCCACCAGTTTATGGAGGCTGTCCCAATCCAGCTGATTGTCTGCTGTCATTGGGGTTACCAGGGCAACCATACTACCTTGAATCATCGGGGTCTCCATTAACACAAGTGGAATTCGGGCAAAGGCGTAATGGTACTGACGCCCAAACCATCACACAAGTTCCCACAGCTATTTTTACGCCCGCAGTGGCATCTTTGGCTTCAATGGGGAAAATAGTGAAATTTCCTGCCCGAAAAGGAGCCAGGACGGGCGAATAGACTAGTTCCGTTTTTGGAAATCAAGCATACGCTGCAGCGGTATCATGGCTCGGCGACCAAGCTCGGGATCCACATGGATCTCGTCGACCCCCTCCTCCAGGGCACGAACCAGCAATTCCAGCTCGTTCATCGCCATCCACGGACAGTTGGCACAACTACGGCAGGTTGCACCACTGCCTGCGGTCGGAGCCACATGAAACTCCTTATCAGGACAAAGTTGCTGCATTTTGTAGAAAATACCCTGGTCCGTGGCAACCACAAATTCCCTGTTCGGCATCGTTTTGGCGGCATTGATCAATTGCGAGGTAGAACCGACCACATCGGCCAACTCAACCACGGCGGCCGGTGATTCCGGGTGTACAAGCACGGCCGCGTCGGGGTACAGCTTTTTCAGGTCTGCAACCCCCTTGGCTTTAAATTCCTCATGAACAATACAGGCTGAATCCCACAGCAGGATATCGGCGCCGGTTTCCCGCTGAACATAGCTGCCCAGATGCTTATCCGGCGCCCAGATAATTTTCTGCCCCTCAGCATCCAGGTGATCCACCACATCCAGGGCAATACTGGAAGTGACCACCCAGTCAGCGCGCGCCTTCACAGCGGCAGAAGTATTGGCATATACCACTACCGTCCGGTCGGGATGTTGATCACAAAAGGCGGAAAACTCATCGATGGGACAGCCGAGATCCAGAGAGCAGGTTGCCTCCAGCGTTGGCATTAAAATGCGCTTTTCAGGGGTCAGAATCTTGGCGGTTTCCCCCATGAATTTCACCCCTGCCACGATCAGGGTGCTGGCGGGGTGATCGCGGCCAAAACGCGCCATCTCCAGCGAATCGGACACACAGCCACCGGTTTCTTCTGCCAGAGCCTGGACTACAGGGTCGGTATAATAGTGGGCCACTAAAGCCGCGTCCTGCTCTTTGAGCAAGCGCTTGATTTTATCCTTTAAAGCCGCCTCTTCCTCAGGTGTATGTTTGGGCGCCTGATAGGAAAAAGCCAGGTGATCTTTCACCAGTTGGCGGGCTTCGGCCTTGACAGGTGATTTTTCGAGTACCGACATACTGTTTTCCAGATTACTGTGGAACCTTTAATTTTATCATATTGACTATTTTTTTGCCGATAGGGGTTTCTTATTTTTCTATATCAGGCTGTAGAATCTTACTCAAAAATCGTGTCGGTGTACGCGGCCGGGGTCATCAGCGAATCAAAACACATTATTGGCGTTTTTAATGGCCTATAAGCAGAACTCGGGACTCGAATCGCGTGCAGCGATAAAACTGTCAAATAGCGGGCAATAAAAAAGGGATACCAAACGGCATCCCCTCTTTATATGGTGGGTCGTACTGGATTCGAACCAGTGACCAATTGGTTAAAAGCCAACTGCTCTACCAACTGAGCTAACGACCCGTGAACTCGTTGATATTAAAACTCTGTGAACCTAGTCGCTCAGTAAAACCGGATTCTTGGAAATGACAGGTTGCACGTAACTGAGCGGGGGCGTCCAGTTCGGTGACTGCTGGCACCGCCAGCTGGTCACGGCTTCTGTGGAACAACCGCTACAGCACTTAACAACCACTTTCATATATGGTGGGTCGTACTGGATTCGAACCAGTGACCAATTGGTTAAAAGCCAACTGCTCTACCAACTGAGCTAACGACCCAAAGGAGGCGCATATAGTAATGATTTAAAATCAAAAGACAAGCGCTTTTTTACCCAATTTTAGCTGTATGTTCAGAGCAGAAAACCACTAGAAACAATAGCTTAGCTCTCTAGTGACAATAGCGGGTGGGGTCGGGTACACCAGCGCTGGCAAAACCCGCCTGGCGCAAACGACAGCTGTCGCATTTTCCACAGGCTTCACCGGTATCGGTGGCCTGGTAGCAAGACACGGTCAGGCTGTAATCCACTCCCAGCGCCAACCCTTTCCGGATAATCTGCGCCTTGGTCAGATCGATGAGCGGGGTTCGAATGTTCAACCGCCTCCCCTCGACTCCCGCCTTGGTGGCCAGATTGGCCATAGTTTCGTAAGCGGCGATATAGTCCGGGCGACAATCCGGATAACCGGAGTAATCCACTGCATTGACACCAATGAAAATGTCCAGAGCTCCCAGGACTTCCGCCCACCCCAAGGCAATCGACAAAAACACCGTATTGCGGGCTGGCACATAGGTTACAGGAATACCCTGCGTCTCCTCCTCGGGGACATCGATGTTATCATCGGTCAATGCCGAGCCACCAATAGTGCGCAAATCCAGAGACACCACCTTGTGTTCTTCTGCACCCAGTGATTTGGACGTGCGCTCAGCGGCAAGCAACTCGGCCCTGTGACGCTGCCCATAATCAAAGCTCAGGGTGTAACACTGATAACCGGCACTTTTGGCGATCGCCAGTACAGTAGTGGAATCCAATCCGCCAGAGACAAGAATAACAGCTTTTTTTTGCGTCACGGAAACACCAATCCCCATTAATGACCAGGCTTATCGCCCCATAAATACTTATGTAATTGCATCTGGAAACGCACAGGCAGATTATCCTCCAATATCCAATCGGCCAGCTCAGACGGTTCCAACTGCCCAAAGCTCGGCGAAAAGAGCACTTCGTCCACGCGCTTATCCAGCTGATACTCACTTAGTTTGAAACGCGCCCACTCATAGTCTTCGCGACTGCAAATCACAAATTTGATCTGGTCCCCGGGCTGCAATTGCTCCATGTTTTGCCAAAGGTTGCGAGACGCCTCTCCAGAGCCGGGGGTTTTCAGGTCCAAGACCTTGATCACCCGGGGATCCACTTTATCCACCGACAGAGCCCCACTGGTTTCCAGCGAAACCTCATAACCCAGATCACACAAGCGTGTTAGCAGCGGCAGACAATTGGGTTGTGCCAATGGTTCACCACCCGTGACACAGACATAGGCCGGCGAAAAACTCTTCACCTTTGCCACTATATCGTCCAGACCAATACGCTCCCCACCGAAAAAGGCGTATTCGGAGTCGCAATATTGGCACCGCAGTGGACAACCCGTCAGGCGCACGAAGACAGTGGGCAACCCCACTGTTCTCGCCTCTCCCTGCAGGGAGTAAAAAATTTCCGTGATACGCAAGGAATCGTCAGTCATCAAAGCAAAACAGGCGTCAAAGCCTACATCTTGATCAAAAGGTGCGCAGTTTAACGGGAAGGGTCGCGCCAGTCACTAACTAACTGGCGCTAAAATGATTGGATATTAACTCTGGCCGTTACTGGTAGTGTTGCTGCAAATAGCTCTTTGCCAGTCGGGAAGCATCGGTACCGCTGGCCGCCACCTCTTCCAGCAACGCCCTGGCCTTGACCTTGTCGCCCATCAGGTCGTAGACCTTCCCAAGCTTGAACTTGGCGTCGGGAACCTTGCGATGTCCCTGAAAGCCATCCAGCAACTTAGTGAACCACTGCCGCGCAGCTTCGAGGTCATTCTTCAACAGATAAATCTCCCCAAGCCAATAGTGCGCATTAGCCGCATACTTGCCCTGGGGATAGTTGACCAAATGCTCGCGAAAGGCTGCTGCTGCCTGGTCGATCTGCCGCTTTTTCAACAGGTCATAGGCCGCCAGATAGCTATTGGCTTCGCCCGCTAGAGGTTGCGCGGATTGACCAGATAAGGCACCGCCGGAATTACCACCCGCGGCAGGCTGACCACTGCCTGCCCCCTTTGGGGTATTGCCGCTTAAAGCGCTCAAGCGCCGATCGAGATCCAGGTAATCATCGAGGCGCTGTTGCTTTAATCGCTTGATTTCAAAGGCCTGCTCTTCCACCAAACCACGCAGTTCAAGCACTTCCTGCTGCAATGTCTGCAATTGGAAGAAAATCTCCGCCTGGCTATTGGCTGGCGCAGCCTCAGTCTCTACCGGGGGTATAAACCCCGGTGTCGCCGTTGGTTCAGTGCCGAGCGGCCGCGACGCATCCCGATCCGAGCGGGATGCACCGACATCGACTATTGGCACCTGGGCGCTGAGCAGCGACGGGATAACGCCCATCACTGCCACAGACAATGCGCGCTTGAGCATAGGTTTACTTCAGTTCAACACGACGGTTTTGCGACCATGAGTAGTCGTCACTACCCAGCACGGCCGGACGTTCTTCACCGTAACTGATAGACTCGATCATAGCACTGTCAACGCCCTGAAGTACCAGAAAGTCACGAACGGCATTGGCACGGCGCTCACCCAAAGCCATGTTATATTCGCGGGTGCCGCGCTCGTCGGCATGACCTTCCAGACGCACTACATGGGGAGCGGCCTTCAGGCGCTCGGCGTGGGCAGTCAGGACAGCACGGGACTCCGGACGCAGATTAGACTCGTCGAAGTCGAAGTAGAATACTGTATCCAGAGCCTCTTCAATCGGTTGTTGTTCGGTCTGATTCAAGCCTTCGTTCGCTGCAGCAGAGGCAGCCACGGCAGCATCATCAGCACTATCGGCGGTGCCGGCCTGATCCTGCGTTCCAGTGCTTGAGCAACCAGCCAATACTGCCAGCATACAGGCCAGGCCAAGACCCCGCATCATTGCTTTAGTCATAATAAATCACTCCAAGTTGTTGTTAATTAACTAATTATCAGTACAAATAATGAACGCCCCGTCAACTACTGACTACGGTCAACGGACCTTACCAACGTAACCCTGAATTTGCGGCAGTTCAGAACCATTCTTTAATTAAAGAACGGAGACCAGGCCGGCTCTCTCACATCACCCTGCTTCGAAGGCAGGCGAAATTTTACACCCGCATCCAGCGAAACGGCAGCCAAAATGCCCTTACCCTGGTAACGCGTTGCATATATCAGCATGGCGCCATTGGGTGCAATACTGGGAGACTCGTCCAAATAGGTTTCCGTCAGAATGCGTAAATCGCCACTCGCGGTATCCTGGGCTGCGATATGGAATATTCCATTTTCGCGGTGCACCATCACCAGGCTCTTGCCGTCTGGCGAAACTCTCGCCCTGGCGTTGTAATCGCCCTCGAAGGTTAAGCGCTCGATACGCCCGCTGGCAAGAGTTACTTGGTAAATTTGTGGCCTACCTCCACGATTTGACGTAAAAATGATGCCTTTTCCATCAGAAGTCCAGTTCGGTTCTGTATCAATGGCGAAATGGCGAGTCACTCGAGTCAGTCTGCGGGTGGGAATATCAAGGGTATAAATCTCCGGATTGCCATCCTTTGACAAAGTCATGGCGATTTTTTGACCGTCCGGCGACCAGGAAGGTGCTCCATTCAATCCCTTGAAGTTGGTCAATTGTTCGCGCCTGGCTGTGGCCAGTTCCTGCCGGAATATCGCCGGACGGCCAGTTTCAAACGACACATAGGCAACATAACGACCATCCGGAGACCACACCGGCGACAAAATGGGCTGTTTTGACTCCAGCAACAATTTGGGGCGAGCACCATCAGCATCGGCCAGCATCAAGCGGTATTTGTCCTGCTTGCCCCCTGGGCTTTGAAAGGCTTCCACATAGATAATCTGGGTGGAAAAGGCACCGCGGATACCGGTAATGGTTTCATACACTTGATCACTTACATAATGTGCCAAGTCGCGCAGCTGACTGCGGTTACCGTCCACTGACTGTTGGAGTACTTTGCGCTGTCCGAAGATGTCGAACAACTGAAACTGCAAATAATAGCGATCAGCGCGGTAATCGATACTGCCAATTAACAAAAACTCCGTACCCAGGACACGCCAGTCACGGTAATATACATCGGCTTCCCGATGGGGAAAGGCCAGCATATCGCCCTGGGCCAGGGGTTTGAATTGACCACTCCGGAGTAAATCGGCGCTCACAATAGACGACAGATCTTCCGGCAGTGGCGATGCTCCCCGCCACTGAAAGGGCACCACCGCAATAGCGGTCGGGTTATCGACCCCTTGCGTAATTTCAATGGTCAACTCTGCCTGAGCTACCACGCTGAAAATCCAAGCACTCAGTCCCAATGCAAATTTAAAAGCAGTACTTTTTAGAAAGGTACCTTTCAAAACAACGCTTGTCGACATAGCACGCCTTATCCAATGTTTTCTCACAATCGTAAATCCTTGGGATTGAACACCAATCTCAATTGACGGAAATACCGCTCAAACACCTCGGGCGGCATATTCTTCAGTTCCGGAAACTGTTCAGCCTTCTTCACAGCCTGCTCCGCCGAACGGTCAAAGGCACTATTACCGCTACTTTTTACTACGCTGACATTGACCACCTTACCGGTCGGCACCAGCTGCAATTGCAGCTCGCAGGTCATCCCTTTGCGAGCCGACGGCGGACGACTCCAGTTCTGCTCGATACGGGAAGAAATCAGTGCAACATAGCTCTGCGCCTGCTCGGCGGCACTCTCCGCCTGCAAAAACTCCTCTTCCTCTTCCAGCGCTTCGGAAAACTGCGACTCCATCTCCTGTCGACGACGCTCTTCTTCACGGCGCTGCTGCTCTTCGAGTTGACGCTGTCGCTCCATCTCCGCCAGCCGTTCCTTTTCCCGGCGAGCCTTTTCTTCCGCTTTCTTCTTCCTCGCCGCTTCCTCCTGGCGTTTCTTCTCCGCCTGCTGCTTCTGCTGTGCCAGGCGGCGCTTTTTCTCAGCGGCTTCACGCTCGCGCTTTTCCTGGGCCCGACGCTTGGCTGTCAAATCAATTTTACGAGATTTGGGCTTGGCCGTTTTCTTCTTTGTGGTTTTTGGCTTTAAGGCCACCAACTTGGCTTCAACATAGCTGGGCTTATACACCCGCGGTGTGACAGATGTAGATTGCCATCCCCAGGTCACCGCCGCCACCAGCAGACCGTGAGCAAGCAGACTTAATATTATAGGCAGGGTGTAGGAGCTACGCATATCAAGGCTGTTGCGGCGGCTCGGTTACCAGCCCCACAGAGGGAGCACCGGCCTTTTGCAGTTCGGTCATCAAGCCCACCACGATGCCATAGTTAACGCTGTGATCACCCCACACCAGCACGGGCGTCTTGGGCTTTTGACGCAACACCTTGGTGACAGTGTCTTTTATCTGCTTGAGTGGTTTGGCCTTCTTCTGATCGCGTCCCAAATTGAGGTAATAGGTGCCATCTTTTTTTACCGACACAATCAGCGGTTCGTCCTCTTTATCATCCAGTGGCGCAGAAGGGGCCTGAGGCAATTCTACCTTGACGCCTTGCATCAACAGGGGTGCAGTGACCATAAAAACCACCAGCAACACCAGCATCACATCAATGTAGGGCACCACATTGATCTCAGCCATGGGTTTCTTTTTTAACTTTTTCCCGGGCATGGCGCGACCTTTTCCTTACCTGTTGGAGATTTTTCCCAAGTTCGTCGGTAACGCTCCACTACTTGGCATGCACCTGGCGGTGCAGGATCGAGGAGAACTCATCGGCAAATGTCTCATAGCTATTGCTCAATGCCTCAGCACGGGCGGAATAACGGTTATAGGCCAGCACTGCAGGGATCGCGGCGAACAGCCCCATAGCCGTTGCCACCAGAGCCTCGGAAATGCCGGGTGCGACGGTGGCAAGGGTGGCCTGGTGAACATTAGCCAGGCCGCGAAAGGAATTCATTATTCCCCAAACGGTGCCGAACAGTCCGATATAGGGGCTGACAGAGGCGACACTGGCCAAAAACGCCAAGTGGGTTTCCAGTTTTTCCTCTTCCCGGGCCAAAGCCACGCGCATGACCCGCTGAGTACCCTCCATCACCGCATCAGGATCAGCTCCCACCTGCTGGCGCAGCCGGGTAAACTCCTTAAAGCCTGCACGAAAAATACTTTCCACGCCATCGGTACCGCTTTTACCTGCCCGGGCATTTCCCTGCCGAAACAGTTGACTGAGGTCAATGCCCGACCAAAACTGTTTTTCAAAGGCAACCAGCGATGATTTGGCTCGACGCTGGTATACCCCGCGCTGCAGAATCATTACCCAGGAAATCACCGATGCGAGAAACAGGAGTGCCATCACCAGTTGCACCAACAAACTGGCCTCCAATATCAAGTTCCATATCGACAGGGGTTCGGCTTGCGACATAGTTTTTCCTATCTGTTCACTCTATTGCTGTTTTTGAAAATGGCCGTCGATGGCCGCGCGCATCTGCTCAGGGATGGCCGAGGGTTTCATAGTCCCGGCATTGACACAGGCCACTTTGATTTCCCCATCGCAGAGCACTTCATCTTTATGCATTACCGAGCCCTCGCCGGCATCCAAACCCGCGAAAGGGCGTAAGATTCGCTGTTTAAAAACGACACTGGTGCGGGTCACCTTGCCAAAGGATGCCGTGGCTATCAAGGCTTCATCCAAACGCGCCGGCTTGCGGTAATTCACCTGCGCCGAATGCACCACCAACAGTTGTCCCCCATCCAGAATGGCGGGCTTATCATAACCCAGAGAGCGCATCAGTTCTGTGCGCCCGCGCTCCATATATTTTAAATAATTCACATAATAGACAATGCCCCCGGCATCGGTGTCCTCGATATAGACGCGCAGGGGAAAACGGAATTCCCTTTCGTTGTGAAATTGTTCCATAACAGGAGTCCGGAATACCCTAGTTATTACCCGTGTCGGCTTGGAAATCCGTGAAGCGCGCCGGCAAATCCAAGCCAAAGTGGTGGTACGCATGGGGAGTAACCACCCGACCACGCGGAGTTCGGGCGACAAATCCCTGCTGAATCAAAAAGGGCTCAAGCACATCCTCTATTGTATCGCGCTCCTCACTGATGGCCGCCGCCAAACTCTCAACGCCAACCGGACCACCGTCGAACTTGTCAATCAGCGCCATTAGCAGGCGTCGGTCCATATGATCAAAGCCGCATTCGTCCACACTCAACATATTGAGGGCCGCATCTGCCATTGCTCCGGTAACAGTGCCATCACCTTTGACCTCGGCGTAATCGCGCACCCGGCGCAGCAGCCGGTTGGCGATACGCGGTGTACCGCGCGAGCGCTTGGCTACCTCCTGAGCCCCTTCTTCCTCCATGGTTATGCCCATCAGAGCCGCCGAGCGAGAGACAATATGAGTGAGATCGGCAACATTGTAAAACTCCAGCCGCTGTACGATACCAAAACGATCCCGCAACGGAGAAGTCAACAGACCCGCTCGGGTCGTGGCCCCAACCAAGGTAAAGGGGGGCAGATCCAATTTGATGGAGCGCGCTGCGGGGCCCTCGCCAATCATGATATCCAGCTGGAAATCTTCCATCGCGGGATAAAGCACCTCTTCCACCATAGGACTGAGGCGGTGAATTTCATCGATAAAGAGCACATCCCCCGGTTCCAGGTTGGTCATCAGCGCCGCGAGGTCACCGGCCTTTTCCAATACCGGGCCCGATGTACTCTTCAGGTCCACCGCCATTTCAGTGGCGATAATATTGGCCAGAGTGGTCTTCCCGAGTCCCGGAGGCCCAAACACCAGGGTGTGATCCAGCGCTTCTCCCCGCTTTTGGGCGGCTGAGATAAATATCTCCATCTGTTCACGCACTACCGGCTGCCCTACATAGTCGGACAGTCGCCGGGGGCGCACGGTCCGGTCTTCCTGCACCTCTACCGGCGATCGGGCAGAGGGGGCTATTAGGCGATCTTCTTCGATCATGGCGGGGATTAACCTCTTTCGTTCCAGCTTTTATTGAACGGCCGTTTTTCCATAGCTAGGCGGGCACCATGGAACGCAGCGCCAGGCGAATCAGGTCTTCACTGCGGCTCACCGGTTGTTCTTTCATTACCTTGGCCACCACACGGGTGGCTTCCGCAGGCTTGTAGCCCAGCGCCACCAGCGCACTTTCCGCTTCGGCAAGCAGGTCGTCTGCAGCGGCGGCTTCCGCCGCCTGACTCGCCGCCTCCAAATCGCCCAGAGGCAGGATCGCCGCTTCCCAGTCCTTGAGTTTATCCCTCAGTTCAATAATCAGCCGCTCGGCGGTTTTCTTGCCGACGCCGGGAACCTTGACCAGGGCCGCACTATTGTCCTCTATGACGCACCGGGCGATCGTGTCGGCTTCCATTCCCGATAATATGGCCACGGCCATTTTGGGGCCAACACCACTGACCTTGATCAGGGTACGGAAAAGCTCCCGGTCGCGCTTGTCACAAAAGCCGTAAAGCTGGTGGGCATTTTCGCTGACAGCGAAATGGGTATAAAGCACCACTTCCTCACCCGGCTTTGGTAACTGGTAAAAAGTGGTCATTGGAGCCTGCAGTTCATAGCCTACGCCGTTGACATCCAATAGCAGGTTCGGAGCCTGCTTCTCCAATAACTGTCCCCGCAGCCTTCCGATCATGGCGATACCCTACTGGTTGATTCCTGTTTACATGCTCGATATACAAGGTGAAGGCACTACACCATACGCCCGCGACGAAAGTGCCTGGCGGTACTGACTTTGATCATATGCTGCTGTGTATTTGCATGACAGAGTGCAATCGCCAAGGCATCAGCGGCATCCTCCTGGGGCGAGGCCGGCAGTTTCAGCAAGGTTTTCACCATATGCTGTACCTGCAATTTGTCGGCACCACCATTACCGACGATGGATTGCTTGACCTTGCGCGCCTCATACTCGGCAACTGGCAGATCCCGGTTGACCGCAGCCACGATTGCAGCCCCCCGCGCCTGCCCCAACTTCAAGGCCGAACCGGCACTTTTGGCCATAAACACACTCTCAATCGCCATCTCTTGCGGACAGTACTTTTCGATAAGCTCAGTAACCGAGTCGAAAATGACTTTTAAACGTTCGGGCAGGCTGATTTCCGGCACGCGAATGACGCCACTGGTGACATAGGAGGAGCGACTCCCCTGGACGCTGATTATGCCAAAGCCCGTTTTGCGAGAGCCCGGGTCCACCCCCAAGATTAGCGCCATCACCCTTGATACCTGTTTTTATATCCAGTGCCTAGTGTCCCAAGCGCGCTCCGCAGCGTCAAGTACGCAATAGACACTTCTCCGACACCCAAAACGCAAAAAGCCGACAGTGTCGGCTTCTATTGGCAATAGCAGCATGGCAGCCTAGCTCGCCAATTGCTCCAGGATATCTTCTGCGATATCGGCATTGGAATAGACTGCCTGGACATCATCCAGGTCTTCCAGCATGTCCACCAGCGCCATGATTTTTTCAGCGCCGTCCTTATCCAGCGGCACCGAAGTGGAAGGCAGCATAGTCACCTCGGCATTGGCCGGCTCAAAGCCAGCCGCGACCATGGCATCCTTGACACTGAGGAAATCTTCAAAGGCGGTCTGCACATCAACGGAACCGTCGTCATTGGTGACGATATCCTCGGCGCCCGCTTCCAGGGCCGCTTCCATAATCTGCTCTTCGTCAGCACCCGGCTCATAGCTGATCACACCTGTACGGGTAAACAGATATGCCACGGAACCATCGGTACCCAGGTTCCCACCGCGCTTGGTAAAGGCATGGCGCACTTCAGCCACAGTGCGGTTACGGTTATCGGTCATGCATTCCACCAGGATTGCCACCCCGCCGACGCCGTATCCTTCATAGGTCACCTCTTCATAATTCTCACCTTCACCAGCACCGGCGCCGCGGGCGATCGCCTTGTCGATGGTGTCGCGCTTCATGTTGGCGCCCAGCGCCTTATCCACCGCCGCACGCAGACGGGGATTATCCTCCGGGGTGGGGCCACCCTTGGCGGCGACCGTCAGTTCACGGATAATTTTGGTGAAGACTTTACCGCGCTTGGCGTCCTGAGCCGCCTTGCGGTGTTTGATGTTTGCCCATTTACTGTGGCCGGCCATAATAGCTCTCCGACTATTTGGTTTCTTTTTTCATAAGACGAATGTTCAACTCACGCAGTTGTGCATTATCCACCACCCCCGGCGCATCGGTCATAACACAGGCTGCGCTCTGGGTTTTGGGGAAAGCGATGACATCGCGAATGGAACTGGTGTTGGTCATTAACATGATCAGGCGATCAAGGCCAAAAGCGAGACCACCGTGTGGAGGCGCGCCAAACTTGAGCGCATCCAGCAGGAAGCCAAATTTTTCTCTCTGCTCTGCCTCATCGATACCCAGCACATCGAATACTGTTGACTGCATAGCCTGATCGTGGATACGGATCGAGCCTCCACCCAACTCAGTACCGTTCAATACCATGTCGTAGGCGCGGGAAAGAGCGGCAGCCGGTGCCGCCTTCAATTCCTCGGGAGAGCAGGACGGTGCGGTAAACGGATGATGCAGTGCCGTCAGGGAACCGTCTTCCAATTCCTCGAACATGGGGAAGTCCACAACCCACAATGGCGCCCACTCGCGGACATACAGATTCAGGTCCTCGCCCAGTTTGCATCGCAAGGCACCCAGAGCTTCGGACACCACCTTGGCCTTGTCTGCACCAAAGAAAATGATATCGCCATTCTTGGCGTTTAGCCTTTCCATCAACTTCAAGGTCACCTCTTCTCCGAGGAACTTGATGATGGGAGACTGCAAGCCTTCGATACCGTTTTCGATGGCGTTGACCTTGACCCAGGCCAGCCCTTTGGCGCCGTAGATACTCACGAATTTGGTGTAATCGTCGATCTGCTTGCGCGACAACTCTGCGCCGCCCGGCACACTGAGCGCAGCAACCCGGCACTTGGGATCATTGGCGGGGCCGGCAAATACCTTGAATTCGATATCCTTAAGCAAGTCCTTTATTTCCACCAACTCCAGCGGGATGCGCAGGTCAGGCTTATCGGAGCCATATCTTTCCATGGCTTCAGCGTACGGCATACGCGGAAATTCGCCCAGGTCGACACTCAACTGCTCTTTGAACAATGCGCTGATCATGCCCTGGGTGACGGAGATGATTTCCTCCTCGTCAATAAAGGAAGCCTCTATGTCGATTTGGGTAAATTCCGGTTGGCGATCCGCGCGCAGGTCTTCATCGCGGAAACACTTGGCGATCTGGTAGTAACGGTCAAAACCCGACACCATCAACAGCTGCTTGAATAACTGGGGCGACTGCGGCAACGCAAAAAACTGGCCCTCGTGGGTACGGCTCGGCACCAGGTAGTCGCGCGCACCTTCGGGTGTAGCCCGGGTCAGGATAGGCGTTTCGATATCCAGGAAGCCATTTTCATCCATGTAGTTGCGGATGGCGGTGGTTACTTTGGAACGGAAACGCAGATTGTGCTGCATGTCGTGACGACGCAGGTCCAGGTAACGGTATTTCAGGCGTACGTCCTCGCCCACGGTCGAGTGATCGTCCAGAGGAAAAGCCGGGGTTTCCGCCGCACTGAGGATTTCCACTTCGGTGCCATAGACCTCCACCTCTCCGGTGGCCATATTGGGATTCACCGTAGCTTCGGAGCGGGCGCGAACCCTGCCCTTTACTTTGAGGACATATTCACTGCGCACCTTGTCGGCAGTTGTGAAGTGGTCACCGGCATCCGGGTCGAACACCACCTGAACGATACCTTCACGGTCGCGCAGATCGATAAATATCACACCGCCGTGATCGCGGCGCGTGTTGACCCAGCCACAGAGAGTGACCTGCTGATCAATAAAGGAGGCATTGAGAGCGCCACAGTAAGAGCTGCGCATAGAGTTTTATCCTGTAGATATTCGTTTACTGGAAATTCGTACGTGGCCAAGGCAGGTATTCCGCCAGCCTAGCCAGTGGTGCCTTGAGCTGCTGGACAGCTGGCGCAGGCACTGTCCGATTTTTTGGAGCCACCTTCAGCCTTCTGGTCCCCTGCAGCCTTCTGGTCCCCCGCCAGGTTCTTTTTTCCACCTGACTTAAAGTCGGTTTCGTACCAACCGCCTCCCTTCAGACGGAAACCCGCAGCCGAAATCTTCTTCTGCAGCCCAGATTCGCTGCAGTTTGGGCATTCCGTCAACGGCGCGTCACTCATTTTCTGGAGGGCTTCCAACTCATGACCACAGGATCGGCATTGGTACTCATAAATCGGCATAACTCTAACCTCAGGAACCTCTGGTACCCCACTCACCCATTATTGGGGGGCACACACTTCAACTTCGGGGACAAATCCGGCCGCGAAATCCACCGGACCACCAAAAAACGGGGGATTATACCTCAGCCCAGGAGCTACGAGAACCTAGGACCACCTCACAAGTGGAGTGGAGACCAAGCCCACTGGGGAACTGTCAATCCTGTGGCACTTTGATACCGCGCAAGCCAAAAGCGACAAAAAACCCAACCACTGGTCGTAAACTCAAAAATAATTGCCTTATTGTCGGGTATTTTTACGTTTTTTTGTTGCCCAAGCTATTTATATCCTATATATATAGCCTCAGCCGTACACACGGTGAAACTTAGCCTATAAATACAGTCTTAAACTCGATCCGCAGGACTGTTTTTAAAAGGTCGAATACAGATAGAGAAATCACCGCTAACTATAAAGAAGGATACCCTTTATGGCCGCCAGAAAAACTACCGCAAAAAAAGCTCCCGCCAAGAAAAAAGCCGCTGCCAAGAAAGCGCCTGCCAAAAAAGCCGCTGTAGCACCGGCCCGCAAGATCAAAGCCGTTGGCGAGCGCTACACCAAGACTCAAATCCTCAACCAGATCTCTGAAAGCACCGAACTGAGCAAAAAGCAGGTTCAATCTGTGCTGGATGAGCTCTCTGCGGTTATCGAAGGTCACGTCAAGAAGCGCGCCTGCGGTGAGTTTGTTCTGCCCGGCCTGCTGAAAATCACCACTGTGAAGAAGCCGGCCCGCAAGGCACGCAAAGGCATCAACCCCTTTACTGGTGAAGAGACGGTATTCAAGGCCAAGCCAGCCTCTATTCAGGTTAAGGTTCGCCCCCTGAAAAAGCTGAAGGAAATGGCCGAGTAAAAGGCAACCGCCAGAGAAACAAAAAAGCCCTGCAATGCGGGGTTTTTTTGTGCCTGCCGCCCAGAAGGACGACAGACCCGGGTTTAACCGGGCGAGTAACTAGCTACTAGGCCGAGTAACTAGCTACTAGGCATTGGAGCGATCAACAAAATCCCCTTCCGGCAGATCTGCCAGGGATTCCATCGGTTCAAAATCGCGCCCCGCCAGGGCACTGCGCAGTCGACTGGCTCTCTCCTTCAGAGCCTCATCGGTATAAGCTCTGGCCGGCAGCACCCCCCAAACAGGTTTGGGCCAGGCGCCATCGGTTTTCAAACGCGCCACATGGTGGAAATGCAGCTGTGGCACCTGATTGCCCAGCGCTGCAATATTCATTTTATCGGGAACAAACAGGTCGGCCATTACCTCGGCCAGATGATTGGACTCGCGCATCAGCTGCATGCGGTCCGCCTCACTCAAGTGATAGATTTCGCGCACGTCGGCCCGCTGCGGCACCAGAATGCACCAGGGATAGTTGGCATCGCGACTCAAAAGTACCAGCGACAGCGGAAAACGGCCCAGAATCAAGGTGTCTTCAGCCAGGGTGGAGTCCAGTTTAAACATACACATTCCTCGACGGTTTCTGCTTTTCCGCAGTCGAACAGTGTTAAGTCCGACAGGCTCCTAGTAGAATAGCGGCTTTCTATCGAATATTCAGCTTAGAGAGACCCAAAACACCATGCGCGCCAGCCGCTTTTTGATCGCCACCCTTAAAGAAACACCCTCTGATGCAGAAGTTATCAGTCACCAGTTAATGCTGCGCGCGGGCATGATCCGCAGGCTGGCCGCTGGACTCTATACCTGGCTACCCCTGGGTCTGAGGGTACTGCGCAAGGTGGAAACCATTGTACGTGAAGAAATGAATAACGCCGGCGCCCAGGAAGTCCTGATGCCCGTTGTGCAACCGGCTGAACTCTGGGAGGAATCAGAGCGCTGGCAGCAGTACGGCCCGGAACTCCTGCGGATCAGCGACCGCCACCAGAGAGACTTCTGCCTGGGGCCCACCCACGAGGAAGTGATTACCGACCTGATCCGCAACGAGATCAGCAGTTATAGGCAACTGCCGGCGAACTTTTACCAGATCCAGACCAAATTTCGCGACGAAATTCGTCCCCGCTTCGGGATTATGCGGGCGCGGGAGTTCCTGATGAAGGACGCTTACTCCTTCCATACGTCCCAGGAATCCCTGCAACAGACATACGACGACATGCACACCGCCTATTGCAATATCTTCGACCGTATCGGCCTCGCTTATCGTCCGGTACTGGCCGATACAGGCTCCATTGGTGGTGCTCACTCTCACGAATTCCACGTGCTGGCCGCAAGTGGCGAAGACGCTATCGCCTTTAGCAGTGAGAGCGACTATGCCGCCAATATTGAAAAAGCCGAAGCCCTGGTTCCCAGTGGTGAGCGCCCCGCAGCCCAGGCGACGATGACCGAAGTGGAAACGCCGAACCAGCACACTATCACCGAGCTTTCCCGGTACCTGAACGTCACATCCACCCAGACAATCAAAACCCTGATCGTTCTGGGAGAAGTAGAAAAGGATGCGGCCGAAAACAGCGAACCACCACTGGTGGCCCTGGTTCTGCGCGGCGACCACGAACTCAATGATGTCAAAGCAGAAAAGCTGCCAGGAGTGGGCGCGCCGCTGACATTTGCACCGGAAGATCGCATCAAAACAGAACTCGGCGCCGGTATCGGTTCCCTGGGTCCGGTGGGGCTTTCTATTCCCGTGATTGTCGACCGGGCTGCCGCCCAGCTGGCGGACTTTGTCTGCGGCGCCAACAAAGATGGCTATCACCTCACTGGCGTCAATTGGGAGCGCGACCTGCCTCTGGGCCAGGTAGAAGATATCCGCAATGTGGTGGTCGGAGACCCCAGCCCGGATGGGCGGGGTGTGCTCGAAATCAAGCGCGGCATCGAAGTGGGTCACATTTTCCAGCTGGGCACCAAGTACAGTGAAGCAATGAATGCCACCGTACTGGATGAAAATGGCAAAGCCCAGACCATGATTATGGGCTGCTACGGTATCGGCGTATCGAGGGTAGTAGCCGCTGCTATCGAACAAAACTACGACGAAAACGGTATCATCTGGCCCGAGGCTATCGCCCCCTTCCAGCTGGCACTGATACCCATCAACATGCACAAGTCCGAGGCTGTTGCCGCCAAGTGCGAAGCTCTTTATCGCGAGCTGCAGGCCGCCGGGATTGAGGTACTGTTTATGGATGAAGCCAAGGCGCGCCTCGGGGTCCTGCTCGCCAACACTGAACTAATGGGTATCCCCCACCGCATCGTCGTCGGTGACAAGGGCCTGGAAAAGGGTACGATCGAGTACAAGGGCAGGCGTGACGAGGCAAGCCGGGACATTCCCGCCGACCAGCTGCTAAGCTTTTTAAAAGAAAAACTCGCATAAAGCAGGGAAGATAGAAAAGGGGAACGCAGTGCGTCCGTGGATTTGGCCAATTCGCTCTCTACGCCTGTTGAAGTTGCGACTTTTTGCCACATTGGTAATCGCAGCGGCATACAATGTCGCCTGGTCGCAGCCGCAAGTCAGCGACATTGACGACGAGCTGCGACGCCTGCTGAAAAGCACCATCGAACAGGCTGACAGCTTTGAGGACCGTTTCGATGCAGAGGTATGGCTGCTGTCAATGTCGGGCCGCCTTGAACCCTTTGTGAACGACCCCGAAAAACGTCTGGATTTGTTACGCAAAATCCACCGTGCCGCCACCCGAGCCGAACTGCAACCCTCGGTGGTGCTGGCGGTTATCGAGGTGGAGAGCGCATTTGATCACTACGCCGTCTCCCACGCCGGAGCCCAGGGCATTATGCAAGTGATGCCCTTTTGGAAGAACGAAATTGGCCGCCCGAACGACAACCTGATTGATCTGGAAACCAACCTCAAGTACGGCTGCACAATTCTCAAGCACTACATTGGCAGGGCGAATGGCCACCTGGCCGAGGCCCTGAGCCGCTACAACGGCAGCTACGGCAGCTATCGCTATGCCGCCAAGGTCATGGATGCCTGGGATCGCTGGCGCTAAGAAGCTGTTGCCACGGGCTACAGGATATGGACTCAATCGCAAGATCTGGTAATATCCCGCCTCTAGAAAACAGGCACAAAGCTCGCCTCATGCCACGCTCGCCACCCGGCAAGCGCCCAGTGGCCTTCTGGATTCGCCCTGTTCCCCACACCAAGTGAGGTAACGGTCGTTATTTACGGCGAATAACCATTAATGCAACGAAGAGTCACCCTTTGATACAGGACAAATTGTAATGAGTCTTGCAGATAAAGTATTGGCGGTAAACGACGACCTGCCGATTCGCACCGACAGCCCCGTTCACAGCGGTAAAGTTCGTTCTGTCTATTGGCTCACCGAAGCCGATAGTCGCCGCCTAATCGAGGAGAAAGGTTACGACGTAGCCCCCAACTCACCCCTGGCCATTATGGTGATCAGCGACCGCATTTCAGCGTTCGATTGTATCTGGCACGGTGAGGACGGCATGAACGGCGTACCCGGCAAAGGTGCCGCCCTCAATGCCATCTCCAATCACTGGTTCAAATTGTTCCGTGAACACGGCCTGGCCGACAGCCATATCCTGGACATTCCCCACCCGCTGGTGTGGATTGTACAAAAGGCCAGGCCTGTAATGATCGAGGCCATCGCCCGCCAGTATATTACCGGCTCCATGTGGCGCGCCTACACCAAGGGTGAACGCAAATTCTGCGGCATCCAGATCCCTGAGGGCCTGCAAAAGGATCAGAAACTGCCCGAACTGCTGATTACCCCATCCACCAAAGGCATTCTGGAGGGCATCCCGGGGGTCCCGGCCCAGGACGACGTCAATATCACCCGTCAAAACATCGTGGATAACTACAAGGCCTTTCATTTCCGCGACAAAGCCGATATCGACCTCTACGAGAAGTTACTCAAAGAGGGCTTTGATGTTATCAGTACGGAATTGGCCAACTTGGACCAGGTGTTTGTCGACACCAAGTTCGAGTTCGGCTATGTCACCGACAAAGCCGGCAACGAAAAGCTGATCTATATGGATGAAGTGGGCACCCCCGACTCCTCGCGCATCTGGGACGGCGCCAGCTACCGGGAAGGCAAAGTGGTGGAGAAGTCCAAGGAAGAGTTCCGCCAGTTACTGCTAAACCACTTCCCGGATCCGGATGTTCTGCTGAACAAGGAACGCATGGATGAACGCCAAACCCTGGCTCGTGACAATGCGCTGCCGGAGGCAGCACTGATGCAGATATCAGACACCTACCGCGATATCGCCGAAAAAATTACTGGTGAGAAACTCACCCTGTCAGACAACCCGAAAACGGAAATTATCGATATTCTCCGCGACCAGTACGGTTTGATCGAAGAATAATACCCCCCTCGGGAACGCTGCGGCTGTGAGGTCACAGCGTTCACCCTCTCTGCCAACGCTCCCCTGCCCCCATCAAAGTTAGACCAATGTCCAATGGCGTCTTTCCCAGGTGCGTGGAACACTGACAACCTCTCGAAACCCAAATTTCACGCCCCTTATAGCGTGAAAACGGCGACAGGAACACCACCATGCAACGTAAACAGGCCTATATCGTTGGCGCTCTTTTGATTTTTGGCTCAGCCCAATGGGCCGCGATATATGGCGAAAACGCCAAAATCGCCGTCGCTCTCCTCGCCGCCCCCAGTCTGATCGCCGGTTACATTTACGCCTCTTCATTACCACAATACATCTGGGGAATGCTACTGGGCATCTGTGCCTACATGGGACTCGAGTATCTACTCTACGGCCCGATCTACAAGATCACCGGCCCTGTCTATGCCGTGGGCTTTATTGCAGCAGTCGCCTGCGCTACAGCGGCATGTTTCATATGCAGTGCGAAGACCGGAAAAAAAGCCTGAATACCAGACTCGCCCAGACGGTAAAAATTGCAGTGAATCATTGAGCCGGACAATTCACTCCCCGACACTCACTGGGAGAAATGCCCTTAACCTTCTTAAACGCCCGGGTAAAGTAGGATGGATCCTTAAAGCCAACCTGGCTGGCTACATCTGCCACCAGTACGTTAGGGTTAACAAGCAGCTGGGACGCTTTTTCCATGCGCGCGTTAATCAGGTATTCCTGAAAAGTTACACCGTAACAGCGCTTGAACGCGCGACTGAATTTGAACGGCGACATATTGCACAACGCTGCGACATCGCCCTCCTTGATCTTCTCGTGAAGATGCTCGATAACAAAGTTCACCGCCGGCACCAGCAGGGATTTCTGGGAATTATTGTTCCTGTATCGACAGTCGTGGGGCATTGAGCAATTGGGGCTTTCGATTAAAAAGCGGGACGTTTCATGATGACTGTTTTCGGCCTGAACAAGCGCATCGATTATAGAATCAACCTCCTTGTTCAAGACTGGTGTAACCAGATAGTCCCACACTCGAACACGCAGCGCCCAAACTGCCAACTCTTCCGAGTGAATATTTGAAATCATAATTATGGGAATATACGGAAATTCCTGCCGGGTTTTTTTTAACAAAACCAGACTGGAAACATCCGGATAATCCAGTTCGAAACAGATCATGTTGAAGTGCCTGCTGGGAACCAAAAAATTTGTCCCAACATCTTCCAACTCATGCACCACACAACGACGCCGAAAATCTTCAGCCACCCTTGATCTGCCTTTGGCACTTGATAGGTTGATCCACAATACTGACAGTTTTACATCCATACTCTGCCCATTCCCTTACTTCAGGCCCCCAAAAACTTTATCCCAGGGCTGTATAACAGGATCGCCTGAAAGATCACATTTAACTAATATTACATAGCGCACAGACAAGCACATTATATCAATTTTTCATATAAATCCTCTTTTAATATAAAATCTTCAAAAATCCCATATTTATCAAAAGGTTAAGGCAGCAAAAATTTGGCGCACAAATAGACATTTATTTTTTAGACAAAATAAAAACTTGACTTTTTTATATGTCAAGAAAAATGGAAAGTCGTCAGATTTATAAAATAAGGCTATATGTTTTTATGTCCTGCTATTAACAGACAATTTCCTGTTACACAAAGAATGTCGAATTTCGTTACAACTTTTATCACTTCCTAACTTTCTCTCATAAAAACTTTCCGTATCTTCTTTATCACCAGCCAAAAATTTTTAACCACTTTGCCGCCGAACACCAGGGAGCCTCTTTCGCATTACAACATCAAAAAATGAGAACCAGGTATTAGAAAAATTTTTCCTTTCCTTCTGCAAAATTTTCCTAACCCCATTTTGCATGCCCCTCTAGAGTTAATAACGAGCTCAGCGGCTCCGAGCTTTAAAACATTATTTTTCTATTGGAGATTTATCATGAACGCATTCAAAGAAAAGCTTTTACAATTTCTGCGCGAAGAAGATGGCCTGGAAACTGTTGAGTATGCAGTAGCAGGCAGTTTGATTATTGGTGGAAGTGCTCTTGCATTTACCGACCTCGGCACAGCTGTTGCCACTGAGATTGGTGATCTCGCCACCTGCGTTTCAACAGGAGTTTGCTAATTGTCTCGCTATTTGCGCTTCAACAGCGCTATGGCCAGATTTCTGTCGAATGCAAATTTTTAAGACTGTTAAATGTCGTCTGGAATACGCAGTCGGGCGACATTTGAAGCTCCATAAATCAACCAGAAGAATTTGGAATGGATAACTTAGCGCTGAACAATCCCTATTTGACGATTCTGCTCATTGGACTTGTAGCAGCCAGCGTAATAGATATGATCACGAAAAAGATTCCTAATCTCCTTATACTCATTTTAATAATTTCAGGAATCTTCTCCCAGTCCTATATACATGGCACCGATGGCACTTTGGCTTCTCTTGCAGGTACAGGAGTAGGTCTTATTCTTCTGTTTCCGCTCTATTGCCTGGGAGGCCTTGGCGCGGGAGATGTAAAACTGATGTCCGCAGCAGGCTCATTTCTAAATGCCCCCACCGCACTCCTGGCGGTGGTCATGAGCGTTAACACAGCAGCGGTTATAGGCATATTCCTATTGATTGTCCATGGAGGACTGCGCCCCTATCTTCGACGCTACCTGACCATGGCCAAAACCTGTCTCGCCACCGGCTCACTGATCTACATACCGCCCGCAACAAACGAAGCCGCGAACAGGAAATTTCCCTGTGCTATCGCTATTGCCCTTGGCTGCACAACGGCCCTGTTTTTCGATTCAATCATCTCCCTACTGTGACCACTATGAATCAGTCATCGACCAACGAGCAAAAAGAACTCACCGAAAACCAGAGAGCGGTTCCCACACCAATCACTTCAATCAGCGTGGGCTCTGCGTCCCCCGGTTGCATTAAAGCCACTGGTCTCAACATACGCTTTCTGTCAGATCTCGTGAGCAAACACCTCTACGATGCAGGTGCCATGACCGCTCATGAAATAGCCCTTCGACTATGTCTGAACGGTCCCATTATCGACGAGATCCTTCAGCACCTTCGTCAGGAAGCGCGCATAGAGGTAAAACCCAACAACAACATCAACGCAGCGTTGCGCTTTGGCCTTACCGATCGCGGCCGCGCCTGTACCAACGATGCGCTTGCCAAAAGTGGCTATATCGGTCCCTGTCCGGTTCCTTTAGATCAGTATCGGGCGGTCATGAAAACCCAGTCGATACACCGGTGCACTGTTACCCAGGTAAGGCTTGAAAAAACCTTCGAAAATTTCGTCATTGATAAAAATGTACAGGATCAACTGGGTATGGCTGTCAATTCAGGCAGAGCTATTTTTATATACGGCCCCGCTGGTTCCGGCAAAACCTACACCATCTCCCAGTTGCCCCGGGTTTTCGAAGAGGTCTGTCTGATCCCATTCGCCATCGCCATAGACGATACAGTTGTCGAACTATTCGACCCCTTGATTCACACGCCCGTCAAGTCCGAAACACCACAAACCGACAACCAGGAACAACCGGCCATCATCGATCCCAAGTTGCTGATGAACCACAAACAGGACGCTCGCTGGTTGACCTGCAAACGCCCGGTGGTGGTCTGTGGCGGCGAACTCACCATGGACATGTTGGAAATACGCTTTAACCCCGCCACCCTGCAGTATCAGGCGCCCCTGCAGATGAAAGCCAATGGTGGAATCTTTATCATCGACGACATGGGGCGACAAAAGCCCTCTCCGGCAGAGATATTCAATCGCTGGATCGTGCCAATGGAGGAACACCGCGATTTTCTCTCTCTGGGTTCAGGCCGTCATTTCGAAGTACCGTTTGACGAAATACTGGTATTCTCGTCCAACATCAATCCGCTGGAACTGGCTGATGAGGCATTTCTGCGCCGCATTGGCTACAAAATTCGCTTTGACTATATGCCTTCGGAACAGTACCAGGCTATCTGGACAGCACTTTGCGAAGAGCACAATGTGGAATTCGACCGGGACACCTTTAATCATCTACTGACGAACCTGCACGAGCTGCAGAAGGTGCCCCTGCTACCCTGCCATCCCCGCGATCTTCTCGGCATCGCTATGGATCACGCCAGTTATTTCGGCTCAAGCGACGTGATGAATATAGAGCGCATCGAGTGGGCATGGAATACCTATTTCGTCGACAAGAACCAGTACAAACTGGAACAAATCCAAGACATGCGGCAACCCGGAGGCACCTCAAATGATTAAGCCACGAACCATGACACTGCTCACCCTGTCCGTCATTCTTTCCATTGGCGCAGCCTGGATCGCCAACAACTGGATCCGGGGCAAAAGTAACGCCAATTCGGAAACTCAAAACGTCAACATCGTGGTTGCAGCCACCGACATCCCCTACGGACACAAAATAGAAAGTGTCAATCTTAAAACCATTACCGTACCCAAGGACCTGGCCCCTGATGACGCTGTGACCGACAGCGAAAATCTCATCGGCATGGTTTCCAGAGAAGCCATTATCGAGGACGATATTTTGCGTTCACGACGATTCTCCAAACACCTGGAGGGCTCCACATTGGCTGCCGTTATTTCACCTGACAAGCGCGCAGTCACCGTCAGAGTCAATGATGTTGTCGGTGTCGCAGGTTTTTTGTTACCGGGCAATGAAGTGGATGTTCTCGCTTCCAGGAAAAACAACAAGAAGGTCGTGACCGACACGATCCTGAAAAAGATCAAGGTACTGGCTGTGGACCAGACCAAGAGCACCAACAAAAACGACCCGGTTATAGTCCGTGCCGTCACACTTGAAGCCACGCCAACTCAAGCCGAAGCCATTGTCAAGGCCAGGGAAGAGGGAAGTTTGCAACTGACTTTAAGGAATCCCCTGGAGGAAGAACGCCCGGAACCTCAAAAAAAATCAGCGCCTGTTAAACGTTACCCATACCATACCGCCTATGTAACGGTTATTCGTGGAACCAATGCTGAGCTCAAGAAAGTAACCTACAAGAAATAGCGACAAAGAGATACCGACAGCTAAGGAAGCATAAGTACCGAATTCAGGGGCAAACAACAGAGACAGTGACATGAAAAATATCAACAATATTCACAACACCAGGGATTCCTCACTCGTTTCCAGAGCGGTCTGCCTGCTATGGCTGATGCTTGCCGTAGCTCCAGCGTCGACTCTGGGCGCGAGCGAGGCGATAACCAATTTGAACCCGGACAGCACCTATACTGACAGCCTCAAGGTGCCACTCTATAAGTCACAAGTTGTGGACATAAAGGTTCCCATCCAGAAAGTTTCCATGGGTAACCCAGAGATCGCTGACATCCTCATTCTGCGTTACGGTCAGTTATATGTTCTGGGTAAAAGACTGGGAACGACCAATGTCATGTTGTGGGACAAGAAAAGTCAACTGATCAAGGCGATCGACATTGAGGTAACCCATGACCTTAACACCCTGAAAGCCAAGCTACACCAAGTACTGCCAGATGAAAAAATTGAGGTTTACAGCTCCCAAGGCTCCCTGGTGCTTGGCGGTAACGTCTCCTCCAGCGCAAAAATGGATACCGCCCTGAAAATCGCCAAGAGTTACGCCGAGGCGGCCTGGCACGAGGAAAAAGATGATAGCAACAACAACGAAGAGGGACAAAAGGAGATCAGGGTCGTCAATCTAATGGGCGTGGGTGGAGCCCAACAGGTGATGCTGAAAGTGACTGTGGCGGAGATGAACCGCAGCACAATGAAGCGCATGGGTATAAAATTCAACGCCCTCGGGGTGGGTGACAACAACTGGAATATCGGTGGTGTCAGCGGTGGCGCAACCTTTCCGGATGCGGTATTCAAACCCGACGATGTCAATATCCCCGTATTTGGTATTCCAACCGAAGGTACCGCTGTCATCGGTCCTGATATCGACGAGTTTCTTCCCAACGACCTTTCCATTGCCGACAAGGGACTGTTCAGCAGCTTCCTGAGCGAAAACTTCGTATTCAATATGGCCCTGGAAGCAGCCAAAGAAAACGGCTCGGCCAAGATCCTGGCGGAACCGACTTTAACCACACTGACCGGCCAGGAAGCGAAGTTTCTCTCCGGTGGCGAATTCCCCATTCCTGTGCCCCGGGGCGATGAAGGGATCACTATTGAGTTCAAGGAATTTGGTGTAGGCGTCAAGTTTTTACCGGTTGTTCTGGACTCAGGCCGTATAAACCTGACACTGAATGTTACCGTGAGCGAGTTGACCAGTTCCAATACGGTATCGCTGACATCCAGAAACACGCCAACGACATTCCTCGTTCCCGGATTGACTAAACGAACTGCGCAGTCTTCGGTTGAGCTGGGCGATGGGGAAACAATCGGCATTGCAGGCTTGATCAGCGAAAACATGCGCGAAGTCGTCAACAAGTTTCCAGGCCTCGGGGATATTCCTATCCTCGGACACCTGTTCCGCAGCCAGGAGTTCGAATCCGGAGAGACCGAACTGGTCATCATGGTAACTCCGGTATTGGCGAAGCCTTTCACAGAACCCGTAAAACTGCCAACCGACAATTTTGTTCCACCATCGGATATGGAGTTCTATCTGCTTGGTAGAAATTACGGCAATCCAGACCGTTCACCGCAACAGCACCAGACCAATTCCGGTAACGACTTCACCATGAGCTCGACACTGCCCAATACAAAAGGTGGCGTTGAAAAAAGCTTTGGTCACACTTTCGAACAATAAAATTGGAGAGCACAATGAAATACGGAATTCCAATTACTGCAATCATACTGGCGCTGGCCCTCGCAGCCTGTTCAAGCTACCGCCAGTTCCCGATGGGTGACAGTGTCGCAGAAATGACCGGGGCACAAACCGCAAATCCTGAAGGATACCAGGGTAAAAAGGAAGGCTTAGATGCCAACAAAGCGGAGAACGCCCTGCGAGTCTATCGCCGCGATGTCAGCAAACCCGCAGACATTAAGGACAAGATGGAATTTAACCAGTAGATATCTGTCAACCTGCCAGGAAGGATGCAATAATGGCGAGCCAAATATGCAAGTCAATTCCCGGACGTCAAAAGGGCATTGTCGTCATCGCCACGACCGTCGCCATGTTGGCGTTACTATTGGTAGCAGGTTATGCCCTGAGCAGCGGACATATTCTGCTCAATAAAACACGATTGCAGAATATGGTGGATTCGGCGGCACTCAGCGCCGCCAAGGTTCTCGATCAAACCAACGATACAAGTCTGGCCCGCCAGGCGGGTTTCGATGCCCTCACCACTAACCTGGCGGAAGCCGGTTATAAAGAGCTCGCCACCGCTATCGCCGATGGTGCTATCGGTTTTGAGGCTGAATTTTCCAATACATTGTTGCCTTTCGATCCCGCCAGTCCCAATCCCCGCTTTGTCCGCATCAGCTTCACTGACAATATACCCCTCAATGATTTCTTCCTGATCGGTAATAAATTCGTCAACGCCACAGCGGTTTCGGGCCCCAGCCCGATACTCGCCGGCAACGTCTGTAATATCGCCCCTTTAATGGCCTGCGGGGAAAACAACCCCGATAACTATTACGGTTATGACACCGACGAGGTCACAGTGATGAAATACGCCGCAGGAGACAGTTCAGAAGTCGGCTCCGGCAACTTTCAACTGATTCGGCTGCCGGGAGGCCAGGGCGGCGCTGCGGTGAGAGAAAATCTGGCAGGCGGTTACGATGACTGCCTGTCTGCCGGTGACGATATAGAGACCGAGCCCGGAAATACCGTCGGACCTGTAGTTCAGGGGCTCAATCTGCGCTTCGGTGTTATTAGCGGAGGATCTTTGGATCCAACAGTCTATCAGCCTGATTTTGTCACTGATTCCGAATCGCATTTTACCATTGACGACATTAATGACGACGGCTCTCTGAAAGATCCCGACAAGAAAAATAGGGCCTTCAACCATAAGAAATATAAAGATCGCTACAGCCTGAACCAATACGATGTGGAAACCTGTCCGGGCGATCCACAATGCTACCGCCGCAGGTTGACCGTCCCTATCGGAGATTGCAGCGGCACCACCAATGGTCAGGGAATCGTGCCCCTGTACGGTTTCGCCTGCTTTTATCTGCTGCAGCCAGTCAACCAGAAAGGCAATGAGGCACAGGTGTTCGGACAGTTCGTGGAGGGGTGTAACAACTCCGGCAGCTTTTTGGAAGATCCCGGTACCGGACCTGCGCCAACCCGAATCATTTTATACAAAGACCCTGACAGTCTGGATTCGTGAGCATGAGACAGATCCACCATTTGAAGAGACAGCAGGGCGCCGCAATGGCCGAAGCCACTCTGGTGCTTCCACTGCTTTTAGTTTTGCTGTTTGCGATCTGTGAATTTGGTCGCGCTTTTTACACCTACAACACTTTGAATAAAACAATGCAAAATGGAGCCCGTCATCTCTCGGCAAATGCCTTGTTCGGCGACACCAGCACCATTCAGTTTAATTACACCGGCCCCGATGGCAACGCCTTTCAAGCCATCAATCTGATTGTATATGGTGATGTAGACGGAGGCAGTGTACCGGTACTGGCCGGATTGTCCGCGAGTGATATCGATATTACACAACCAACACCGAGCCTTATAAGAATCAGTGTCAGCTACAATTACATACCCATGATCGGTTCGGTTTTCCGGCCCTTTGGAATTGGCCCGTCAATCGATCTGGGTTTTACACTCAACGCCGTCATTAGTATGCGCGCGCTATAGCGCCTATGTGAAGGGGAAGTGACCCATGTGTAATCACCGTTGCAAAGGCATGACGCAGGTAGAGTTCACCATCGTCGCCACTGTTTTTTTTATGATTCTTTTTGGGGTCATAGAATTTGGTCGAATTCTCTACACCTGGAATATACTGGACGAAGTTACCCGGCGCGCAGCCCGCCTGGCCGCGGTTTGCCCAATTTCCGATGCTGCAGGCATCACAGCCAGAGCGACCTTTAACGGCAATATCATTCACGATTTCACGGCAAGTAACCTGCGTATCGAATACCTGGATCAGAATTCTCTACCCACCACCAACTTTCCGGATATTCGCTTCATCCGGACAAGTATACAGAACTATCAATTTCAACCCTTTATTCCTTTTCTTACCCTTCTATTGGACGCCCCATCGTTTGAGACCGTTTTACCGAGTGAGAGCCTGGGAATCAGCCCAGCGGGTGCAATCGCGGGTGGCGGAAGCATCAACTGTTAGGAGATTTAAAGATGCAACTTAATACTCAACTCAAGTCCACTGTTACTCAACTCCCTCTGGAAACAGGTCCAGACAAGAACGTCAATGTTCTAATCGCCAGCCGTGACACAAAGTCCCTTGACGAACTCTATAACCTGTTGAGTAACGCACCCGGATACAGAGTGACCACCAACTTGATTTTGAACGGCAACAGCAATCCGCTGTTGGGTATAAATACCAAACCCGACATTATTATTTTCAAGGTAAGCGATCAATGGCGCAGGGAACTGGAAGAGCTGCCAACATACCTTAACGGTCTCGACCTTGAAAAAATCATTGTCAGCGACAGCGAGGAGCACGATTGTATGCGTATGGCGATACAGGCTGGAGCCAGAGATTTCATTTCCCCCCCGTTGTCCTCAAATTCCCTGATAGACTCCATTCGACGATTGCGAGCAGAAATGGGCAGTATCAAACGAAAAGGGCAGTTGGTCAGCGTAATCAATGCCAAGGGCGGTGGCGGAGCCAGTTTTATTGCCAGCAATCTGGCACACGTTATGGCTGTCGTAAGCAAGTTGAATGTGGTTCTGTTGGACCTGGATCTGCAGTTTGGCCACCTGTGCCACTACCTCAATATGGAGCCACAAAGAGGCCTGATGGAGGCGATCCAGCACATCGAAGACCTGGATGAGGTCGCTCTGCACGCCTACCTGTTGAAGCACAATAGCGGTCTGAAAATAATGGAAACAAATCCACAAGGTGTCGCACTGCCGGAAGATATCCCGGACCAAAAGCTGAGCATACTGCTCGATCTGCTTCTACTCTGTCATGACGAGCTGATCGTGGATCTGCCCCGCCAGATCGACCTGATTACCAGTACAGTTCTGGAACGCTCCAACAAGGTGCTTGTCGTGCTCCAGCAGGATATCTCCGCTCTAAGAGATGCAACGAGACTGCTCTCCATATTCAGGAAAGACCTGGGGCTTGATGACAGCCATATTGAGGTTGTTATTAATCGTTATGACAAGAGATCCAACATTAGTCGCGAAGACATACAAAAAGCCCTGAAGGTAATTGAACCCCATACCATTCCCAACGATTTTAGCAACGCACACGATTGTATCGACACAGGAGTTCCCCTGTATGAATACAACCGCAGAGCCCCGTCAACCCGTGCAATTATGACGCTGGAGTCCGCTCTGGCTGGCAAGTCCGCACAAGGCGGGAACAGCTTTGTGAATCTTGTGACATCCTATTTCAAGAGGGTTTAGTCTATGTCCATATTTCCCAATGCACATCCCGGCACCGATGACAGTGGACTGGCGGAAGAGTTTTCGCGGGATCACTCCGAGAGCAAAGAACCTGTCAAACGTTCCATGAGCAACAATGAACGGGAGTGCAAGTATAAGATTCACCAGCGACTGCTGGAGGTTGTCGACCTGACCATACTGGACACGCTCGAGGAGTCCCAAGCCAGAGAGCAACTCCAGGAGATCTGCCGCAACCTGATGCACGAAGAAGACATCCCGCTTCCCCTCTCCGCCCGTCAGTTGGTTATCAAGGAGATAGAAGATGAAATTCTGGGACTTGGTCCCCTGGAAAGCCTCCTTGCTGACAAAACAGTATCCGATATTCTGGTCAACGGTTACGACTCCTTGTATGTAGAACGCCACGGCAGACTGGAACCAACAGACATTCGCTTCAATGACAATCAACACCTGCTCAACATTATCGACCGCATCGTATCCAGTGTTGGCCGACGCATTGATGAATCCTCACCTTTGGTGGACGCGCGCCTGAAAGATGGCTCACGCGTCAACGTTGTCATTCCTCCGCTTGCCATTGACGGCCCCTGCATGTCCATTCGCCGATTCAGCGTGGAGATGCTGACCATGCAGCACCTGGTAGATATCGGCTCTGTCCCGGAAAACCTTGCACCGGTTTTGGAAGCGATCGTCAAGGCGCGGCTGAATATACTTATTTCAGGAGGCACCGGATCGGGAAAGACCACTATGCTCAATATCCTGTCCGGTTTTATCCCGACGCAGGAGCGGGTTATCACGATTGAAGATTCCGCAGAATTGCAACTGCAGCAACCCCACGTGGTACGCCTGGAAACCCGACCGCCCAATGTGGAGAACAAGGGCCAGATAACCCAGCGAGACCTGGTGCGCAACAGCCTGCGGATGCGTCCTGAACGGATCGTGATCGGCGAGGTCAGGGGCGAGGAGGCTCTGGATATGCTGCAGGCGATGAATACAGGTCACGACGGTTCCCTTACCACTATTCACGCCAACACTGCCAGGGATGCTCTATCGCGAATCGAAAATATGGTGTCGATGAGTGGCATGAATTTTCAGGAAAAGGCGCTACGCTCCCAGATCGCATCCGCCATTGACGTGATCCTGCAAATCGAAAGAATGGAGGACGGCAAAAGACGCCTGGTCAGTGTCAACGAAATCAACGGCATGGAGGGAAATATCATCACCATGTCAGAACTCTTCCAATTCGATCGTCAGGGCCTGGACGACGAGGGTAATGTCAGGGGACAGTTTCGCGCTACCGGCATCGTGCCCTCTTTTTATGATCGTCTGCTAAAACGTGGCATCGACATACCCATCAGCCTGTTCTCTTCGAACTGAGGTAAACACCATGGCACAAAATTACATCTACTTTATTATTTTGGTCGCCGCAGCGGTTTTTATACTCAGCATCGCCCTGACAACACCGGCATTTGGGGAATCCACAAAAAACCGCTCCCGGCTGCGCAAACGTCTGCGCGATATACGAATGGAATCCAACCTTCCCGATAGCGCCCAGTTGTTGCGGGGCGACCATCACCGCAGGCTGTCCCCATGGGAACGGGAACTGGAGGAGTCACCACTGACCGCTTACCTCTCTCCTCTCATTCGTCAGGCCGGCTACACCATTCCCGCCTATCGACTGGCTGCCATCATTATCCTGTCGGGTTTCATCGGCTTGCTGATAGGCTATTGGATGAGCAACATCTGGTGGACAGCCATTCTGATTGCAGTAGCCTGCAGCGCAATACCTGTGATCAAGCTGCTGAAAGACAGAAACAAAAGGATGGAAAATTTCGAAGAGTCGCTTCCCGACGCGCTCGACATCATGAAACGTGCGCTCCAGGCGGGCCACCCCTTCAGCTCAACCCTGCACCTTGTGGGAGAGGAGATGGAAGGCCCGGTTGCAGAGGAGTTCGCAATCACTTTCGCCGACCTTAACTATGGCAACAGCCTGCGAAACTCCCTGCTGGGTCTATTGGAGAGGATGCCAAGCGTAACGGTGATGGCTTTGGTCACTTCGATCATTATTCAAAAAGAGACCGGCGGCAATATGGCGGAAATTTTTGAAAAACTGGCCTCGTTGATCCGTGGCCGCTATCGCTTCCAGCGTCGGGTTCGCACCCTGTCTGCTGAAGGTAGAATCTCTGCCTGGGTTCTTTGCATGGTACCCTTCGTCCTTTTTCTCTTCATATCGATAACGACACCTTCGTACATGCCGATTCTGTTCGAGCATCCTTTAGGCCAAAAGCTGTTGGTCGGTGGAGGAATAGCGATGTTGATCGGAATTCTGGTAATCCGGAAAATAATACGCATCGAGGTATAAGTCATGCAGTATTTTCTCGAAATAATCAACTCAATTATCCAGGATAGACAACTATCCCAGTATATCTTCATCGGCATATCCGCCGGCGCCACATTCGCCTTTGTACTGAGTATGGGCTATCTGCTCAGCGCCATTACAGATCCGACCAGAAAGCGTTTGGCGGCCATGCTTAAAGGCCAGAATGATGCAAGCAGGGGAGACGGCGATACGGCAAAGTTCTTCAGGGATGTTATGGGGCCCGCGGCCAGTGTACTACTGCCATCGAACAGCGAGGAAAGAGGCAAAATACAGCAGCGGCTGATTATCGCCGGATTCAGAGGCGCCAACGGGCTGACCACCTTCTATGCGATCAAAACGGTACTCGCCGTATCGCTCCCCTTAATCATACTGCTGGCGTGTCAATTGTCCCCGCAGCTGGCAATTGCCAAAGTCATCTACTTCTGTCTTTGTGGGTTATTTATTGGGCTGGTATTTCCCAACTATGTGCTTACCAAACTTGTTGCCCGCAGGCAGAAAAAACTCAGAGCCGCATTCCCCGATGCCCTGGACTTGCTGGTCGTTTGCGTGGAGTCCGGACTGGGTTTGACCAATGCCATCGCGCGAGTGGCACAGGAGATGGAGTTATCGCACCCTGAACTTTCTGCGGACCTTGCACTGATCAATAAAGAGATCATGGTCGGCGTGCCGCGCGATAAAGCGTTCAAGAATCTTTCCGAGAGAACGGGATTACAGGAGATAAAGAGCCTGACGGCGCTACTTGACCAGAGTATGCGATTCGGTACCAGTATTGCAGAGGCCCTCAGGGTTTATGCCGAAGAATTTCGGGACAAACGGATGCAACTGGCAGAAGAAAAAGCGGCAAAAATCGGCACAAAGATGATTTTTCCGCTGACCTTTTTTATATGGCCGTCATTTTTCATTATAGCCGCCGGCCCAGCCATTCTAAAACTTATGGAAGCTTTTAACCGGTAAAATAGATTACACGCGCAAATGCCGATCTACTACAAACAAGAGGGAGACTACCATGTCAACTCAGATCACCCAAAGTGCGCTTTCTTATTCAAAAAACCTTGCCGCCGCGCTTTTCCTTATTCTGGGAGGTTGTGCCACTGTGCCGCCAACGAGCGTCAACGGCGCTGACAATAGCGATCTCTACGAGGGATCCTCCGAGCTGGTCTACGAATCGAAGACGAGAAATGCTTCGACAGAGGAACTTAACAGAGAGGCGGACCTGGCACTGCAGCAGGGCAATACCGACAAGGCTATTTTTTACTATATCAGTTCACTCTCTATAAACGGTAATCAGCACGAGATTTACGCCAAAATTGGTCATGCGCACCTGGATAAAGGAAACGAACACCTGGCGATGAAAGCGTTTGATCGTGCACTTGCGATCGCACCTGACCATATCCACTCCCTGTCGGGGCTTGGACGCGCCCAGCTAAACTTACGCAAGTTGGGGGAAGCCAAAGCCACCCTGAACAAAGCTGCACTAGTTGATCAGGAGCGCTTAGTCCCCTCAGAACCAACGTCCGCACAGAATGACAAAAAACTTTCTGCTCATGAAAATCCCCAACAACCACTTGATCCGAACGCCGGACAAGATGACAAGAAACAGGAAACCAAACACAAGTACACAACACCAGACTGGCAGGTGGACGAAAAATCGCCCTACGCCGTCTATAATAGTTTGGGTATTATTGCCGACCTGGAACTCGAGTTTGAACTTGCTCAACACTATTACCAGCTCGCTATCAACATCGAACCGCAAAATCCCACGACTTATAATAACCTTGGTTATTCCTACTACCTCGACCAGAGCTGGCAGAACGCAGAATATTATTTTCGCCAAGCGCTGGTCATAGACCCGAACCTTGATCAGGCGTGGCGCAACCTCGGTCTGCTATTCACACGTCAGGGGAAATACCATCAGGCGCTGGATACCTTTTCCCGGTTGATGACGGAGCCGGAAGCCTACAACACCGTGGGCTATCTTTGTATGATCGCCGAGAAATACGTCGAGGCCGAACGTTTCTTTGAAAAAGCGATCGACCTGTCACCCTTCTACTACAAACGGGCAAGGGAAAACCTGAAGCTGAATCGACAGCATCTGGAGCAGGCGCTGGCAGCGAGAAAATAATCTTTAGCGTTTAACGCAGAGCGCCTCCTGCAAGAGACCTCCTACAAGGGATCTCCCAATGGTGGTAATACCATGAAGGAACTGCTGCCCCCGGATCACAATCTTCTGGAAAATAGGATTCGGCGGCGAGTCGGCATGCTGATTGTGATGTTAGGCACCGCAGGCTACGGTATCTTGCTCACGTCCTATTTGGCGAGCTTTTGCAGGGCGGTACATCTTGTGGCTACGGCCTGCACTGTTTATGGCATCCTGTTTTTATGGAAATTAAATAAGGTTCTTCAGAAAAATTTGTGGGTTGTTATGATTCATGTTTTGGTAACGACGTCTCGTTCGTGCCGCAAGCGGACGAACCGACGTGCCACGAATACTTGTGGCTTGCCGCTTGAAGCCGCAAGCCGCAAGCCGCAAGAGCCCGCTTTTGGCACTTTACTGACTATCACATCGTGCCTAAACCTTCTAATAAATGATATCCGAATAATATTTACCGACCTACCACAAAAAGATCTTGAATTTCAACAGGTTAATAGACTCTCGAACCACATCATACCCACGGATTATTCAGAGGAACC
>JBNKHG010000003.1:0-2071 GCA_050290225.1 Cellvibrionaceae bacterium
GGGATGGGCGCACGCGGCGCAGGATTCGGCTTCTCCGCTACTTTATGTTGCGGCAGGCGGCTTCACCGACCGCTTTCGCGAGGAGGCAACCGGCGCCAGGAACGAGGTTTACCTCTGGACGCTCGAAGACCTGTATCAGCCTACGGTCTAAAACACGGTCAAACGGACGGGGGGGAGTTGCAACAATTCATTTGATTACCACAAAAATCCGAGTAGCCACAGCGGTATTTTGTTGTTTTCGCCGTGGAGGATATCGTCAGCAACGATGAAGGCGTCGGTCACGCTGCTGATTTGACGATAATGCTCTCCCGGGCTTCTTTATCAGGGGCGGTTATCCCGTAGCTGTTAGTGGCATTTTCAGTTCAATAGTATCCGCCAACACGACGGGTTGTTTGCTGCGCGTACCCTCGCGTATTTCCATCCTCACCAATCCGCACAACTCCAGGCGCTTCAGTATCCTCGATACATTTCCAGCATCTTTATGGACCAGCTTGGCCAGATCTTTAACGCTTTCCGGATGGTGCAGATTGATGGCTTCGATAAGTGCCTGGCTATTGTCGTTGAGCGCTTCCGCCAGCGCCCGTAGTGAATGGAAGAAAATTTTTGGGGCGTCAGGCGCAGGTTTTATTTCACCCCGCGCTATCTTCAAGGTGTACTCCCGCATCTTTTCCTTCGGCATAATGCCGATTTTGACAACACGCATAATCTTTACTCTCTCAATGCATCCATTACTTTTTCAACCTCATCCCAGAAGTCGGACAACAGTTTTTCCGAACTCTCGAATATATATTCAACGCCTTTATCGTCCATTGAACGATGCCGGTGATCGTAGGCATATTCAGTCCATCGAGTGCCAGGAGGTTTTCCAGTCCTATATCCATTAATTGTAACCTGGTTACATTTTATTGTAGGCGTTTGCCGGAATGTTTCAACTCTTATTTTTTGCTGTACAAATCAACGTGGTGCGCGCTGTCTGGGCGGGCTGCAAACTGGCATTGTGGGGCCGGTTCAGCCCCAATAACTTTTGGGAGCGCATGCGCCTCAGCGGCGCAACGCACGCGACCTTGATGGACGTGATGATCGACTGGTTGATGAAAGCCCCGGCAACGGACCGCGATCGTGAACACGCACTGAAAGTGGCATCGATGAATCCCTTGCCGGCCAACCACAATATAGATGCTATGGGGAAGAAAACACGCATAACGTCACGTTACGTACTGGTTGGATGCTATCAGGAAGTTTTGCTGGACTAATCCGCTCTTAACCGTATAATCGCTGCTATCGGGAAGTTGGCCGCTACCGGTATCCATACCTCTCGCGGCATACCGTACATCCTGTACATAAACTCTGAATGTAGCGGCATGACGTCCTATGGCACAAACGACAGTTTCCATTGAATCGGCAAGCTCGCTTTGCCGTTATTTGCGTGATCGGCGCAAACAGCTCGGGCTAACTCAAACGGCTGTAGCGGGATATGCGGGTGTCAGCGAGCGGCTGCTGGTGGAGCTGGAAAATGGGAGGACTTCCGTCTCCCTCTCCCGGGTCATCGCCCTGTTGAATCTCCTGAATATCCGTATCCGCGTGGATTCGCAGCCGCTAACCCAGGCGGGCGAGGCGGTGAAAGAGGCACGTAAGGCCCTGAAATTGCCCCAGACCGATTGTGCGGGTTTTTTGGGCGTTGGTGTTTCCACCTTGAAGGCGATCGAAAAGAATCACCCGGGCGTTTCTCTGGAAAAACTCTTCACTGTGACTCAAGGGCTGGCTCTGGGGTGGTACATTGATGAAGAAGGGCTCTGAATTCATGGAAAAAACAACCAGGCACGAGAAGGCAGCTTGTTATCATGTGATGAACCGGGGGCGGCCGCAGTTGGCGCTAATGTACGGGCGTCGCCGGGTCGGCAAGACCTACCTCCTGGGGCGTAACCTTGACGCCAAATCCGGTGTGGGATGGGCGCACGCGGCGCAGGATTCGGCTTCTCCGCTACTTTATGTTGCGGCAGGCGGCTTCACCGACCGCTTTCGCGAGGAGGCAACCGGCGCCAGGAACGAGGTTTACCTCTGGACGCTCGAA
>JBNKHG010000004.1:0-51543 GCA_050290225.1 Cellvibrionaceae bacterium
GGCAAAAACGTGGCAAAAAGCAGAGTGATCGCCGTAAGTCATTGATTTTAAAGAGGAATATTGGCGGACCGGACGGGACTCGAACCCGCGACCTCCGGCGTGACAGGCCGGCATTCTAACCAGCTGAACTACCGGTCCGCAAATGCGCTGATGCGACTTCCCAACGACGGTATTCGTACTTGAATCAAGTGGTGGGTGGTACAGGGGTCGAACCTGTGACCTACGGCTTGTAAGGCCGTCGCTCTCCCAACTGAGCTAACCACCCCCGCGTCGAGAGCTGCGCATTTTACTTAAATCCCCAGGCATGTCAAACATTTTCCCCTGTAAGTTTACAATCCACTGTCCATAGGCCTGTATCCCATATTAAGCTTTTGATTTTAAAAGGAAATACACCCACTTCATGGGAATTGAGTCAGGCGCAAAGTCCTCTGCAGAGAGAGTGACCGGTATGGACCTGAATGGTCGAAAGGTTACAATGCTCGCAAGCCCCCTGAAATTGCATCCAACGCCATGACAAGAGCCTCATATTGCATTAAGCGGTACTGCCTTTGGCCAATCCTGGGCACAGCTCTCGTGCTGTCGCCGATGGCCCTGGGCGAGGAATCCTCCACCACCGGGTATCAGCCGAACATCCCCCTAACGAGCCCGTCCCCCTACTCCCTCCTGACACAAAAAGTGCTCATTACCTGTCTGTTGATTCTGCAAACCCTGCTGATTATCGGCTTGCAGCGTAGCCGTATTAATCACAAGCGAACCAAGAAAGATCTGAAACGCACCCAAAGAGAGCTGGAACAGCGCATTATCGACCGAACAGAGAAACTAAGGGCAATCAACAATCAGCTCTACGAAGAGATTGCCAAACATGAAATCACGGAGGAACTGCTCGAGGAAACCCAGGAGTATCTGCACAGTATTATCAATTCCATGCCCTCCATTCTGATTGGCGTCACTCGCCAGGGTTATATCACGCACTGGAATGCAGCGGCTGAGCGCTCCACCGACATTCGCGCCCAAGCCGCGTTGGGCAAGCATATCAATAATGTTTGCCCTGAACTCCCGGTAAAGATGGAAACCATCCAGGATGCCATTGATCGCACCGTCCCCCAGGTCAAGGAAAATATCCAGCACGGCACTGGCAGCCAGGCCAGCTATACCGACCTTACCGTCTATCCGCTGGTCTCCAGCGAAGTTACCGGTGCCGTTATCCGGGTCGACGATGTCACCATGCGGGTACGCATTGAAAACATGATGATCCAAAACGAAAAAATGATGTCACTGGGCGAACTGGCCGCAGGCATGGCTCACGAGATCAACAATCCCTTAAGTGCAATTCTGCACGGGGTGCAAAATATCTATCGCCGCACCTCGACCGCTTTGGAGGCCAACCACAAGGCCGCCGCTAAACTCAATATCGAAGTTCAGCAGGTGCACGAGTACCTGAAAGAACGGGATATCTTCACGTTTATAGACGGCATACGGGATGCCCGAGAACGATCGGCAAAAATCGTCACCAACATGCTGGAATTTTCCCGCGGCAATACCCGCAAGCACGCGCCGGTCGACATTGTCGAATTGCTTGAGCACAGCCTGGAACTGGCCCACAACACCTTCGAAATGGCCACCCCGGAGGGCGTGGAACAGCTCAATATCATCAAGGAGTTCGATGAACAGTTACCGGCCGTTCCCTGCTCGGCGGCTGAAATCCAGCAGGTCCTGCTCAACCTGTTACGCAACGCCTGCCAGGCCTTTTGCGGTCCCCCTGAAGAGATGCCAATCGAACCTCAAATCCATATCCGTGCACGCAAGGACCAAGGCTGTGTACGGGTGGAAGTGGAAGACAACGGGCCGGGTATGGACGAAAGAGTCAAGCGCCATATTTTTGAGCCTTTCTTTACCACCAAAGACGTGGGTAAAGGCACCGGCCTGGGTTTGTCCGTGTCTTATTTCATTATCACCGAACACCATGACGGCACTATTGAAGTCGACTCAAGCCAGGGCAAGGGCACCCTGTTTACCATCAAACTGCCTCTCAGCCAGGAGATGGCCACCGAAGCCCTGACGAACGCCTAGACGTCAACCTACTGGGAACCACGCTTCTCGGGTTTACGACTGACCCGCTTGGGTTCGATATAGTCCACATGCCCCGGTGCAGCCTGCTCTGCCAAATCCGCGCCCAGATTCGACAGGGTTATGGGTTCAGGCGGCGTCTTCCTTTTTTTGGCAGCCGTCGATTTCGGCTGCTCAGGTTTAACAGACGGATACTGGGCTATCTGCTGTTGGGGCGCCATCCAGTCTCCGCGGGGGAGTCCCAGGTCGGGACGGGTAAAATCACAAACGCCGTCGGGGAAAATGCTCTCCAGTCGCTCCAGGTAAGGCATCATATTCACGCCGCCGTAAACACCCCGCTCGATCGCGCGGTCAACCGGCTGCAATTGACACTTGAATACATCGCCGGCAATGTCCCCACCCGCCACTTCACGCGAGGTGCGATGGCGCGGATATTCCGCCATACACGCTCCCGTTTCGCGGCCGTTCCAAGCGCCATCCCAGACATGGGCGCCACTGGCAATGATAGAACCGTTTTTATCAAAGCATTTGTCCTCCGCCCGCTCAGGGCGGTTGCCCACCACGCCTCGCTCAGGGTGGATCAAAATGTTCAACATCCACTGATCGACCACGGCAAATGCCTCAGCCACGGGGTTGTGGGGTTTGGCGGTCATCCAGATCAACTGGTTTTCCGCAGTCCCCTGGCCGCGCAGCAATCTCTCCCGCGTCGAAAAGGAAGCGGCGGCGTGGTGCATATCCAAATCTTCGTCCAGGTAATGACGTACGTCGATAATGGGAATGTCCGCGTAACCGATGAAAACCAGTCCGGCGCGGTAGGCGCCTTCAATAGCTTCCAGGCTGGCGGCGGTGCGCGGCGCCGGGGTTTCACCACCGTCTACGCTGTGGTGCATATTGTGGTGACTCCAGAACGACAACTCCACCGGGAACAGGCTTCCGGAAAGCACCCAAAGTTTTTCCTGCTCCATTAACTGTGGGGGTTTCCAACCACCGATTCGAGCATTGACCTTAAGAAATTCCTGGGGTGACAACAACCCCCGCTTGAGTGAGTCGAGGCCGTACTGGACACCGACATTGTCCCAGGTACTGTTGGCATAGCCCAGTGCGTTGACACCATAGAAATGCTTGAGGTCGTCCCAATGCGTCCAGTGCGTGTTTTGCGCCACCTCATTTGAATAGCTACCAAGGAAATGCACAAAGCGGGGATTGTGAACCAGGGGAGTGAGACCTCGCCAGCCTTCCACACATTCATTCGAACCCTTCTGCCAATCGGGCATGTTCCCGGTCATTAAGCTCGCCAGTCGACTAAGACGTTGAAATTTGCTCTCTTTGCCGGAATTCGATGCCATCCCCTCGAGCCAGGCCCGTTTTCTCCAATCCCGCCAATGACGATTATTGCCATCGATCACATCGAAATAGTATTCCAGAGGTTCACAATCCATCACGTAAATGGTTTGGGAGACCATATCGGGAAAGGAATATAAAGGAATGGCGGCATCGATGATGTCCGGGTTGTTCTGGGCAAACAGGTATTGCTGAATCGCCCCGCCGGATCCCCCTACACCGACCGTATACAACGGCTTGCCGTAGAGCGCCGTGAACTGCCGTTTGACCCTGAGCGCCGTGTCTTCGGCCAGCCAGATATTGTAGTGATTCCTGGTTTGATTGGCGGTGGAATAGACAACTCCATACCCCTGCTTCAACTCGTTGTAACGACGCGTGAAAATATCCCCCAGGCTGAAATTCCCCTGGCGTTTACCGACCCCCACCCCACCTCGGAACTGGTAAATCAGCCGCTTGTTCCAGTAGGTACCCCGGGGTTGTGCCAGGGTCTCCTCTTCGCCACGCAAAACCGCGATCGCGTAGATAAATCGATTGATAGTGCCGGTTTCCAGGCGAACTACAAAATCCAGCTCACGACCATCAACCACTATCCTGGCAATGTCGTTATCAGCTTCTTCCAGGGGATAGAAATTCTCCGTGCCCTCACGGTTATAAAAATAGGTGGCGCGAGTCGGCAACAGGCAATCCTTGCTGTAACCCAATATCTTGCGAGCGTGAACTCCCTCACTGCCAACGGCAAACACGGGTACACCTATACCCTGGTCATTGTCGATTTTCGGTTGTTCATCGCGGCTGTTGTCCTTGCCGCAGAGAAAAGGGTACTTGTTCTGTGGAGCGAAAAGGGGGTCTATCGGGCCCACCTGCCCCAACGCAACTGGAAACTTGAAAGTTTCCCGCGGTCGTTTAATAAACCGGGGATGCGCCCCGCGATAAGGTTCCTGCGCCTGTTCAGTGCTGCGTCCCGAAGACGCTGGCGGAACACGCATCACCCGCGCTTCCGGCACATCGGACAATTTGGGCAGCGAGTACACAAACCCTGCGATAATCAACACCAGCAGCAGCAATGAGCCACTGCAAATCCCTAGCGTTATCTTGAAGAGTTTTGACTTGCTCAATGTCAACAGCCTCCCTTTTCCGGCTCTGTCAAACGCGGAATGCCCATGCGCAGGCGTTTCGCTTTCCTATACTTACCCCCCTTTATGCGATCCCCCCAATTAAAAAGTATAACCAAGCTCCTGCCTTTCATTGACTTGCGCTACTTTCGATAGACTCACTCCGAGTCATAATGTTTCGCTCTAAAAAGATCCGTTAGTAATCGCTAGCGCTCTTGGTACAGTACAATAGTTAAATTCCCCCCCAATGTTCCGGGAATCAACACAACTTTTGGCGACAAGATATAGGTAATGCGAATAATCGAAATTATTGTTAAAGTAATTTGATCTAATAATTGTGTTCGAATTTGACTGAACCCCGGGTGGAGATGTATCCCATGGTACTGACTGATCATATACCCGGTGATGTCCACTTGATCCTGGTAAAGTTATGACCCCACACATCTCGCTGCTGAAACATCTTCTTAAACAGTCCGGACTCCTATTACTGGGTGCTTTGTTAATAGGGGGCTGTGCCAATAAACCTCCTCAGGTACCCACCCGGCAGGAGATCACCGAAGCGAACGCCAAAGCATTGGGCCTGGCCATCCGGCTCGACAGCCTTGCAAGGGATTGCAGCAGACTTGGGGGTAAAACCGCTGATCTCGCCAGAACCACGCGCGAGCAGTGGCTGGGAAGAAATTGGCACTGGGTGGCCGTTGCCGATGCTGACTACAGCCTTGACTTAAAGGGGCAAACCAGCCAATACAAGGGCATGGATATTGCCCCTGAAGCACTCAGGTTTCTGGCTGAACAGCAAACCCGGGCAGAGCGAGCGATCGGATTCCACAAACGTTCCCAGCAGAGTCGGGAAAATATCTGCGCCAAACACCTCGCTTTTTACAACGATCAAAGCAACGACCTGGAATTCGGACCCCATGGGAAGGCCTATCGCTTCCTGCAAAAAAACTACCCGGATGCGTCAACGGAACCCTACCGTGTTCCCGCCCTGTCCGGCGATCTCGATCCACGCAGCGAGCCAGGCCGCTCGCTCTACCAGATCGAAAAGACAACCCACCAGAATCACTGCGAGCAGGCGACCATCTATACCTTTCGCAATCAGTGGCCACACGAAGCCTATGGAGTGTTTTGTGCCAACCAGCCAAGTTTTCTTGTCACTTGCGAGTGGGGACGCTGTCAACAGGGCAACCTGGCAGCCGATAAAAACCGGTAGCACTGCGCCAAGCTGTAAATATGCCCCAGGCGGATAAAGGTTCGACCCGGCGCAAACCCGCAACCACCTATGACGTCAGGCCGGAACTGGCAAAATCGATGAACTGGCAGGCAATAGAATCTCTCGTAACCCACCTGGGAACAGAACACTTTTCCCAGGTGTTTTTCGAATTCTGGGATGACGCGCTCGGTATCGATCAGTGCACAGCCTGGAAAATTTCTCCCCTGCAGCCCCCAATCACCCTGGTGGCCGAACGCCCTGGTGAAAAAGAAAAGATTCAGCGGCTTTGTCACATCTACGCGGAGGAAATGTATGGCGGGGACCCCCAGATTGAGCGCCGGAATCAGCCTGTCGCCGTGAACCGGGTGGAAACCCGAAAAATGTGCCCGGGAGAATACCGACGAGTCCTTTTCGAAGAGGCCGGTCTCCAGGAAAAGATCTTTATGCTCTGCCATCATGGCGACAACGCTTACTACATCAACCTGTACCGCCGCCAGGGCCGCCCGGCTTTCTCGGACCGGAACCTTGAGATCTGCCGTACCCGCTCCGCGGTGGCCACCGCCTTTTTGGACAGACACCTGAGCATGCTTCCCAGTGAAGCGCTGACAGCGGGGGAACCCAAGCCGTTACTGCATGCGCTAGAGACTTTTTTCAGCAATCACCCTGCCAAACTATCCCAACGCGAAGCCAGCACCTGCGCCTATATTGTCACCGGGCATGGCAACGAAGCCATCAGCCTGCACCTCGGCGTTTCCCTCAACACCGTGCGCACTTTCCGGCGCCGGGCCTACGCCAAACTCAATCTCGCCACCCAGAGCGAACTTTTTGCCCTCTACCTCGAAAACGCCGTGCAATAGACACCTTGTCGTCCACTGATGCGACAGACAGGCCTGCCACTTGGGTTTAATCTATTAGCTATACCTCCCAGAACAGCGTTTTTCGCAGGCTCCCGGAGTCTGCCATGCACCGCAGGAGACAGGCATGCACCGACCGGAAACGACGCCCAGGCACTCGATTTTCTACCATTACAAAATCCACCCCTACAAGCATGCGCCAGAGCTCGATGGCGCCGGCCATCGCCAAAAAGTTGTCATCGTCGGTGCAGGCCCCATAGGGCTGGCCACCGCACTGGATTTGGCGCGTTTTGGTGTCCCCTCTCTGATTCTCGAATCCGAATGCCAAGTCAGCCACGGTAGTCGGGCCATCGTATTCACCCGTCGCTCCATGGAAATACTGCAAATGATCCATTGCCACCAGCCCTTCTGCGACAAGGGCTTGCCCTGGAGCCTGGGGCGCTCCTACTACCGTGGCCGGGAAGTGTTCCAGATGGTCATGCCGGACAGCGAAGACAATCGCTTCGCTCCCGGACTCAATATCCAGCAGCAATATATCGAGCAGTTCCTGGTCGAGGCTACGGAACAGAGTCCGTTAATCGACATCCGCTGGGGCAGCAAGGTGACGGACATCAACCAGGACACCAAGGGCGCCCGTATCACTGTGGATACTGAAGAGGGCTGTTACAACCTTGAGGCCGAATGGGTCATAGCCGCCGACGGCGGTCGTTCCGTTCTTCGCAAGCTGATGGCACTACGTATGGAGGGCCAGGCCTATCGCGGCAATTTTGTTATCGCCGACATCAAAGCGGACATCGACCTGCCCACGGAACGCCGCTGCTATTTCGATCCCGACTGGAACCCCGGCAACAATGTTCTGGTCCACCGCGAACCCGACGGCATCTGGCGCCTGGACTTTCGTCTGCCCGACGGCGAAACGCCTGAGCAGGCCCTGGAGGAGGAGCTGCTCCACAAGCGAATCAATACCATTCTTGAGATGATAGGGCAGCCGGTTGAATGGATGCTGGACTGGGCTACGGTCTACAGCGCCAGCACCAAAACACTGCCCAGGTACAATTACGAGCGGGTACTCTTTGTCGGCGACGCCGCCCACCTGTTGCCCATCTTCGGTGTACGGGGCGCCAATACCGGCCTCCAGGACAGCAATAACCTGGCCTGGAAACTCGCATTTGTCATAAACGGATGGTCACCGCGGCAAATACTGGACAGCTATTCATCGGAACGTGTCCAGGCGGCGCGGGAAATCTGTGAGGAGGGGGGGAAATCCACCCGCTTTATGACCCCGCCCAGCCGCGGTTTCCGGCTTCTGCGGGATGCCGTATTGTCGCTAACCCTGTCCGAGGACTTTGTTAAAGACTTACTGCACTGGCGCACCTCCCGTCCCCACGTGTATAAAAACAGCACCCTTAACAGCTTCACCGACGAGAACAAGGCGTTTGACCGGGGACCCGGGCTTGGCGAAGTCATACAAAACAGCAAGCTGGGCAAAGTCGACTATTTGATGGATCGGTTCTCCGACGGCTTTCATTTGATGATTTTTAGCAATGGCAAGGATTTCCAGGCTGATATTGAGGCCTGCTTGGACACCAAAACCACATGCCCCTACCCGCTGCACACGATATTGGTCGCCCCAACAGATTCAACAAGTGGCAATGCCGACATCATCATTGAAGACAACGAGGGCAAGCTGACACAACAATATGGCGCCAGCGCCGGCAGTGCCTACCTGATCCGCCCCGATCAACATGTTTGCGCACGTTGGCGCAGAGTGACACCCCAACAGCTACAGCAGGCACTGACTGTCGCGACACAAAACTAAGAGGAAGCCACACATGCTAGCGAAACGGTTTTCAACCGCCCAACTCGAGGAAGTTTACGATCAACTTGCCACAGCCATCGACAACGCCGGCGAAGAGAAAGAAGTGCTGCTGTTAACGAAACTGGCCCTTATCCTGAGCAATTTGGTCGGAGACACTGACAAGGTGATAGAGGCCATTCATATTGCCGAAAAGGACCTGTAAAACCTCGATGCACTGGTCTTCAAGCTTTACTTGGCATAATTTCCCGCAAAGCAACGCCTTGAACTACCCTTCTCCACTGACCATTCCGCGTACCTGGCGCCCAAAATCGGCCGATGTATAGCGCTTGAATAGCCGATACTACGCCAAAACTCTTCTACAATTAGCAAAGGAAGCAAGCCCTTGGAAGATCAGATTGAGGGCTGCCTTATGCCAGGGGCGATACCATACGGAGCTCCCTATGCTGTTTCGGCAACTGTTTGACATTACATCCTGTGCCTTTACCTATCTGATTGCCGACGCTCCGGGCGGAAAAGCACTGCTGATCGATCCCGTGCTGGAAAAACTCGATCTCTACCTGCAGTTAATCGGCGAACTTGAACTGAAGTTGCGATACGCCATCGACACCCATGTGCACGCCGACCATATCAGCGCGCTCGGCAAACTGAGAAGCCGCTGTGGCTGCGAGACGGTGCACGGGGAATATTCCAAAGCGCGTGGGATATCAAAAATTGTCAAAGATGGAGAGCAAATAACATTGGACAGCACGTGCCTGACAGCACTCTACACGCCCGGTCACACTGACGACTCCTACTGTTTTCTAATGCAGGCTGAACCCGTCGATTTTCTTTTCAGCGGCGACACCCTGCTGATTCGCAGTACCGGACGAACCGACTTCCAAAGCGGCGATGCCGAACAGCAGTACGACAGCCTGTTTGGCAAACTACTGTGCCTGGACGACGATACTCTGCTCTACCCCGGCCACGATTACCAAGGCATGACGTCGAGCACCATTGGCGAAGAGAAATGTCACAATCCCCGGCTACAGGTCAGGAACAAGAAGGAATATGCGCAAATGATGAGCCAAATAAACCTGGAGAAACCCAAGCAGATGGATATCGCCCTGCCCGCCAATCTCAATGGCGGCCACGTCTAATCCTGGCTTCACGAATAAAGCAACCATGATTTCCAAAACAGGCGCAGCGCAAACAGGGTCAGCAACCAGGTATGCAGGACACCCGTCCAGGCATAAGGCCAGGGCAGACTTAATCTCAGGTTGAGCGGAGGAAGCCAGACGATCCCCACAATCATTACGCTGAGGCACAGGGAGATGACGAATTCCGACATCAAGGCAAAGGTTTGCGCCCCCAGCACAGCGCCGAGCGCGGAGCCCAATACGAAGGGCCGGGTGATGGACCAGTCGATATGCTGATAAAAGTGGTACAGCCGGGAAATCTGTGATCCGAGAATAAATACGCCGTTTAGCGGGATCACTGCTGAAATTGGCAAAATAAAGGTCGAAGCCGCCAACAGTACGATTCCCCCGCCCATACCCGCCAGGGTACTGATCACAGCGGCGATAAAACTGAATTCAGCAAGTTTTTCCCGCTCCGCCCCTACAAGCCGCCGACATCAATGGCGCTGTGTAAAACAGCATCCATATTCTTGAAATATTGCAACCAGGACGTCGTAAAATAACAGGGTTCAGAAGCCATTAATGGCTATATACTTCCTCTCCATCCATTAGGGAAAGAGATTATGAGCATCGGAAAAACCATCTCCCTAGTCGCAGCGGACGGTCATCGACTCAGTGCCTACCTGGTAGAACCGGCAGCGGAAACCCCGGTAGTGGAAACCCCGAAAGAAGGCACCAAAGCCGGCCTTGTCATCTTACAGGAGATCTTTGGCGTCACCGGGCAAATGAAAAAACTTGCCGAGCGATTTGCACAACACGGTTACCGTACGATTGTGCCGGCACTGTTCGATCGGGTTGCTCCCGATAGTGTTATTCCGTACGACGAAGCCGATCAGGGGCGTGCGCTGGCCGGGAAATGCAAACCGGATAACGTATTGATGGATATCCAGACCGCTGCGGACCGGGTAAATGTGGACAACCGGGTATCTGTCATCGGGTTTTGTTGGGGAGGGACCTACGCCTTCCTGAGCGCCTGTGAACTGAAGATCTCCTCCGCCGTCGCTTATTACGGTACCCGCATTGTCGAACAGCTCGACAAAAAACCGAAATGCCCGCTGCTGTTTCACTTCGGTGAAAAGGACAACCTTATTAGCGACGTGCATATCGCGCAAATAAGGGCCGCCAACCCTTCCCTGCCCACGTATGTCTACCCGGGGGCGGGACACGCCTTTGCCAATGCGGACAGGCCGAGCTATCACCCGGAATCGGCCCGGGTCGCCGAAGAGCGGACACTGGAATTCCTGGCACAAACAGCCGGATAGCGGTGCTTTTGTTGACCGGCTATCGGGGTACCTGCGCGTTAATCACTGAGCCGGTTAATGCAACGGCGACATACTCAGCAGTTCCGCCAAATTCCTGGCACGCATCTTTTTCATCACCCGGGAGCGGTGAATCTCCACAGTCTTGATACTGATTTCCAGCCCCTCGGCAATTTCGCGATTGGTCAGCCCCTTGATCACCAACTCCGCCACTTGGCGCTCGCGTTTGCTGAGGCTCTGCCAATCCTCCCGCACCTGCTGCTGTTGGTCTTGTTGAGAAAAATTCTCTCGCGCCTGCTGCTGCGCCGCATCTATCATGGCTAGCAATGCCTGATCGTCGAAAGGCTTCTCGATAAAATCCAGCGCCCGGTTTTTCATCGCCTGCACCGCCATGGCCACGTCGCCGTGGCCGGTGATAACGATGACCGGTAATAGGTAGCCGCGTTGATTCATTTCCTGCTGCAGGGCGAGGCCACTCATGCCGTCCATGCGTACATCCAGCAGCAGACAGCCCGGTTCACACTGATAGGCCGCCAGGAAGGCCTCCGCACTTTCATAGGCGACAACGCTGTAACCGGCCCCCTCCAACATCCAGGTCAGGGATTCGCGGAAATCCAGATCATCGTCGACAATATAGACTCGGGGCTGTTCCATTGTGCGCTCACGCTTTCCCATTTATTCGCTCTACTCCGTCAACGGTTCAGCGGGAGTTTAACCTGAAAGCAGGTATAACTCTTCCCGTCCGAATCGACTTCGATCAACCCGCCATGAGCCTCGACAATGGTGCGGGAGATGGACAGGCCCATCCCCAGACCGTCGGTCTTGGCGCTGACATAGGGCTCGAACAGCCGCGGGTAAAGGGCGCGGTCAATGCCCTTGCCAAAGTCGGTTACCCGAATCCACAGGTGGCCGTCGTCCACTTGCGTTTGCAAGCGAATTCGTTTCTCATCCCGGTCTAGACCGACGTAGGCATCCATGGCGTTGCGCAGCAGGTTTATCAGCACCTGCTCAATTTGAACGGGATCAGCGTCGATCACCGGGTCGCTTTTATCGAGTTTGAACTCCACTTCTATCTCCCGGGCATTCAAGTCGTGGCTCAGAAATGCAGCCACCTCTTCACAGACTGCATTAATGCCGAACTCCTGGCGCTGGTAGGGCGTCTTTTTGACCAGCCCCCGCAGGCGTTTAACGATCTCGGCTGCCCGCTCTGCCTGGCGTACAATTTTGTCGAACACCGGTTTTAGCTCACTGGCCAGTTGCAGCTTGCCGCTTTCGATCTGGCGGTTGGCGCCACGGGCGTAATTGAGAGTGGTGGCCAGGGGTTGGTTGATTTCGTGGGCAATACCTGAGGCCATTTCCCCCATGGTCATCAAACGTGAGGCATGGGCAATCTCCGCCTGGTGTTGACGCGCCACCTGCTCGGCACGCAGTTGTTCGGTCACATCGCGTATCATCAGCGAATAGTAATCATCGGTATGGGCGCCAATGGCCTGGGGATGCACCAGCACTTCCTGCAAAGCCATCTGCCGCTGCTCAAACCTCGGCGACTTCAAGCGGATATAGCCCTGCCAGCGCCCTCGCCGCTCGGCCAACTGGCAAGCCAGCGTTTTGATTTTCTGGAAACTCTCCAGGTTCACTAACGCTGAAAATTTCTGTCCCTCGGTCTCTGACGCCAAGCCAAAACCCAACTGGGCGGAGGTGTTCATATAGGTAACTCGAAAATCGCGATCGCAGAACACCACCAGGTCCGAGGAGACTTCGAGTACGTCCGCCAGCCGCTTGTAGGCCAGCTCCGCCTGCACTTGCGGTGTGATATCCCGGGTGACAGTGATGATTTCCTTTAACTCACCTGTTTCCTCGTCCCGAATGGAACGGTGGGTGCTCTCCACCCAGCCGTATCGACCGTTCTTGTGGCGGTGGCGGTAACGAAAGGTGCGACGCCCGTGGCGATAGATGGCGGGGATCAGCTTGCGCTTCATGGCCTCGGCATCTTCCGGGTGGAAGAAGTCGTAGGCAGGTTTGCCCATCAGCTCTTCGGGATCGTAACCGGCGATCGCTTTGACCGCCGGATTGACGGAGGTATAGGCCCAGTCGCCGGGGCGGTGGGTACTGATCATATCCCCCGACTCCTCCACCAGAAAACGGTAGCGGTCGGCGCCCAGATCCAGGCTGTTGGCGTTTTCAGATTTGTCTGTCATTCCCTCTCCCAATACCACATACCTATAGGTATTTACCCTAATTTTAAGCAAAAGTCACGCTTGAATCTGGTCATACATCTGTGGTTAAAATAGGGGTATACCCTTATGTCATAATCCAATACATGTGAGGCTCTGGATGAGTAACCGTCTTCTCAACGAACGCGACCTGGAATTTCTGCTGTACGAATTCCTGGATACTGAAGCCCTTCTGGAGCGTCCCCGCTATCAGGAACACTCCCGGGAGGTCTTTAAGGCTACCCTGGAAACCGCCAGGACAGTGGCTGAGAAGTTCTTCGCCAACCACAACGCCAAGGGAGACGCTAACGAACCCACTTTCGACGGCAAGAGCGTGCACCTGATCCCCGAAACCAAGGAAGCCTGGGATGCTTTTGCCGAGGCTGGCTTTCTGGCCGCCCACTACGATTTCGACAACGGCGGTATGCAGATGCCGGAGATTGTGTTGCGCGTTGCCATGGCCTACTTTACGGCCGCCAATATCGCCACCACCGGCTACCCCTTCCTCAGTATCGGTGCCGCCAATCTGATCCAGTCTTTCGGCAATGATGAGCAGCGGACCAAGTTCCTGCCGCCCATGCAGGCAGGGCGCTTCGCCGGCACCATGGCCCTGACCGAGCCAGGCCAGGGCTCGGCCCTGGCCGATATCAAAACCACTGCGCGGCCGGCAGACGATGGCAACTACCGTATTTTTGGCCAAAAGATGTTTATCTCCGGCGGCGACCAGAGCTTGACCGAAAATATCGTGCATATGGTGCTGGCTAAAATTGAAGGCGCCCCGGCTGGCGCCAAGGGTATCTCGCTGTTCATCTGCCCCAAGTTCCTGGTGAATGACGATGGCAGCCTGGGCGCGCGCAACGATGTGGCCCTGGCGGGTCTGCTGCACAAAATGGGCTATCGCAACACCACCTCCACGGTACTGAGTTTCGGCGATAACGACGGTGCCGTGGGTTATCTGGTGGGTGAGCCCCACAAGGGTTTGCAGTATATGTTCCAGATGATGAACGAAGCCCGGATCGGCGTCGGCATGGGCGCGGCCGTGCTGGGCTACCAGGGCTTTAACCATTCCCTCGACTATGCCCGCGAGCGCCCCCAGGGTCGCCTGCCCTCCAACAAGAACCCGGAATCCAGGCAAGTTAATATTATTGAGCACACCGACGTGCGACGCATGTTGTTGGCACAAAAGGTTTACGCCGAAGGCGCCCTTGCCATGTGCCTTTACGCCAGTGCCCTGTTTGAGGATTCCCACACCGCCGCCACCGATGAAGAGCGCCAAAACGCTTTCCTGTTGCTGGACCTGCTCACCCCGTTGGTGAAATCCTGGCCGTCCAAATACGGTCTCAAGGCCAACGAACTGGCGATCCAGGTTTTGGGGGGCTCCGGCTATATCCGTGAGTACCCGGTGGAGCAGTACTACCGCGACAACCGCCTCAATGCCATTCACGAAGGCACCGAAGCTATTCACGGCCTGGATTTGCTCGGACGCAAAGTGATGATGAATCAGGGCGCGGGTTTCAAGCTGTTTAACGAGGCGGTTAACGCCACCCTGGAACAGGCCCGGCAGTTGGCAGCCACCGAGGCATTCGCAGACACCCTGGTGGAGTCCCTGAATATCCTCAACCGCGTCACCCAAACCCTGGTCGGCAAATTAACGGAGGATCCGGATACCGGGCTCGCCAATGCCACAGTCTACCTCGATCTTTTCGGTCGCGTGTTCGCCGCCTGGATCTGGTTACAGCAGGCAATTGTCGCCGCCAAAGCACTCACGCAGTCATCGGCGGAGAGCGATAAAAATTTCTACCGGGGCAAGCTGCAGGCAACCCGCTACTTCTTCCAGTGGGAATTGCCCGAAATCACGCCCCAGGCGGAACTGTTGGAGCGCTTTGATTCAGTGCCCCTGGAGATGCAGGACGCCTGGTTCTAAACAGCCTTTTTTAATATGCACAAAGTCAGACAGGAAAAATCCATGAGCAATGCGGCCATCTACGCGTTACACGGCAATGTCGCCGTGATCACCCTCAACAATCCTCCCGTTAACAGCCTGGGCCTGGGCCTGCGTACAGCCATTCGTGACGGTTTTCAACGGGCCATCGACGACGATCAGGTCGCAGCCATCGTGATTGCCTCAGCCGGCAAACTCTTTTGCGGCGGTGCCGATATTAGCGAGTTCGACAGCGACAAAGCCCTGGCCAGTCCCAGTCTGCCGGAATTGTGTAACGCCCTGGAAGAATCTACCAAACCTATCGTGGCCGCCATTAACGGCATGGCCCTGGGCGGCGGCTGCGAACTGGCACTCGCCTGCGATTACCGCATCGCCCTGCCCCTGGCCAAGCTGGGTCTGCCGGAAGTCAGCCTGGGCATTTTGCCCGGTGCCGGCGGCACTCAGCGCCTGCCGCGGCTGGCGAACGTCCGCGTTGCAGTAGAAATGATCACCTCGGGTAAACCCCTCGGCGCCCAGTCGATGAAGGAAGCGGGCGTAATTGACCGCATCCACGACCACGACGGCGATTTCCTGGAAGCAGCCATCAACTATGCGCGGAAACTGGTGGACAACAACGCGCCTGTGCGCAGTTGCGCGGATATCCAGGTCGATACCAGCGACTTGCCAGAAAATTTCTTTGCCGACTTCCGCAACAATATTGCCCGCCGCACCCGCGGCTTTTACGCCCCTGAGCGCTGCATCCAATGTGTGGAGGCCGCCTGTGAACTGCCCCTGGCCGAAGGCCTGAAAAAAGAGCGCGAACTCTTTTTGACGTGCATGAACACACCACAGTCCCGCGCCCAGCGCCACCTGTTTTTTGCCGAGCGCGCCGCCACCCGGATTCCCGGCATCGATCCCAAAACGCCCATCCGCAAAATTGAAAAAGTGGCGGTAATCGGTGCCGGTACTATGGGCGGCGGCATCGCCATGAACTTTGTCAACGTCGGTATTCCCACCGTGATTCTCGACCTCAACGCCGAGGCCCTCGAGCGCGGTCTGGGTGTGATCCGTACCAATTACGAGATCAGTGCCCGGAAGGGCCGCCTGACCGAAACCCAGGTGGAAGAGCGCATGGGGCTGCTGGCCTCGACCACCGACTACGCCGATATCGCCGATGTGGACCTGGTGATCGAGGCAGTGTTTGAAAATATGGAGATCAAGAAAAAGGTGTTCCAGACCCTGGACGAAGTCTGCAGGCCCGGTGCCATTCTCGCCTCCAACACCTCCACCCTGGATGTGAATGAGATCGCCGCCGCGACCCGACGTCCCCAGGATGTGGTCGGCCTGCACTTTTTCAGCCCTGCGAATGTAATGCGCTTGCTGGAAATTGTGCGCGGCGCCAGGACCGCCGACGATGTGTTGATGACGACCATCAAAACAGCCCAGCGCATCAACAAAGTACCGGTGGTGGCCGGTGTCTGCTGGGGCTTTATCGGCAACCGGGTGCTGGAACCCTACGCCCGTGAAGCCGCGCGCCTGATTTTGGAGGGTGCCAGCCCGGCTCAAGTGGACAAAGTGCTTTACGATTTCGGCCTGGCCATGGGCCTGCCCAGCATGATCGACCTGGCCGGCATCGATGTGGGTTACCTGACCCGCCAGGGCAACAAGGAGGCGTTTTATTCCTGTGACCCCGCCTACGCCGCCATTTGTGACAAGCTGAACGATCTCGGCCGCTTCGGCCAGAAGACCGGGCGCGGTTTCTATATTTATGAGGGACGCGATAAAAAGGAGGATCCGGAAGTGATGGCGTTGGCCGCCGAACTGGCCCGGGAAAACGGCGTCAACCAACGCCAGATTTCCGACCGGGAAATTCTGGAACGCACGATATTTTCATTGATCAATGAAGGCGCCCGCGTGCTCGACGAAGGTATCGCCTATCGATCCAGTGATATCGATACGGTGTACTGCAACGGTTATGGTTTTCCGGTCCATCGCGGTGGCCCAATGCAGTATGCCGATGAAATTGGCCTGGTGACCGTGCTGAACGCCTTGAACAAGTACCGCGATGAGCTGGGTGACTACGGTGAAGAGTGGTTCAAGCCGGCGCCCTTGCTGGAGAAGCTGGTGACAGAAGGCAAGACGTTTAAGGAGCACATTGTCACAGCCTGATTTTTTGATGTTTCCCGGGGTGGACCAGGGTTTGCACCAATGCCCCGCGTGGGTAATTCCACCCTCCCTCTATCGCTAAATTTTTTTAGGATCACAGATTATGAAAGAAGCCGTTATTGTTTCCACCGCCCGCACTCCAATCGGCAAAGCCTTTCGCGGAGCCTTTAACAACACCAAATTCCCCATGCCATCAAGCACGCGGTCGAACGCTCCGGCCTTGAAGGGGGTGAAATCGATGACGTGATAGTCGGCTCGGTGCTCAACGCCGGCAGTGCCGGCATGAATATCGGTCGCATGGCACCGCTGGCGGCGGGCCTGCCCTATTCCGCTCCCGGCCAGACCATCGACCGCCAGTGCTCCTCAGGCCTGATGGCGATTGCCACCGCCGCCAAGCAGATTATGGTGGACGGCATGAACGTGGTCGTGGCCGGGGGCCAGGAAAATATTTCCGAAATCCAGCAGAAATATTTTGAGTGGGCCAGCAAGTGCCAGGATGAGAACGTCCTCAAGCACGCTAAGCACGCCTATATGCCCATGCTGATTACTGCCGAAAACGTTGCCCGAAAATACAACATCTCCCGCGATGCCCAGGACGAGTACGCCCTGTCTTCACAGCAACGCACGGCGGCGGCGCAGGTAGCGGGCAAGTTTGACGATGAAATTATCCCCCTGACCACCACCAAGGCCGTGGTCAACAAAGAGACCAAAGCTGTGTCCTACGAAGAGGTGACCCTCAGACAGGACGAAGGAAACCGCCCCTCCACCGCCCTGGAAAGCCTGCAGAGCCTGGACCCGGTGGTTGACGGCGGCTGCATTACTGCCGGCAACGCCAGCCAGCTCTCCGACGGTGCTTCCGCCTGTGTCGTGATGGACAGCAAACTGGCCGAGCAGCGTGGTCTGGTCCCCCTCGGCATCTACCGCGGCATGATGGTCGCCGGTAACGAGCCGGAAGAGATGGGGATCGGACCGATCTATGCCGTGCCGAAACTGCTGAAGGCCAATGGCCTCACCGTTGGCGATATCGGCCTGTGGGAACTAAACGAAGCCTTTGCCTGCCAGGCACTCTACTGCCGTGACCACCTGGGTATCGACCCGGAAATCTACAACGTCAACGGCGGCGGCATTTCCGTCGGCCATCCCTACGGCATGACCGGCGCCCGCCTGGTAGGCCACGCCTTGATCGAAGGCAAGCGCCGCGGTGTCAAATACGTGGTGATCACTATGTGTGTGGGCGGTGGTATGGGGGCGGCCGGTCTGTTTGAAGTAGCCTAGGAGTCTTTCAATTTGATAATGACGCATTAACTCCGCGAATCCACTGCGATGTCAGGCCTGAGTGTCAATAAAACTGCGGGTGCGAGCGGCGGCGCCCGCAAAACAATAATCTTTGCAGTTCGCTGATGAGCCCCCACCCACACCAAAAACCTCAAAAATATTTTGTATCGTGTATCGATACTAGATACAATGAAGTCACGGTTCGAGGGAACGGACATGATCAAAAGCATCAAGCACAAAGGGCTAAAGCAGTTTTTCGAAACTGGCAGCACTAAAGGCGTTAAAGCCGAACACGCCAAGCGACTGACTGCAAGGCTGACTGTGCTCAATGCCGCCACCTCGCTGGACGACATTGCCCTGGCCAGCTGGAACCTTCACCCACTGTCCGGTGAACTGCAGGGCCACTACGCCATCAACATAAGCGGCAACTGGCGGCTGTTTTTCACATTTGAAGATGGCGATGTTTATCTGCTCGACTACGGCGACTACCATTAAAGAGGCCCGCCATGACTATGCACAACCCTTCTCACCCCGGTGAGATTTTGCGGATTACCCTGATCGAGGACGAGGACGGGAACAAAATTGAGAGCGTGGCCAGCGTGGCCGAGCGGCTGGGCTACACACGCAACACGTTAAACAGGGTGATCAATGGCAGTGCATCGCTTACCCCGGCCATGGCTGTCGCACTGGAGCAACAGGGGCATGGCTCGGCGGAATTTTGGCTCAACCTGCAAATGGCCTATGACCTGTTTCATCTGCGCCAGGGAGCCGCGTAGAACAAAAGACAAGGTTACACCCCGGGAAGCGGTGGTATTGATTTTTGAGGGGGAAAATGGGGTGGCTGAGGGGACTTGAACCCCCGACGACTGGAATCACAATCCAGGGCTCTACCAACTGAGCTACAGCCACCATTGCAGAGCGATATCCTATCCTAAAGCGCGCCTCCTGGCACTCCTGATTTTAACCAGTTTCTTCAGATCCCGAAGAGTCAGTAGCACCAGATGGCACGCCCGGCAGGATTCGAACCTGCGGCCATCCGCTTAGAAGGCGGATGCTCTATCCAACTGAGCTACGGGCGCATGGGTATGAGCCTAAACTCCTGGGCTGAAACTGGTCGGAGTGGAGGGATTCGAACCCCCGACATCCTGCTCCCAAAGCAGGCGCGCTACCAGGCTGCGCTACACTCCGATCACCGGGACCGAAGCGGCCTCGTTTCAGGAGGTGCGCATAATACCCATGCCCCCAGCCCCCGTCAACGGAAAACATGGCCTATTTGCCAATTAATGCAAGCAGACCAACCACTTAGGCCGGTTTCTTCAATATGCCGTCATTCGCGAGATTGGGCTAAATATGCCCGCACCTGCATATTGGCGCCCGTTCGCTGCTGTGGGACAATACGCGCCCTTAATTTCAGGCCCCTAACACACCCCAAATGCAGAGGAATCCCACACCCATGTCCGCACTGGTACTCGACGGCAAGGCACTGGCCCAGAAAACGGAAGAAGAGCTGTCCCGGCGTGTAGCCGCGCTCAAGGCCAACGGCGGCCAGACGCCGATCCTGGCAACCATCCTGGTGGGCGACGACCCCGCCTCCGCCACCTACGTAAAGATGAAGGGCAACGCCTGCGCCCGCATCGGTATGGAATCCAAGCGGGTGGAAATGCCCGCCTCCACCACCACTGAAGAGCTGCTGGCCAAGATCCGGGAACTGAACGAAAACCCCAATGTGCACGGCATCCTGCTGCAGCACCCGGTGCCCGGCCAGATCGACGAACGCGCCTGTTTTGACGCCATCGACCTGACTAAGGATGTAGACGGCGTCACCTGCCTCGGTTTCGGCCGCATGAGCATGGGCGAGGAAGCTTACGGCTGCGCCACACCCAAGGGCATTATGCGCCTGCTCGAGGCCTACGATATCGAACTGGAGGGCAAGCACGCGGTGGTTGTGGGCCGCAGCCCCATTCTCGGCAAGCCGATGGCGATGATGCTGCTGAACGCCAACGCCACCGTGACTGTCTGTCACTCCCGCACCAGGAACCTGCCCGAACTGATCAGGCAGGCCGATATTGTGGTGGGCGCCGTCGGCAAACCGGAATTTATCAAGGCCGAGTGGATCAAGGACGGCGCCGTAGTAGTGGACGCCGGTTATCACCCAGGCGGTGTCGGCGACATTGAACTGGAGCCGCTAAAGGAGCGCGCAGCCGCCTACACCCCGGTCCCCGGCGGGGTCGGTCCCATGACCATCAATACCCTGATCTACCAGTCGGTGGCATCGGGCGAAGCCAAAATCGGCCAATAAGGCACTGTGAAAAGGCCAGCGCAAGCTGGCCTTTTTTCTTTCCGGTCATGACTGAAACACTGCCCATTCTCTATCGCGATTCGGATTTTATTGCGGTTAATAAGCCCAGCGGCCTGCTGGTTCACCGCAGTATGATCGATCGCCATGAAACCCGCTTTGCGTTGCAAATCCTGCGCGACCAGATTGGCCAACGGGTCTACCCGCTGCACCGGCTTGATAAACCCACCTCCGGGGTACTGCTGTTTGCCCTCTCACCGCAAGCGGCCAGGGACGCCAGTGAACTCTTTGCCCGCGACGCACTGCAAAAAACCGCACTGCAAAAAACCTATGTGGCGGTTACCCGCGGCTATACCCCGGAATCGGGATTGATCGACCATCCGTTGAAGGAAGAACTGGATAAGATAAGCGACAGGCGGGCCCAACCGGACAAACCCGCCCAAGAGGCGGTCACAACCTTTGAGCGCCTGGCGACCGCTGAACTGCCACTGGCCATAGATCGCTACCCCCAGAGCCGCTTTTCCCTGGTGCAGTGCCGACCGCTGACCGGCCGCAAACACCAGATCCGCCGACACCTGAAGCATATCAGCCACCCCATCATCGGCGATGCCAAACACGGCAAGGGTGTCTATAACCGCTATTTCAAGAATCAGTTTGGCGCTGGCCGGCTGCTGCTCAGTGCGACGGAATTGGATTTTGCGCACCCCTACAGCGGCCGGGAAATTCACATTAGCGCACCTCTCGACGCCAGTTTCCGCCGCCTGTTGGAACGCTTCGACTGGTGTACAGCGGTGCCCGCCGGCTGGATTGACGACCCGGCATAGCTTGACGGTATTTAACCAGGGGGCATCCATTCACCCTCCAGCCCCTGGCACACGAGCATCACACGAGCATCAACCGGTACGCGACCAAACTCCCCCCGGATTTGAGGTATGATGGCGCCCATGAAAACCTGTAACCCTATTTTGCTCCCCGATCAGCAGCGGGACTCCACCTGATGCGCCTGGACAAATTTATCTGCAATGCCACCGACCTCTCCCGCTCCCAGGTACGCAAGGCGGTCAAGTCCGGCCTGGTCAGTATCAACGGCAACCACCAGGTACGGGTCAACGATCCGATTGCCGATGGCGATCAAGTCTGTCTCGACGGCGAGCCGGTGCAAACACCCGGGCACCGTTATTTTATGCTGCACAAACCCCTGGGCGTGGTCAGCGCCACCAAAGACAGCGACAATCCGACGGTGATCGACTTGCTGGATGAACCCAACAAGGATCGCCTGCAGATTGCCGGCCGCCTGGATATCGACACCACGGGCCTGGTTCTGATTACCGACGACGGCCAGTGGAATCACCGGGTGACGTCGCCGCGAAGGCAGTGTCACAAGACCTACGCCGTCACCACAAACCGCGACATAGACCCGGAATCCGTGGCGCAGTTTGAACAGGGACTGTGGCTGGAAGGTGAAAAACGCCGCACCCTGCCCGCCACTCTGGAGCTGCTCTACAGCAACGAGGCCCGCCTCACCATCAGCGAAGGCAAGTACCATCAGGTCAAGCGCATGTTCGCCGCCACCGGTAACCATGTGGATGCCCTGCACCGGGAGCGTATCGGCGACATTGAACTTGATCCTGCGCTTGCCCCCGGCGAGTACCGCCCCCTGACCAGGGCTGAAATAGACAGCATTCAATAACCCAGCGAAAATTCAACGAACATTCTGAGAAAGCCCAAAGGAAAAACACCCGCATGTCCGATGCCTGTCACCAGTGGCTTAGCGAACAATTACGACGCGCAACCCCTTCCGCTTCCGAAAGCAAGCAGTTGTGGCTTGCCGATGAGAACAGCCTCGACAGCCTCAACCTGATGACAGGCTGTGGAGAGACATTGGCGATCATCTGCAACCGTTACGATATCGTCCAACCACTGCAGGCCGCAGGCCTGAATGCCACCTTTTCCGATTTCGACTTTGAGCCGATAGCCGATGACAGCCTATCCGCCATCTACTACCGTGTCTCCAAGGAAAAGCCCGTGGTTCACCATATTATCAATCAGGCATTTCGCACGCTGACGCCCGGTGGACATTTGTATATCACCGGTCAAAAAAATGACGGCACCAAAACCTATTGGGACAAAGCCCGCAAACTGTTTGGCGATGACAATCCCATTACCAAACACGGCACCTGTTATTCCGGAAGCCTGGCCAAAAGCCATAACCGTGATTTTGCCGAGAAGAATCACCTGTGGCTGGATACCCAGGATTACCCATCGCTACGTCCAATCGAGGAAACCCGCACCCCCGCCGGCCAGGCGTTGACCCTGATCAGCAAGCCCGGACTCTTTGGCTGGAACAAGATCGATCAGGGCAGCGCATTTCTGGCTGAGCACCTGCCGGACTTTGTCGCCTCCCTGCAGTCGCCCCCCGAAAGACTGCTGGACCTGGGTTGCGGTTACGGTTACCTCACCCTGATGAGCAATGACCTGCCACTGGCACAGCGCACCGCCACCGACAATAATGCCGCCGCCCTGCTCGCCGCCCGGGAAAACTTCCACATCAACCAGATGGCAGTGGAATTAGTGGCCGATGACTGTGGCCAAAGCCTTGAAGGCCCATTCGACATAGTGCTCTGCAACCCGCCTTTCCACCAGGGTTTTAGCGTCGACGCTCGCCTGACCGGCAAATTCCTGCACCAGACCCGGCGCCTGCTCACCCCTGCCGGCGCCGCCCTGTTTGTGGTAAACCGGTTTATTCCCCTGGAACGCAAGGCCGGGGACTTTTTTGGTCATGTCGATGTGTTCGCGGAAAACCGCAGCTTTAAACTGGTTCGGCTTGCCGCCTAACACCTGACCAACGCCCGGTTCACGGAGAAATTCAGGCGACAAGTGCGCCGATGGATATTGAGCTCGGGGTAGGTTTGAAGTTCGTCCAGCAGATCCTGGCGCGAGGCGCTGCCGCGCAGAAAGGCGCCGATATGGTTTTCGTACAGTCGGGTCGTCAACTGGAAAGCCGTTTGAAACTGCCGACGGATACCGGGCTCATGAAAATACGCACATTGGCGCAGGCCGGCGCGGCTATCAAAATTCATCACCAATGTGCCCGCAGGCCCCAGAAGTCCGCCCAAAAGTGCCATCCAGTCACGGTCGGCCGCTATGGTACGCACCGGTTCGCCATCGGACTCTCCGAACAGGTCATCGATGACCAGGTCGAAGGGAGGACCGCGATAGCGCCTGACCCACGCCACCGCATCCCCTTCCACCAGGCTCACATTGGGCTCCTCCACCTGAAAAAAGCGCCGCGCCACCCGCAGGTGGACCGGATTGAGCTCCACTCCCACCACCTGCTCCAGGTCCAAAAAATGATTGAGCTGGCCAATCACAGCGCCGCCACCGACCCCCAGCACCAGAACACGGTGAATCTCGCCCCGGGGCGAGAAGAACGCGGGCAACAGCAACAGGTCCCAGACACTGCCCCCCACGGGTCGGCGCGGGTTGTATTGACTGTGGAATACGCCATCCGTATACAACCGCCGGGTATTGCCCGCCGAGCGCACCTCATAGGTGACGCCTCGGATATCGCGCTTCCAGAGTATTGTCACGCTCGCTGTCCCCATGCCAGTGAAATCGGCCACATTATAGGTAAATTAACCCCGAAATCCCCCTTTTTCCGGCAACTACCGGAGTCTGGAGCGATGGCGTTCTAAAGGCCCCTCATTCTCACCTAACTCGCTGAATTTTTTTATAAAAAAAGGGGTTGACCAACGTCGACCTCCCCACTAAGATACGCGCCACTTCCACAGAGGAAGTCGCCACTCCGCCTTAGCTCAGTTGGTAGAGCAAATGACTGTTAATCATTGGGTCGCTGGTTCGAGCCCAGCAGGCGGAGCCAAATAGCAAAAAGCCCTGTAAACGCAAGTTTACGGGGCTTTTTTTTGCTCGACTTTTTTGAGCTCGTCTTTATTTTACGCTTTTTGCGCTCGCGTATGGTAAATTGCGGCAAAGCTATTACTCTGCGAAAATCCTGTCGCTGCCAACCGACGGTTGTCGCAGATGTGCTATCAACTCTCTATCAATCTTCCAGCATCAAACCCAGCAAGGAAGCGAATGCACTGAGTTATTTTTATCGGTAAAAGCCTATCCTTTTACCATCTCCCCGGCGCCGAGAATTTCAACCTGCCTTTAAAGCCCCGACAAATGAATACCGTCAGAAATTCATTTCCAAGGAAAAACGAACAGCCTCCAAGTCCAAGTCGTCAGCACCAAAATCCGTCCACTGTAATCGCGCTGCGTATTTGGGGTTAAAAGAATACTTTATGCCCAGCCCCCAAAAAGCATCACTCTCGGAGTCTGATCCCGACTCAAGCAACCCGCCTGCAGACGGATCCACCCCACCTGAAATTTTTCGATCCATATCACTATAGGCGTACCCCAGCAATCCGAAAACGCTAAGTTTTTCCGCAAAAGGATATTCCACAAGCACACTCAAAGACATCCTACTGAATTCAACGTCTTCCCGGTTATTCACCGGTACAAATACACGTATATCCGGATCGAGGCGATACACTTCACTGACGTCATCGAAATCGGCATAACCGATTTCAAAAGAAAAATTCCGGTTGAGGTGGTATCCCACATAAAGCTCGACGAATTCAGCGTTATCTTTCAACCTCTGGCCGGGGAGGATGAACATGTCGAAATCTGTTTCACCTTCATAGTCTGCGCTTCCATAACCTAATCCGCCATAGAAAGACGCGTTTTCGGCAGAGGCCACAGACGACAACAGGGATAAACTTAATATCAATGCACATCCGGTTTTCTGCATGTCGTTTCCTCACCTTACTCAGGTTCAACACGTCAGGTTCAACACGTCAGGTTCAACACGGCCAACAATTGACAGTATTTTTCAACGTTCACCAAGGGTCCAAAGCTACCGCTGAAGAGCACATTCCGGCTGGTCGGAATGTACCTCCATTGGATTCCATTTGGCCCAACGACCCCAGGCGTTTCAAAGGCTGTCAGGTCACATGCTTGCTTTCGTTATTGCCGGCTCCATCTTAGAAGCATAGATGACTATCGACCGCTAAACCGCCGATCCACCAACACCGCCACCAGCAGGGCCGGTTCATCCCCGAGGACTTCCCAGGCGTGGTTGGTGCCCCGCTGGATCACCATATCGAATGGCTTCAGCTCACGCTCGTCGTTATCCAGAATCAGCTTGACCCGCCCCTGCAGCAGGACGATGCAGTCGATAGTGTGGGTTTCATGCATACCGGGGTGGCGGCTGGTATCGATACGGTGGTGGGCCGAATTGGCCGCGGCAAAGGCGCTGGCATAGAGTTCTTCGATCTGTTCAGGGGTGGTACCTTCCGGCATGGCCGACGCGGGTGCCAGGGTAAAGTAGCGAAATCGCACGGCACCGGTATCCGGCGCGATGCTGACGGGCCGGTTCGTCTGGTCTTTGTTATCGGCGCGATCCAGTGGGTCGCCGGGGTCCGTCCACACCTCATGCAGGCCGGCATACTCATCGAACAACAACCGGTTTGGCAGGTGGTCGTCAATCTGCACAACGGAGCGCCCATCGTCATCCACGCCGGTAACGATGCGTCGCAATGATGCCCAGGGTTGATTTTCTTCCATCGTTATACTCTCCTCTCTGAATCTGAAATGCGTTATCGCGGACGGTAGACCCGCGCTAGCCCCGCCGAGGCGGGACACCTCGCGCTACCCTCGTACCGAGGGGGATCACTATAGCAAAAGCGAAAAGAAAAATCGGTAGAGGCAACCGGCCTACTGTACCACCGACGGATTCGGATTGAGTAAAAATTGGCAGTCCGACTTTGACAGGGGTTCGTTGGGTGCGCGGAAGAATGCGCCCAACTGACTGTGCACACACTGCTTGTGCCCCACCACAGAATGACCGACATCGGGGAACACCAGTAGCTGACTCGCGGGCCAGTCCCGATGCAGGCGCGTTGCCCAGTCGCTGGGCGTAATCGGATCCAGCTCACCGGCCAGCAATAGCGTGGGAATATGGCTTATGGCCTGCAGGCGTTGCGGTGCAAACACCCGTTCCTCCCCCACCTTACCCAGCGCGTTGAGATCCCGACAACTGTCGTAGCGCCACAAATCCAGTGTGTACGCCTTTAACTGCGGGTACCGATTGACTGCTTCGATATAAGTACTTTCCGCAATATCCGCCGTTTCAGCACACTCGATAGCCATAAACACCATATTGTTGAACTGGGGATCGAAGGCGTAATTGACAAAGGGCTCGATCAGGGGCATCAAGCCCCGGGTGTCCCTCGACAAAACCGATGCAATGGCGGCGGGAATTTTGTCCGCCAGGTTGCGGTCGTAAAGTGCATCAAAAACGGCCGACAAAAATCGGTGGTCATTGACCACCACCCGGAAAGGCGCCTCGCCGTGCCAGCTCTTTACCGTGAGTGACAAAGGCGTTTGTTGCAAAATTCCAAGCGCTTTCCAAAAATTTTTTTCAAGTTGGCTATCACTCCCGCCGCATTCCGACGCCTCGCAAAAACGGAAAAATCGCTGCAAACCTGAATCCAATAACCGCGGCCATTCATACAGGCTGCCCTTGCCCTTGGGGTAAACCGAATCCAGTACGGCGCTGAGAGTTTGCTGTGGAAAACGCTCCAGCAGCTCCAGCCCCAGTCGGGTGCCGTAGGACACGCCGTAAAGATGCCACTGCGGGTAGTTAAGGGTTTGCATCAGCGCCCGCAAGTCCTCTGCGCTTTGACGGGTACCGAATGCGCGGGCATCGAACCCCTCTTCCGCCAGTGACTGCGCACACTGACGCAGCACCTGCTGCCCCTGTCGCAACTCTTCGGCCAGGGTGACGTTCTCGCCAAGTATGCGACGACTGAATTGAATATAGGCACCACAATCCTGATGGGGACGACTGAGGCCGGTACCGCGCCGGTCCACCAACACCAGGTCTCCGTCCAACTGTGCCTGGTCGTACCAGTCAAACCAGTAGAGCATATCGTCAGCTTGCAGATGAGCGGGATCGCCGGGGCCGCCGGAAAGGTAGAGTACCGGTGCGGCTGCGGATTTACCGCTGATCACAACCACGGGCAGTGAAAAGCCGTCAGGGGTTTGCAGCCGAAAACAGTTGACGCTGCGCCGCCAGTCCGCGTCAAACCAACACGCCTGCGATTGCAACTGGTAACCGAGACTATTGCGCGGCAACATTCGGGGTTGATCGGGCGAGCCCAGCGAGCCGGGGCCGAGCTGCAGGTAGCCACAGACCAACACTATAGTTGCAACAGCAAATACCGCTAACGTTCTACGCATTTCTGTAACGTCTGAGTCTCAGTATCCAAAACCTATCACTTCGAGTGACCAAGCCGTAGCAACCGGCACCCTACAGCCTCCGGACAAACTGATAATAGACCATCAAATTTAAACATTTACGATTTATGGGTGCCGCCTATATTCAATTCCGGGCCAAGCCAGTTCCCACGGTTTTGCCCATTCAGCCCTGGTGCCACTCAGGAGTTTATGGATGGAATCGACATTGAAGTACTCTCCTTGGGTTGGCTTGCAAAGGAAGCGATAGTCTTTGCCGTTCAGGGAAAAAGCCAGGCAATAGGCGTGAAGGTAGCCGCGATCGAAAACCTGCGCATTATCCATTGCTCCGTACAATGGATCCCCGATGATGGATGCACCGATACTTTTCATTGCAACCCGCAACTGATGGGTCTTGCCGGTATGGGGTTTCAGTAAAAACAGGCGCCGCCCTTCTCCCAATCCCTTGCTGAAAAACTGGGTGATGGCTGGATTGTCCCGGGTGGGGAGCAGCTTCCATGTACCGCGACGGCTGCGTGCCATATCCCCCTTGATCAAACCCTGCTTTTTCCTGGGCGTTTTATCCGAAAGCGCCAGGTAGTACTTTTCAACCTGGCGCGCCTGAAACAGCATCGACAGCGCTCGATTGGCTTCTACAGTTTTTGCAAACAGCACCAGGCCGGATGTCATTTTATCCAGGCGATGCACGGGATAGAGTTCGGGCATTTGCAGCGCCGACTTTACCGTCGCCAACAGGCCAGGCTCCCCCGCGTCGCCCGCTTCCCCCATTTCGCCATGGAAGCTGATACCGGGGGCTTTATCCACCAGGATAAAATCGTCGTTTTCCTCGACCAGTCGAAACATCCTCAAGACTCAGGACTCGGCCACAATGGCCGCCCGAACGCAGCGCAATATACCGTAGGAAAACTCACCACCCAGGGCGTCGAAGACGGGCTTGTAGCGGAATACCGGCTGCTCATCGGGCTGGGCAAAGAGGGCATCCTGTATGCGGCCAATCGACTCGTCTTCGAGTTCAACCACCTCCTGCAATGCCAGGGCTCTATTTTCAATCAGGCCGGCGAGGTGGGCGTAGACCGTATCGACCGTTAATGCGCGCTGCTGAGCGATTGCCTCTACCGACATGCCGGCTTTGAACAACGCCAGGGTCTCGTGCTGGGTCGCGCTCAACGCATCATAGCCGTCGGCGTCATTGTGTTGTTCCACATGCTCCGAAATCAGCTGCGTGAAAATTTCACCGTAGTGATCCAGCTTGCTGCGACCGACTCCGGAAATACGCGACATCTGTTCCAGGGTCACCGGTTGATGGGATACAAACTCCATTAAGGTGGCATCGTGGAAAATCATATAGGGCGGGATGCCCTGCTCTTCCGCCAACTGTTTTCGACATTGGCGCAGGGCGTCCCACAGGCGCGCGTCGCTGCCCTTGAGCGATGTTTCCCGGCCGCTGCGCTTGCGGGTGGAGACCTTGGCCTGCGTCGGGTCCCGCCGCAGAGACAGGGACTCGTCACCGCGCAACACCGGCCGACATTTTTCCGTTAACAGCAGCGAACCGTAGCCGGACAGGTCCACGGTCATATAGCCCCGCGCCACCAGTTGGCGGAATACCGAGCGCCACTGGGTGGCGTCCAATTCGGTGCCCACGCCAAAGGTACTGACCTGCCGGTGGTTAAACTGTTGTACTTTGTCGGTCTCCTTGCCGAGCAGTACATCCACCAGGTGATTGACGCCAAAGCGCTGCCCGGTGCGATAGGCACAACTGAGGGCTTTTTGCGCGGCCAGGGTGCCGTCCCAGGTTTCTATGGGGCTCAGACAGGCATCGCAGTTACCGCATTGGGAGGGGGAATCCTCGCCAAAATAATGCAGCAACGCATGGCGGCGACAACTGGTGATTTCACACAATCCCAGCATGGCGTCCAGCTTGTGACGCTCCACCCGCTTGTGCCGGTCGTCGCCGTTGGATCCTTCGAGCATCTGTCGCAGTTTGATCACATCCTGTACGCCGTACACCATCCAGGCGGTGGATGGGTTTCCATCACGGCCCGCGCGCCCGGTTTCCTGGTAGTAGGCCTCCAGGCTTTTGGGTAAATCCAAATGGGCGACGAAACGCACATCCGGCTTGTCGATGCCCATTCCAAAAGCAATGGTGGCTACAATGATGACGGCGTCTTCGCGCAGAAAACGCTGCTGGTGGTGTTTGCGCATATCCGCCGACAGGCCGGCGTGGTAAGGCAAGGCGGTAAAGCCCTGCTCGCAGAGCCACTCGGCCGTCGCCTCCACCTTTTTTCGCGACAGACAATAGACGATGCCCGTATCCTCCGGATATTCGTTGCGTAAAAATCGCAGCAACTGTTGACGGGCGTTTTGTTTCTGGTGAATGCGGTATTCGATATTGGGGCGGTCAAAACCGCAGATATACACACGGGCTTCGGACAGGGCCAGCCGCTGAACAATCTCCTGGCGGGTGCGCTCATCGGCAGTCGCGGTCAGGGCGATGCGTGGAATCTGCGGAAAACGCTCGTGCAGCAGACTGAGACTCAGGTAGTCGGAGCGAAAGTCATGGCCCCACTGGGATACACAGTGGGCTTCGTCAATGGCGAACAGGGCGATCGGCGATTGGGCCAGCAGCTGCAGGGTGCGCTCCTGGTTCAAGCGTTCGGGGGCGATATAGAGGAGGTCCAACGCCCCTTGGCGCAGTTGCTGCTCCACTTGCCAGACCTGATCCTGAGCCAGGGTTGAATTGAGATAAGCCGCCCGCACCCCCAACTGCTCCAGGGCACTGACCTGGTCCTGCATCAGGGCGATGAGTGGGGAAATCACCACACCACAACCCTCTCGCACCAGGGAGGGGATCTGGTAGCAAAGGGATTTACCACCACCGGTGGGCATTAACACCAAGGCGTCGCCGCCGCCAATCAGCGTATGGATAATGTCGTCCTGGGGCGGGCGAAAACTGTCGTAGCCAAAGACACTCTGCAATACCCCCAAGGCAGACGTGAGGTCTGACTGGGAGGACGCAGTAACCATTGAATTTTCCGGGGCGGGCGCATATGACATCGCGCGATTATACCCCGAGATATCGCCAGGCACCCTCAGAAATCTGCCTGAATTTCTTACCGGTCGCCAAATCAATCACAGCCCAATGCGCTGTTAACCGCCTACAGGGTTTTCACCGGCTGCGAGTAAAGACCCTTTGCCCACCTCTGCTTTACTCCGGTCCATGCTTTACTGCGGTCTATGCTTTACTGCGGTCTATGCTTTACTATTGAAAGCTGACTAATAAGGAGGCTACTAATGCAATATGATAATTTCGAAGAAGTGCTCGATGTTTTCCCGATGGGCCGCTACATAGTCAATAGCTGCCAGTTGTTGGACCTGCTTTCCCACAAGGGGTGCAAGGGAATTGCAGTCAGGGTACTGCACTTGGGTACGGTGCTTCTCGACGGTGAGGAGATCGCCAAGCGATTAAAAACCGATCAACACCCGCGCCTCGACGCTATCAAAATCACCTGTCTGGATGGAGAAATTATCATCGACGAACCCTCCCACGGTGCCGGTTAGAAAGCTCCAAAGAGCTGTCCGCGCCTGCGGACAGCTCGACTGTAATTCCAACCGCACACTTTAGCGGCACACCCTATGGCCATGGACAAGCCGATCGATTCCCTCCCGAAGGTTGCCAAGCAACCGCCCCTTCTTCGCCCCTACTCGCAAAAGCCACTGGCAAGTTGGCAGTCGGAACAGTTGTTCGACAGGGCGGACCGCTATTTCGAGCAATTATTAAACAATATCAACCAGGCCAGTCACACCATTGATATTGAGTTTTATATTTTTCATTTCGATGCCCTGGGCAAGCGTGTTGTCGACGCCCTGTCGGCGGCGGTGTTCCGCGGCGTCCGCGTGCGGATGCTGCTCGACGGTGTCGGTTCGGCCGAAACCGGCCAGGCTTCACTGAAAGCCATGGTCGAGAGGGGCATCGAGGTTAAAATCTTCCATCCCCTGCCCTGGCAGTTGCAACGCCACGGCTGGTCTGCCAGGCAGGGCACGCCCCTGGGCAAGCTTTTTCACATGATCCGCTCGATCAACCAGCGCGATCACCGCAAACTGTGCATAATCGACAACCGGGTTCTCTGGAGCGGTAGCCTCAATATCAGCCAAAAGCACTTGCCCTACGACCAGGGTGGCGAGCACTGGCGCGATTACGGGATACGGATTACCGGCTCCGGTATAGAAGATATCTCCGCCAATTTCGAAGCGCTTTGGCATCATCAGCGCCCCCACCTGCGACACGGTTTATTCAGGTATTACTGGAATAACATCACGGCGCTGGCGCGCCGGCGCAAGAACCGGTTGCTGGTCAAATACATTGCCAACGCCAAAGACCGCATCTGGATCAGTAGCGCCTACTTCTCCCCGTCGCCGGCGGTACTAAAAGCCATTAAGCGGGTGGCCACCCAAAAAAATCTCGATATTCGCCTGCTGGTACCGCAAAAATCGGATGTGCTTTTTTTCTCGCTGCTGACAGCCACTTACTACAGCGATTTGCTGAAATCCGGGATAAGGGTTTTCGAATATGGCCCCCGTTTTTTGCATGCCAAAGCGCTGCTGATCGACGAATTGTGCGTTATCGGCAGCACCAACTTCAATCACCGCAGCTACCTGCACGATCTGGAGCTGGACATCGTGTTGCACTCCCCCCAGGCCAAGCGGGAGTTGGAATCTTACTTTATGCGGGATGTCACTGAAGCCAAAGAAGTTAAACTTAAAGAGCTGGGAGGGCACCGACACCGGGTGCTGCTGGGCTGGATACCAAGACTATTGCGTTACTGGTTGTAATAGATGAGCGAAACACTGCGCGTATTTTCCTACAATATTCACAAGGGTTTCAGCCCAGGCAACGCCCGTTACCTGCTCAAGGAAATTCGTCACGCCATCCGCCTGGTCAACGCCGACCTGCTGTTCCTGCAGGAGGTGATTGGCGAAAACCGAAAACACCAGTCACGCCTCACCAATTGGCAGGACCGCCAGTTTGAATACCTGGCTGACGAAATCTGGCACCACAAGGCCTACGGAAAGAATGCCATTTACCAGCATGGCCACCACGGCAATGCCATTCTCAGTAAGCATCCCTTTAATCACTGGAAAAACTTCGACATATCACGCTGGTGGTTTTCCCAGCGCGGTGTGCTGCACGGCAGGCTCTCCAACGGCCTCAATGTCTACTGTGTTCACATGGGGCTGTTTTCCCTGGAGCGCCAGCACCAGGCGGAACTGTTGGTGGAGCTGATCGATTCCACAGCCAAGCCCGGTGAACCCCTGATTATCGCCGGTGATATGAATGATTGGCGCGCCAAGATCCACCGCTACCTGCAGGAACGACTGGCGGTGAAGGAAATCCACCAACAACTCAACGGCAAACCGGCCCGCACCTTCCCGGCCGCCCTGCCGCTGCTGCGGATGGATCGCATCTACTACCGGGGCTTGGAGCTGTTGGATGCCAGCACTCTGGTGGAGGATCACTGGCGCGGCCTCTCGGACCACTGCGCACTCTACTGTGAATTTCAACTCCCCGAAAATCGAAAAAATGCCGTTGCGCGGGCTTCGCAATGCGATTCGAAATCCACCTCAAATCCTCATTAACCGCATTAATTTAAGGGGCCCTGGGGATTAACGAAAAAATGGCGGCAAGGCCGCAAAGCACCCCCGATTCGCTGTAAATTGCCTATACTAGATACAGGTGTCCGCGGGTATCGCGAGCCAGGTAGTTTGTACGGGAAACAACCCTAAGAGCACTCATAGAGTGCCCCCTGTTTGGAGCTCAACCCTTTGGCGCGGCGAAGACTCGGTAATGACCGAAGGGACCCGAGACCATTGGGCGCAAGAAAGGCCTACCAGGCAACACACAATTTCCTGACAGCGATTGCGGGCACCTCTCGTGAAAATCTCTCGCGGAAATCTCTCGAAGCCTGGGCTCTCCATTTAAATCACCCATGACGCCAGCGCCAAAATGACGTCTATTGCGACAAAATTTCCAGCTGTTCAATCCGGATCCGCTGTTCATCGTCAGCGACACGCTCACTGCGGTCCATCCATATCTCTCGCGGGAATCCCAGGGTGTGGTCGAAACTGAGCTTGATCCGGTGGAAAGATCCGTCCTGCGCCTGGGCGATTTTCCCGAACCATTCCTCCACCGTCCGCAATTCGCCCAGAACCTTGGCCGGCACCGGAGATCGGTCATCGACGTAGGTTGCCCCGGTAACCTCGCCCGCCGCTACCCTGACCCACATTGGGCGGGTATAGGCCGGCAGGCAAAAACACTGGCGGCTGATGCGGTAGCGATAGTCACGGATATCGTGTTTCAGCCAAAGAGTCCGGGCCTGGCTGAGAGTGAGTTCTTCCGCAGCCGCCGTCGGGGCAACCGGGTTGCCCGTCTGATTCCCCTGCAACGCCCCTCCACAGGCACCGGCGAGAACCAGAAACCACAGCGGCACTGTTTTAAGGGCGCGCCCAACAAACCTGACGGATTCTAATCGATACAAGTATTTCTGACCCATAGTCAACACGCCGGTTGAAGAGTCCGGCGACGCGGGTGGCGGTGCGCCAGGCAAGCCAGTATCAGCAGCAAGGGCCAGCCCAGGGCGCCGCCTCCACCTCCACCGCCACTACTGCTTGTCTGGGAATCGGGTTGGAGATCGGGTGCCGGGGCTCCTGTCTCGTTGACGATAATGTTGGAAACCAATTCTTCATTGCCCGTGTTTACGTCGACAACATCGCTGGTATTGGTAAAGCTTACCTGGTGGCCGAAGCGGGACTCAGCACCATCAACGACAGTTTCGGCCACCGCATCCACCACCAGCCGAGCCGTAGCCGGCGGGTTATCCAGGATACACTGGTAGCTGAGGTTATCACTGGAGAGGCTGCATCCCAGGCTATTGAGGCGCACCGCACTGATTAGTCCCTCGCCCGCCGGAACGCTGCCATTGACCATCAGGGTAGACAGGGGTTGGAAGCCGCTGCTCGCCTGCAGGTCATAGCTCAAGGTGAAAATTGTGCCTTCGTCAACCTGGGTCGGGTTGGCCGCATCGGCCGCTATCCCGACATCGACCGGGAAATTGACGCAGGCGGCGGGGTTGGCCAGCGAGCTGATGTTGTTTTGAATACTGGAAATGGAACAGTCCGAAAAGCGGGACGCGAATCCGCTCAGGGTAGCCTCCATCACAAATCCCGGGCCACAGCTGTTGCCTTCGCCGTCGTGGGAAGCCCCCATGTTATGACCGATTTCATGAGCCAACACCAGAGCCGTCACGGGAATATGGGGGGCGCCGCTGAAGCTGTCTATCAATTGCGAGGTGCCGGTCGCGCTGGCGTTGCTACAAAGGGTTCCCAGAAACGCAATACCGGCTGTTCCACCGTCGAATTCCCGACCGGTGAGCAGGTGGAAAATGGAGAGGTCGTTGCGTTCAAAACTTAAAAGGTCATCCGCCCGCTTTTGAGTTACGTCCCTCAATAAGGTATCGGCATCGGTGGTATTGGAAAAAACCACCGAATTCAGTAGTTCCAGTGTGAGCGTGTCGAATGCGATATTAAAATCGTTGAGGTAGTATCCTTCGACGATATTGATCATGGCCAGCAATTCCCCTTCGGGATCAAGTCCCGCGCTGGTCAAGTCCTGCTGGAATTGTTGATCCGCCACCACTTCCAATTCTGCCAACAGACAGATTCCATTTACGGAGGACGCGCACAGACTGGAAAACTCCACCTTCTGTGCCTCTGGCGACATGGCATTTTCGCTGAGAGTCTGTTTGGCGGAGGACAAGTTACTGAAAATATCGCTACCGGCCGCTCCGTGGTCCATGCCACAACGGACGCTGGCATAGTCGTTGACGGGGGTGGCTTCCAGGGATGGCAAGCTCTGGGAGCGGACTTCGGGACCACCGCCAGCAGGGGATAATCCCGAATCCACGTTGCTGGCATCGCCCGTATCAATCACATACAGTTCCCCGGCCAGGGAGACCACGCCGCGCCAGCGGTCATCAACTCTGGACAGGCGCACCCAGCTCCCGGCTTCCCCGACAAGCCGGCCACGGTAGTGCTCATCGGGCGCGGCTGCACTGAGTGTCCCTGCATTGGGACCAAGCACCGATATCAGATGATCGTTGGGCTCCAGGTACAATGGGTAGGGATGACCGTAAATACTGACGTCCAGGGGCACTGCGCCCCAGGAGAAAACAGAAACCAGGCTCAGGGTTGCCGACAGCAGGCGCCGCCAACGGTTGACGGCCCGTCGCCTGGATTCAGGCCGGGCACCCGCTCGTCCCTGCCCCGGGAGGAAATCCATAAATCGCGATCCAATTCCCCGCATTGACTACTCCAATAACTCACTTTTTCTTATGGCGGATAAAACGCGAAATCTGTGGCCTACGACACTTTTTGCCTTTCAATAGCAGCTGTCTAGCCTTTCAATAACGGCTGTCTTTCGTTAGCCTCGAATTTTCTCTCCCGCTTCGCTATCTTAACCCACTCAACCAGCAGTATTCCCAGTGCGGCCAGTGTATGTGTTCAAGCGCCAAAAAAACATCATTCTATTCATACATAACGATCGGACTCTGCCTGGTGGTGATTGTGCTGCTCCAGCTGGTACCACCACCCTGGCGAGAGCTGCTGCTGTTTGATCGTGCGGCCTTGAGCGAAGGCGAGCTCTGGCGGTTGTTCACTGCCCACTTTGTTCACCTCTCCTGGCCACACCTGGCCTACAACGCCCTGGCATTACTGGCCTTAGGCCATCTTTATGGAAATAGTGTGGCAACCCGGCATTGGCTCTACCTGTTCCCCCTTCTCACACTGGGAGTCACCTCGGCTATCTGGTGGCAGAGCCAGGCCGTCGAATGGTATGCGGGATTTTCAGGAATTCTGGTCGGCTTGTTTGCCGGTGGCGCGCTCTTGACGTTTTCCGAACAAAGGTTGATCAACACAGTTGTCTTAATGGCGATTAGCGCGAAAATCCTGCTTGAACAAATGGCGGGGGAAAGTATCGTCACATCCAGACTAAGCACAGTTCCCACCGTGGTCGACGCCCACCTTTATGGTGCCATCATCGCTATCGGCTTTAGCGGCACCATCCTGGCGATTAAACGGGTCCGGAGTCGCTCCGAACCCGGCTATCCCTCGGCGCCCTAACGCCCCAGGAGAGACTTCAATTTATCGAGCTTTTCCGAGTCTTCATCGGACATTTTTTCGCTCAATTTCTCCTTCAATTTGGATTCTGCCTTGGCTTTGACCTCAGACTCCAGAGCCTTGGTCACCCCGCGCTTTGCCTGTTCGATCACCGGTTTTAACACCGCCTCAGCCAGCTCGTCCGGCGTCAGCCCTGTTTGTTTGTCACCGATATTGGCAAGTTTGATATCGGGCAGGTTCAAGGTCTTGTCACCCCACTCTTCGGTGAGCACCTGGGCCGAGCTGTTGATAAACCGGAATTTTTCCACCATCAAACGTACATCGCTCCCGGCGGAACCCTGACCGGCCTCACCGGAATCCTGGCCAGCACCACCACCCTTGATATTGTTGAGCAGAGCCTGCAGGTTGCTATTGGTGAGATCTTTTTGCTCGGCTATCAAGCGGGCACCGTCGACCAGAATCTCCCGTATCACGATCACCGGCCCGGTCACCGAGGCCGGATCAACCTCCACGGCCACCCGTTCCATGGACAGTGCGTAATCGCTACTGAAGCCCGCCGGATTGCCGACTACCAATCCTTGCAGCTCCCCGCGCCCCTGGGTCAGTTCAAATTTTGCCTGGTCGAGGCTTACAGAGGTTTTGGTCACCTGGGGGCCAACCGACTCAACCGCGGATTTGATGATGGCATCCAGGTTACTGAGCCCGACAAACACCAGTATCGCCACCACGGCAATACCCACCAACAGCAAACCACCAATCATTTTTCCAAGTTTCATTGCGTCATTCTCCTTAACACGGTATCAGGTTCTATCCGTCCCATCGGGGGATTCAAGGCGGGGAGCATTGTCGTCGGGTTGTCCGGGCGCCGGCTCCGCGTCGTCGCGGGGCGGAAAAGTTTCATTCCGCAATGCCTCGCGGGCTTTTTTCAACTCGTTTTCGACGGTATCGACCAGGGATTCCCATCCTTCCAGGATCGCGGTGTTGGCTTCATTGACCAGTCCTTCAACACTGGATTCCCGCAACTGCGTTACCTGCCCCTCAAGGGTACCCAGGCGTTGTTGCATTTCATTGACGCTGCTCTCCAGGGCCTGCAACCGCAGGCGCATGGCCTGTTCTCGCTGCTGCATGTCGTAGAACTGCCATGCGGCGGCCAGGGCGATAATCAATATTAAAACCAGCGACATCAGTTGACGTCCCATATTTCCACCTCCATTGAATGCAGCTTTTCCCCTTTTACTGGCAACAGATATCCCGGAAAGTTCGCCGCTCACCACGGGCATCAAATGCCCAGGCAGGGTTTAGTGCCTTTTCTGGATATGCTTTAACAGTCGAGCCTTGAGCGAGCTCGGGATATTGTTGATGGTCAAGCTATCGGTGTCCTGATCATAGACAATAGCATCCCCCAGGCAATCGGCGGCGAAACTCATACTCAGCATATCGTTGCGACCGCTGATACGCACGAACTGGCGCATTTGCGCTCGATCGGGAATCAACTCCTCCCTGGGCTTTTCCTGTTTCTGAGCCATAAACTGAATGAACTCAGCGGGGGCTTCCTCGTTGATATGGGCAGAAAGCGCCTCCATGGCCACAGGTTCCCCGCCTTTATCCTGCTCGATGCAGTAATCCACCACTTTTGCCCGCGTCTCCTGGGCTCTTTCTTCCGGAAGCGCCTGGGTATAGGCGGCCACGATATCGAGGAACTCCGTGGTTTCCGCCTTGACATCCACCCTGTCGGTAAAGCCGATAAATTCCCAGAACAGCTCCGTCAGCTTCTTGTCGCCCCGGGGGCGCAAAACCGATAGATAATTTTTGGCGCCCTCACGCTGCCACTCGGTCATATTGAGCTTGGCTCCCAGCACCACACGGTTGACGTTCAGGTAATAGGATTCAGCCATCTCCAGGTTGCCGTCGATATAGACCCCCTCATTGTGGTCCACCACAAACAGGTAAAGCACCTCGCCATCAGCCAGGTGTTCCTGCATAAACAATAAATGGCCGTCGAGACAGACATCGGTTTTTTCCAATTCGGTTTTTAAATGCTGTGCTGCCTTTTCGGAAAAACCGGTAAAACTGAGCCGCTCGTTGACATATTCGTCCAGCCACCGCGATAACGGGTATTGGCTGTAGTCTTCGGCGAACTGGCCGTAGGCCTTGCCGGCTTTGCCCACGTAGGCGTTTTTCAGCTCTCGCAACAGCTCTTCATTCTTTCCGTTAATGGAGAGTTCCCCAGACTTTACCGCCAGTCTCGCCTCATCACTTTCCGTGGGTCTCGATATGTAGTGCGCAATCAGGTGAGACAATGCCATAAACCAAACCTTTCCAATTAACTGCGAAAAAATGTTGCGCCCCCCAGGCACAAACCCGCTATTATAATCGCCGATTGCTTCTTGCCTATGGTAAATTTTACGCCGCCGGGGGCGGAGCCCCAGCGTTCATTTTATGGTCTAAATTAGATGATCATATCTCAATATCCAACCTTGATGCGGGTATGAGAGACAACGGTTCTGCAAACTAAGGATTTCGGAATCAATGGCATTAGATCTGCTCAACCTTCTCGCCGTCACATTTGTCTTTATCGTTGGTTTGGGTGCCCTCTGGGTGGCCGTGCTGTTTGTGGTGGATATTACCCAACAGACACACACCATTCGCCGCAACTACCCGGTCATTGGCCGTTTCCGCTACTTTTTTGAACACCTTGGGGAGTTTTTCCGGCAGTATTTCTTTGCCCTGGACCGGGAAGAGCTGCCCTTTAACCGCGCCGAGCGCCGCTGGGTTTACCGCGCCGCGAAAGACGTCGACCGCAATCTGGCCTTCGGCTCCACCCGGGATCTCTCCCCTACGGGTACGGTTATGTTTCTCAATGACGCCTTCCCAACCCTGGAGGAGGATGCCGCCAGTTCGACGCCGATCACTATCGGCCCCTATTGCCCGGCACCCTACACCACCCACTCCCTGTTCAATATTTCGGGCATGAGTTACGGCGCTATTTCCCGACCGGCAGTGACTGCGCTCTCCCACGGTGCCGCGGCGGCCGGTTGCTGGCTCAATACCGGCGAAGGCGGCTTGTCCGAGTACCATTTACAAGGCGGCGCCGACCTGGTCTTCCAAATCGGAACCGCCAAGTACGGCGTGCGAAATGAGGCCGGGCACCTGGATGATGACAAACTGAAAGCAGTGGCGGCCCACGACCAGGTCAAGATGTTTGAGATCAAATTGAGCCAGGGTGCCAAACCGGGCAAGGGCGGCATCCTGCCCGCTGTTAAGGTCAGTGCTGAAATTGCCCAAATCAGGGGTATTCCCGAAGGGCAGGCCTCCATCAGCCCCAATGGCCACCCGGATATTCGCTCTCCCGACGACCTGCTGGATATGATCGAGCGTATCCGCCGGGTAACCGGTAAACCCGTGGGATTCAAGACTGTGGTGGGGGAACAGACATGGCTGCTGGAACTCTGCCGGCGAATACAGGCCCGGGGACTTGAGCGCGCGCCGGATTTTATCACCGTTGACAGTGCCGATGGCGGCTCGGGCGCCGCCCCCCAGCCGCTGCTCGACTACGTCGGCCTGCCGCTGAAGGAAAGCCTGGCGTGGCTGGTCGATCTTCTGATCAAGCACGGTCTGCGGGAGCGTATCAAGGTGATAGCCTCGGGGAAATTGATCACCCCCTCCATGGTAGCCTGGGCCCTGGCTATCGGCGCCGACTTTGCGACCAGTGCGCGGGGTTTTATGTTTGCCCTGGGCTGTATTCAGGCGCTGCAGTGCAACAAAAACACCTGCCCAACCGGCGTAACCACTCACAACCCCAAACTGCAGCGGGGCCTGAACCCGGTAGACAAGGCGACGCGCGTCGCCCATTACCATAAAAACATGACCTACGGTGTTGGAATGATCGCCCACGCCTGTGGCGTGCCCGAACCCCGCCAACTGCGCCGCAAGCATGTGCGGGTGGTGATGGAAAACGGCCTCTCCATTCCACTCAATGAGCTGCACCCGGAGGCTTCAGCCCCCGAAACCGTTATTAAGATTGTGGACGATTAAGCCGGAAAAGTTCGCTATACTGCGCCCCTGTTGCAGGCGTTGATCCCCATCTTCAGGCAGATCGCGTTCCAATGGTTACACACGCTATCCAATGTTTAAACGAGAGCCCCCTGTGCGTTCAATTATCTCCCTTCTCTGTTGTTTTTGGCTGGTGTCTGTTGCCCATGCCGATTCAAAACCCCCACAAGTCACCCCCCTGGGATGGCTGGATCGCAATCACCTGGAAAACCAGGTGGCACGTATTGACGAACTGACAAGACGCCACCTGGGTAGTCCGGTTCGGGGCGACAGCTCCGATCTGGCGTTACTGCAGCACATCGTCAATCGGGGCTTGATCCAGAAGGATGAACGACAGCTGCTGCAGGCAATGGGCGCCGTGTTCGGCAATGTGCTGCAACAGGAACTGGGCATGAGCTGGATGGTGTACGAGGACAAAAAAGGCAAGAGCCGTGCTCTCTGTGTGGCAGGGACCCAGGACTGCCTCTTCCCCATCACCATGCTGTCACGCCGTATGGAGGTGGGACTACTGCCCAACGTGCAGGAGATTTATGATTATTGCGTCGAACTGATAACACCCTATCTTCCCGAGGATGCCTACGGCAACAAGATTGGCAAAACGGAATTGGGCGGCAAACCCTGGAGCATCAAGTCCCAGGGTTTGTGAGGGATATCAATCCTCCCCGCGCTCACGGCCACCGGCCTTGGGCGCATGGGCCAGGATGCGATCCGCCAGGCGTGAAAACGGCAGGCTTTGCAACCAAACCTTGCCATGGCCACTGAGGGTGGCCAGAAACAGGCCTTCACCGCCAAAGAGCATACTCTTGAGCCCTTTGCTCAGGGTGATATCGTAATCGATCCCCTGGGTGAAACCCACCAGACAACCGGTATCCACCTTCAGGGTCTCCCCGTTGAGTTCTTTTTCGATCACTGTGCCCCCTGCATGGATAAAGGCCATGCCGTCGCCTTGCAGGCGCTCCAGAATAAAACCTTCTCCACCGAAAAATCCCGCTCCCAAACGCTTGTTAAAGGCGATATCCACCTTGGTACCCAGAGCGGCGCAGAGAAAGCTGTCTTTTTGGCAGGTGATCTGCTCGCCACAGGCAGCCATATTCACCGGCACGATAGTACCCGGATAAGGCGCGGCAAAAGCGACACGCTGCTTGCCGTCACCACGGTTGGTAAAATGCGTCATAAACAGGGATTCGCCAGTCAGCACCCGCTTGCCAGCGCTAAAGAGTTTGCCCATCACTCCCTGATCCGGGTTTGAGCCGTCGCCCATTTTGGTTTCAAACGCAATACCGGCATCCATATAAGTCATGCCCCCCGCCTCGGCAATTACCGCCTCCCCGGGGTCCAATTCCACTTCCACCACCTGCATGGAGGATCCGATAATCTCGAAATCCACTTCATGTACTGCCATTGTCTCAGCTCCCTGTTTTCAATGCCTGAATCGCTAACGTCAAAACAATGCCTGAATTCGACATAAGCGTATGACATCTGTTTTTCAGATTCGTTGTTGTCTTAACATGTACATAATACAAAAATTCGCAATAGTAAGATGTGAAGCGCTAGAATCCTATATAACGATCTTTATCGGCAGCGGTATTTTTTTACAGTTACGGAGTTCACAGTGGAACAGGAAATCCAGCAAGCGGCAGCAATCTATAACCTGGTCGCTGAGTTTTTCATCAATTACAGTTTCCAGATTCTCGGCGCCATCATCATTCTGCTGATCGGGATGTTCGTCGCCCGCAAAGTGGGTACCCTGGTATTGCGCCTGTGCGACCGCAAGGGACTTGACATCACGTTGAGCCACTTTATCGCCAGCTTTGTCCGCATTGCCGTGATCGTTATGGTGGCCATTATCGTGTTGGGCAAACTGGGGATCAGCATCACCCCTTTCCTGGCAGCGGTGGGTGCGATCTCCCTGGGCGCCGGTCTGGCAGTGCAGGGGCTACTCTCCAATTACAGCGCCGGGCTCAATATTATTTTAGCCCGGCCGTTTGTGGTGGGCGATACTATCCGGGTCCAGGGCGTGAGCGGCCAGGTCAAGGATGTACGCCTGGCTTTCACCATTCTTACCAATGAGGACGATATTGAGATCACCATTCCCAACAGGCATATTGTCGGTGAAATTATTCACAACTCCCATGCCGATACCCTGGCCGAAGAGACCATCGGCATTGCCTACCGCAGCGACCCCCAGCGGGCAATCGAGGTGATTCAGTCGGCGCTTGCTGATATCGCGGAGTTACAGGGCAAACGCCCACCGCAAGTGGGTATCGAAGGGTTTGGCGACAGCTCCATCAATATCGGCATCCGCTTCTGGGCGCCGACAGCAAACTATTTTCAAACCTGTTACAAGGCCAATGGTGCCATTTTTAGTGCCCTCAAGGCCGCTGACATAGAAATCCCTTTCCCGCAGCGGGAAGTGCGTTTGTTACAAAATTAGTCGGCAGAGAACCTTTCCAGGCTCGGTTTTCGCCAGACGGGCCACCACCTCGCCCGGCGCCGGAACGCCGGCCCGGATCAATCTTTGATGGTGACGAGATAACGGCCAATGGCATGGCCGTTGTAGATCCGCGTGAGGTACTCGGGGGTCTGCTCAAGGCTTATCGCCTCAGCCATGGACTCCAGGTTCGCGAGTTTCAGGCGAGTTGCGAGGCTCTCCCAGACCGCTGACTTTTTCTCTATCGGTAATTCCACGGAATCGACACCCAACAGAGAGACGCCGCGCAGGATAAAGGGGAATACATTGGCGTCGAAAGTCGCGGCCGCAGCCAGACCACAGGCCGCGACCGCCCCCTCAGGCTTGATCGATTTGATTAAATTGAACAGATAATCGCCCCCGATGGCATCCACGGCATAGGCCCACTGGGGTTTACCCAGGGGACGACTGGCGATCTCATTGAGCGTATCTCTATCGATAACCTGCCTGGCCCCCAAGTTGGCCAAAAACTCACTCTCTTCCAACTTTCCTGTTAAAGCCGCCACCTCGTACCCCAGCTTGTGCAGCATAGCGATACTGAAACAGCCGACACCACCAGTGGCACCGGTGACTGCCACCGTCCCCTGGTCAGGACTGGCACCCATCCGCTCCAGCTTCTCGATACAGAGCGCAGCGGTAAATCCGGCGGTGCCGTAGATCATGGCCTCTTTCAGAGTCAAGCCTTGAGGACACGGACAGGCCCACTCAGCGGGTACTCTAATCCGTTGAGACAGTGCTCCTGAGGTGTTCATACCAAGGTCATAGCCACATACCAGCACCAGGTCTCCGGGCTGGAAGCCACCACTGGCGTCGTCCAGAACAACACCTGCCGCATCCACACCCGGGACGTGGGGATAGTTTCGGGTGACCCCCCGGTTTCCGTGGGCAGACAAGGCGTCTTTATAGTTCAGGGAAGAATAGTGGACATCAACCAGCAGATCCCCCTTCGGCAGATCATCCAGTGTGCGTTGGACCACCTGTTGCTCAAACTGACCCTCCGGCATTTCTTGCACCAACAGGGCCTTGAAGCTCGCGTGTTCTTTTTGCTCAACCATAAAAACACCTTTACAACTTTGATGATCCAAATCCCTTCCTGTACGGGATTCGCCACCCCAAGTCCCGGTTACATTCCTGACCTTCCGTCAGGAAAACCAGTGCGAACGCTGCAACCTCTCCCACCAGGTAATCAGCAGTCGGTCAGCGGCTTGCTGCATCGAAACGCCCAACTTCTCGGGCAGAGATTTCTTATGCTTATAGACAACCTCATAGACGTCCGCCGCCTCAACCTGGGCGGTAATATATTCATCACTGGTTTGCAGAACATCCACCAGATTAACGCCCTGGGCCCGGCGACCAAACCAGACCTCGCCAGTAGCGACCTCGGCAATATCAACCGAAGGGCGGTGCTCGGCCACAAAGTCCTTAAACAATTGGTGGGTATCTTCAATATCCTCTGTAAACTTTTCCCGGTCCCTTTCGGTGTTCTCGCCAAACAACGTCAGGGTACGTTTGTATTCACCGGCCGTGATCATCTCGAAATCGATATCATGTTTCTTTAGCAGGCGATGGAAGTTGGGCAATTGGGCCAGCACACCAATCGATCCGATCACGGCAAAGGGTGCAGCGAGTATTTTATCGGCCACACAAGCCATCATATACCCTCCACTGGCGGCCACCTTGTCGACACAGACGGTCAGCGGAATACCCTTCCCGGTGATTCTCGCCAGTTGGCTCGAGGCCAATCCGTAGCTGTGTACCATGCCGCCACCACTTTCCAGGCGTACCAGTACTTCGTCGGTTTTTCGAGCCAAACTCAGTATCGCTGTGATCTCCTCGCGCAGGTTTTCGGTAGCGGAAGCTTTGATATCACCGTGAAAATTCAACACAAACAGCCGCTTTTTCTCCGCCCCCCCTTCTTCACCACTTTCAGCCTTGGGCGCCTTTGCAGCTTTTTTCTGCGCTGCAGCGGACTCTTTTTCGCGTTTTTTCTCAGCCTTGTGGTCGGCCTTGAGGGCATACTCATCCAGCACGGCTTCTTTCATTACCCGACTCATGTCTTCGTAGTTGTCGTTGAGACGGGTCACTTCAATATGGCCTTTTTCAGCGGGTTTGCCTTTATGCGAGGCAGACACCACTATTCCAACCACAGCACCTATGGCCACCACGATGGTAATGGCCTTGGCCAGAAAGAGTCCGTATTCCGATAAAAATTCCAAAGGTTTCTCCGACGTTAAGTAAGATGTTTCAGTCTAAAAATAGTAATGGATGTATTGCCCCCCGGGGAAAAAGGGTAATACTACTGCCAGCGCGACACGGCCATTTGCGCACGCTCGTTGAGCGGTCTGGCAATCAAGCCACTGCTGGTTAGCAGCACTTCGTAGAGAGCGCCGTCATCCATGGGTACAAAGGTGGCACTGCCGTAGACCGCACTCACGAACGGCAGCGATTGCCCTGCGGTCTGCAACCAGGCCCAGACATCGACGCCAAATTCGCTCTGGCTAAGCGGATAAACACTACGCTCGGCGTTGCGTTCCTTGGCGAGCGAAAAGTATCGACCACTGATGCGATCCAGCCGGTACCCCGGTTTAACACCCCAGGCCGACAAGACACCCGGCCATTTGATGATGCGGGCATCCAACTGCCATTGATCGCCCAGCAATTCGTAGCTTTGTTCCTCGCCCTCGGCATCCACTAAAGTCGCCTGGTAACGCTGGGTGTCCAATTTTTCAAAGCTGAGAGTGGCGATAGACTTTTCACTGAGAATTTGCTGGTAGCTGAAAACATCGTAGGCCGTCAACGCGAGCAGTACACCGCCACCGACCAGCAGCAAGCCAAACATCCCCCGCAGCCAACCCAGAATCCACCCCGCTCTGGCCAACACTTTCAAAGACAGTAGGAACAATAACAATCCCAGCACCACGACGGCGAATGCCACAACCTCGTAAAACATGGTCATCTGTCCCCTCCCCCGGGCTTCCTCTCCTGAATTATTACGTCTGTCATCACAAGACGCGATCTAGTCATAAAGGCTCTCGTTAGATTCACACCAAGCTACAAAGTGCGATATCAATTGTCCCGACAACGACTGGGGCGGCGGCACCATGGGCAACTGGTCGTAACGCCACCACTGGGCATCAACTATCTCCTTGCCGTCCACGACAATGTCCCCGCTTTTAAACTCGGCGTGAAAACCCAGCATCAACTGTCCGGGAAATGGCCATGGTTGACTGCCAAAATACTTCAACCCCCCGACTTCAACCCCCACCTCTTCCATGACTTCGCGGCGCAATGCAGTCTCCACCGTTTCACCCGGTTCGATAAAACCTGCCAGTGCACTGTAATAATGTTTGGGGAAATTGGCATTGTGGGCCAGCAGACAGTACTCGTCGCGTGTAATGACAGTAATCACGCAGGGCGACAGGCGCGGATAATACGCCTGGTTGCAGGCAGTACAGACTCGCGCACGATCCTCGTCGTGCTCTTGGGTGGGGCTACCGCACTTACCACAAAATTGGTGTGTGTTGTGCCACTCAACGATCTGCTGGGCCCGACCGGCCAGTTCAAAATGCGCATCCCCCAAACTGCCAAGTATGGCCCGCAGGCCCACCCAGTAGAAGCCTGCGGGGAGCCATTCGGAAAACGCCACTTCCACCGCGTAACAAGGCATGCCGTCCAAACTACCCAGGTAGTGTTTTGACAGGACTTCCAGTTGAAGGTCGCTGTCAATTTCAATCATCAACGGGTACCAGCTCTGGCCTTCCGGACAAAGAAGCTGACCTCCGCCGATCACGATTTGATAACCTGGCAGACTCTTGTCAACAGCCGTTGTGATTGCTGGTTGAAATCGTAAACTGTCGGCTTGTTGCTCAAACATACTCTGTAAAAACTCGTTTTTCGACGACTCGCCGGGCTTAAGGATCCAGCGATTAATTCACCGGATAGCCAAGCGCCGCCAAACTCTCCTCGGCAATTTCCAGCACCTGTTCTTCACAACGTCTGTCGCTGGATACTGCATCCAGATAATATTCCAGACCGATAACCGCATCGGCAAAGGTTTCTAGCATATCTTTAAAAGCATCGACACTGCTTCCCTGTAGTAGGGCCTTGTTAACAAAGGCAGTACTGGCCGCCAGTACTGCAGCTGCACGCTGCATGTTCAACAACACCATGCCGCCGCGCAGCGCATTTAACGTCGAAGGCACATTCTTTATGTGTCCGGGATCATAGTTGGATTCCGCAAAAGAATTGAGTGCCCGTTTCACCAGTGCCAGACCGGACTCTGATTCTTTCAGGACCACCGCTTCCGCTTCCGCCAAGGCGCTGGTGGCAATCACTTCATCCCGCTCGGCGAGGTTGACCTTCGACAAGCTGTCGTTGGAAAGGTTGTTTGATTCAAGGCCGGAAACCGCGCTCTCCACATAGAGCAAAACATCCGCAATCTCCAACAGATCCTTGGCATCACCGTCCTTGCCGCGATCACGCCACGTTTCGATCTTGGCTATTTCCTGTTTCAGCGAGTTTCCAGGTGCGACCAATCCCACCAGGGAGAGTATCTCTGCCACTTTATTCAGGGTATCAATCAGGTCATCGTAGTCAGTGATACTACCAGTGCCCCCTTCTGAAGCCCTCTCGAGTATATCCTTGGTACGTCGCAACTCATCCTTCAAAACAGCGGCCATGGAATTGAAAGTGTTGACGCTGGGTCCTTTCAACGCTTCACGTTCGTAGCGCAATTCCTTATCGTTGTATCCCAGAGGTTCGATCTCAAAAAGCCGCTTGACGTCCTTTGCCTTTTCACTGTCATAGCCGGAGATCGCGACGATATAAAGCAGCTCCTTTATCAACCCTTTATTGGGTTCTCTATCAAATTCTGACTCACTGCCGGCTTGCAACAGCTTGAGTTGCCTATCAATAACCCCGAGCAACAGTTTGCGATTTTTTGTCACGTCCATATTGGCTCTCGTCAGAGCCTCGATGGCACAACTTCCCACCCACCAGAGCTTTCCCATGGGGCGGTCGCCGGTAATAATATCAAGGCGCTCCAGAGCACGCTGCATCATTGCCAGCGAAGGTTTGATCTGCTTGCTTTTTAAGACATTGAGCAACCCCACCTGGTACATATGCCGCAGGCGTCTGACCAAGGCCGCCATCTCCTCTCCCGGAACCGCGCTGCCAGGACGCACACCTTTGCGCCTGGCCTCAACATTGGCCTGAAAGAAATGGCTTTCCGGCAACAGGGGCGTTTTACAGATCTGCCGCATTTCATTGATATGGGGAATTAATAACGCCGGCACGGAACGACGTGTTTTCTGGACATACTCAAGATAGCGAGACAGGATAAAAAAAGCCGCCGTCAACACCGACAGCGGCTCTTCCATATCCTCATCGCGGGTATGGGCCAGTTCGCCTGCCAGTTTGAGCAGATCGCCGGCCAGTAAATCGGCACCGCGAAGTTGTATCAGTTCCAGGGTTCCACTGATTTGCTTGATCCCGGCAATACACTCGTTGAGCAATTCTTCATTTTCCCGCTGCGCTACAAACTGTTCCAACTTGGACGCCGATTGCTCGATAGCAGCCACTAGCTCATCATGAACAAGGTTGAGGGACGTCAGTTTGAAAGTCTCGCTTTGCGTCACGCCATTACTTCCTTTATCGATTCTTGTATCCGGATTGCTCCGAGCGGTGCGATGCCTGTCCGGCCAACTTCCCGTTGACTAAAATCTGTGCACCTGGCGCCAATACGGTCTGCCTATTGTCATTATCGGCCGAAGGCATAAAAATCTTATATTACCGCAGCTTAGGACGAATCCTTAAGCGTTAAATGAACTTTAACCCACCACCCCACCCAATTCCAATGTCAGCAACGGCTTTATCGTAAATAGACAAACCAGTACACAAAACATCCAACTTAGCTACCAATATCACTTATTCATCTGGAGAATAGTCAAGATCCTATTGAAAAACTTGAATTTTTTACGGATTTCGGTAGCTTCTCCCGCTGGTTTTTAGAATTTACCCATGCTCATTCAAAAGGCACGCCAGACTGCTCAATAAACACGCAACCCGTCATACCAACTAACCCCCATTGGGGAAGGGAACTTCGATAATGGCACAAACCTTAAACCAAGCCTTTGTACGCAATTTTTTAGGCCAGGCGCCCCAGTGGTACAAAAATGCCATCCTCTTGTTCTTGGTGTTAAATCCCATTTTGCTTTTCACTGCTGGCTCCTTTCTGACCGGTTGGGTATTGATCGCTGAATTTATCTTTACCCTGGCAATGGCGCTTAAGTGCTATCCCTTGCAGCCCGGCGGCATTCTGGCGCTGGAGGCCGTGATTCTGGGCATGACCAGCCCCCATGCCGTGTATGACGAGGTGGTGGCCAACTTCGAAGTAATCCTGCTGTTGATGTTTATGGTGGCAGGGATCTACTTTATGAAAAACCTGCTGCTGTTTGTGTTCACGAAAATACTGCTCGATATCCGTTCCAAGCTCTTGCTATCGCTGCTGTTCTCCCTGGTGGCAGCCATACTCTCTGCCTTCCTTGATGCCCTGACCGTTACGGCTGTACTTATTAGTGTGGGAGTGGGCTTCTACGCGGTATATCACAAGGTTGCATCGGGTAAGAAGCTACACCAGACCCACGATCATGCTGACGATGAGCAAGTTCACGAATACCATCGCGAGGACCTGGATCAATTTCGCGCCTTTCTCCGCAGCCTGTTGATGCATGGCGCTGTCGGCACAGCCCTGGGCGGTGTTTGCACCCTGGTTGGCGAGCCCCAGAACCTGCTAATTGCTGAAAAGGCCGGCTGGAATTTTGTGGAATTCTTCATTTATATGGCTCCGGTGACCATGCCGGTACTGGCTGCCGGCCTAATTACCTGCGTGCTTTTGGAAAAAGTGAAGATTGCCGGTTACGGAATGACACTGCCGGACTCGGTGCGAAGCGTGCTGGAGGACTATGCCGAGGAGGAAGCCAAAAAGCGAACCCCGCGAGATACCGCATCGTTGATTGTCCAGGCATTGGCCGCCGCTATCCTGGTGTTTTCACTGGCCTTTCATCTAGCGGCAGTCGGCCTTATCGGCCTGATGATTATTGTTTTGCTGACCGCTTTTAACGGCATTATCGAAGAACACCAGATCGGTCACGCCTTTGAAGAGGCGCTGCCGTTTACGGCACTGTTGGTGGTATTTTTCTCTGTCGTCGCCGTGATTCACGAACAGCACCTGTTTACACCGATAACCAGTGCAGTGCTGGCCCTGGATGCCGCGGCTCAGCCGGCGATGCTGTTTATTGCCAATGGCGTGCTCTCCATGATCAGCGACAATGTTTTTGTGGCCACAGTCTACATAAACGAAGTGAAAGAAGCCCTGGCCCAGGGCGCCATTACCCGCGACCACTTTAATACGCTGGCTGTCGCCATTAATACAGGCACCAATTTGCCCAGCGTCGCCACACCTAACGGCCAGGCAGCATTTCTGTTCCTGCTGACGTCAGCCCTGGCACCATTGATTCGCCTGTCCTATGGAAGGATGGTCATTATGGCCCTGCCCTACACCGTGGTACTGGGCGGAGTTGGCCTCTTCTGTGTGAGCTACTTTATTGCTTAAGGGCCACATTGACCTGGAAAAAAGCCGGTAATTCGCTGCCGGTTTTTTTGTGGCAGGACATAAAAAAGGGTTCTTCAGAAAAATTTGTGGGTTGTTATGATTCATGTTTTGGTAACGACGTCTCGTTCGTGCCACAAGCGGACGAACCGACGTGCCACGAATACTTGTGGCTTGCCGCTTGAAGCCGCAAGCCGCAAGCCGCAAGAGTC
>JBNKHG010000005.1:0-7669 GCA_050290225.1 Cellvibrionaceae bacterium
CTTGGGAGGTACGTTCAAGTTGCGAACCAAAAACGTATAGGAGTCCACACATGAACGAGCGTAACGTAATTGCAGTTGATCTGGCAAAACAGGTTTTCCAGGTGGCCTTACTAAATCGACAGGATAAGCTGCTGAGCAACAAGGCCATGTCATCTGGCCTGCAATTGGCTGACCTGGTCGCACGCCCCATTGGATTAAATGTCTTGCGTCCAGACCAGGAAAATCGAGCGTTTGATATTTTGAAACGGAAATTCTACTGCGATGGGGGCCGAGATCACGTCGGTACAGGGTATGAGGGGCTTGGCATGAAAATTTATCCTAGCTCAGAAAGCGAAAAGCCCCGATGACACTCACCGAGGCTATAGCGCCGACCGGGCACCCCCAATCCATTTATCGAAAGTATAGACTAACCGTCACTAAAACATCAACCCCACCGCAAACCGAATAATTCATAAAATTATCAATAACAACAAACATTTACAGAATTTCATTGAGAGACAGCCTAAAACACTGCCAAACGGGCGACAAACGGGCAGCGGGCGATGACAATGACGACGCTGATCTCGCTTGGGTCTTCCGCCGAGACTTGGCCCGCTAGCAATCTGCTGATTGCTGCTACAAACCATGCCGAACTGCTTGATCCAGCGGTGGAACGTCGTTTCGAGCTGGTTATTCCCTTCCCCGATCCCTCACGCCAAGACCTGGAAACCCTTGGGCGCGGTATCCTCACGACTCACCACAACTCCCCGAAAAAGCGATTCCTGCTGGGTAGAGGCGAAAAACTGGCGGAGAAGATAGACTATCGCGGCGGCTTCTGTGACTCTCCCGCCCCCGCCTTTGTTTGGGGTCATCAGCCCTGAGTCTCATCCTTAATGACATCGTCATCAAAATCAATCACCTCGCACAGTGCCATCATCACATAGTTTTCAATTTCCTGTTTTAAATGTTCTTCGTCCGGTGTATCTGTATGCTTATGGGCCCTCATATATCCAGACGCTACCCCCTCTTCCACAGCGCGACTGATAATTTGATAAGACCGCCACTTAATATGCGCCATTAGCTATCTCCTCGATCAAGGCTCCCTCGACGAGATGGAGTGAACCTTTTCACATCAAGTCCATCGATATATCGAAAATCCCGGTAATTGGCGGTGACCAGCTCCAGGTTTGATTGAATAGCGGTCGCGGCAATCAGGGCATCGCCCAGGGTCAGGGCATGGCTCTGGGCATGTTGTTTAATCAAAAGACGGGCAATGATGCTGATATTCTCATTCAATTCCAGAATTCGGATGTTGAACGCCTGTAGTAGCCTTTCTACCAATCGGGCCTTGTTTTTGTTACTCGCCCCCTGAATCAGCTCCATATAGGTGATCGCGCTGATGTGAATATTGTCTGTTTGCCCGATAAGGGCAATGGCCTTGGCGTTCTGCTTTTTCAGATAAATGAAAATATTGGTATCAAACAGCATGCTTGCGTCCCTTTCTGCCTGCCTTGATCCTCTCCAGCTCGGCGTCAAGGGATACATCCTCCCCGAGCCGGAAAAAAGCTTTTAATGCTTCTGCCCGCTCGTTTTTGTCAGTTTTCCTGGCGCTGGGTTTGATAATGCCGATCACCTGCCCGTGGCTGGTAAGCTCGATTTCTTCCCCCCGCTTCAAGGCTTCTTTGAGCTCACTGGCGTGGGTTCTGAGATGTGAAAATGTTATCGCTTGCATGGTGGCTACCCTGAACACTGTGAGCAGTCAGGAAGTGTAGCAGGGTTTTATTTTGTGCAAAACAAATTGTACAAATCACTGCATGCGCCCTCACTCCTTCCTCAACCTTTTCCACTGCGTCTCTGCGCCTCCGCGCGAACCATCAACAACAAAACTCAAATACCCGCCCCTAACCGCGTCCCCTGGTCAATCGCCCGCTTGGCATCCAGCTCCGTCGCCACATCGGCCCCACCGATCAGGTGGTGAGGTTTGACCAGTCCGTCGTCAGCGCTTATGCCGGGAAAATATCACCGACGCGATCGTATCTTAGAGCCGTTATATTATTGCTGAATACCATGGGTTCACCCGAATACACAAGGTAAGAATGAGTCACCATGGGGGATAGCGCGCTTATACGCTTCAACCCCTTCAACAATGACGCCTGATAGGTGGCGCTGGCTTTTACCTCGATGGCCGTAAGCTCCCTGCCACTTTGGTGAAGAATATCCACTTCATTACCATGCCTGTCCCGGAAAAAATACAAATTGGGCAGCTTGCCCTGATTAGCCCGGGTTTTCAGGCATTCAAGCACAACTAAATTCTCGAACATCTGCCCCACCAGGGGATCCCTGGAAATCTGGTCGGGTTTTTCAATGCCCAGTAAAAAGGCGAGCAGGCCAATATCGATAAAGTAATACTTGGGCGCCTTGACAACGCGCTTACCAAAGTTTTCAAAGAAAGGCGGCAGTTTGTAGACAACAAAGGAGGCCTCCAATATCGACAGCCAGTGTTTGATGGTGGTGGCGCTGACACCCACGTCACCGGCAAGGGACGTATAGTCCATGAGTTGCCCCACGCGCCCCGCCAGCAATTTCATGAACTTTTCAAACAGCGCGAAATCCTTGAGGTTGATCAGTTGCCTGACATCCCGCTCGACGTAGGTCTGGTAATAATTCGAGTACGCCTGCGTTGGCCGCTGATTTTGATCATAAATGCGGGGCAGGAACCCCCGGTATATGTATTCCTCCGGCCGATCGAACGTAATACCGGCAGCGGATAATTCGCGGATTGAAAAGGGGTAGAGATTCACAATGCTGGTTCTACCCGCCAGGGATTGGGAAATGGCCTGCCTCAGTTCGAGCTGGTGGGAGCCGGTGAGGACAAACTGACCGTTGCGCTGATTGGCGTCCACAATGGTTTGGATATAGCTGAGCAGCTCCGGTACACGTTGAATTTCATCAATAATGACGTTGCCCTTGAATTGAGCCAGAAAAGCCTTCGGGTCGTCTTGGGCAAACTGACGAACTTCAGGAGTTTCCAGGTTGGAGTAGTCGTATGTGTCCAGCTTATGTTTGGCAAGCGTAGTCTTGCCGGCTTGCCGGGGACCCAGGATGGTGACTACCGGATATTCACCCAGTAGCCGGTTCAATTCGTCGCTAATCTGCCTTTTGATCATTTAAGCATTCTATTACGGGCAATTCCAAAGTTCAACTTTGGAATTGCCCGCAGAAGACTCCATCCTCCCGCAAAACCGCAAAGAACACCAAGATATTGAAATCATCTTTTCCTTTGCGCCTTGGCGTCTTTGCGTATATGGACTCCTCCGGTTCTGCGAGAGACCTATGCGCGCCTCAGCGAGAGAATCAACCTAACCCTCACTAAAACCCGTCCGCCCCGCCGCGGTGGTGCCGCCATCCACCACCAAGTCCTGGCAGTTGACGAACGCACCCATATCGCTGGCAAGGTAAAGTGCCGCATAGGCGATGTCTTTCGCCGTGCCCATATGGAGCATTGGAGAAATGTTGGCCCATTTGCGGCCCAGCTTGTTCAGCTTGGCCTGATGGTGCTCCGGGGTGATGCCTTCCGGCGGAATCGAATCGCGGATACTTGCAGGAATCTCCTCAGTCCACCTGCTCAAGCCGAAATAATTGCTTTTCCACGCTCGTAGTGCCATACTTTCAACGCAGTCAATTATTCCATTTATATTTACTTTATAAACAATGAGTTATATTAAATATGGACGAATCATCAGAAGTTGTTGAAAAATTAGTCCAAATCGCCAAATTTGGCGCACTGGGGGATTCAGAGAAGGTCCGCATTCAAACAATGCGCCTGATAAGGTCCCTTTCAAAAGCCGGGGATCCATTGGCCCAGGAACTCAAGGACGTAGTCTTTTCCCAACTGGAAGAGACTTCCAGCTCCCACCCCATCCGCAAGGCCAACCCCCGAGGCATCTCAATGCCTCCACCCATCGACCAGGACAGCCAGGCGGATTTGCTACGTATCGACGACCCACCGGAACTACCCCACGGCTTTATCGCCGAGGACAACCTTAAAGCCCAACTCACCTGGCTGGTTACCGAGCGCAAAAAATCGAAAAGATTAACCGACCTGGGGTTAGCCCCGACACGAACGGTACTGTTTACAGGAAAACCCGGTGTCGGCAAAACCATGGCCGCCAAAAAGATCGCGCTTGAGCTAAAACTGCCGCTGCTCACGCTCGATCTGGCCACTGTGATCAGCAGCTTCCTCGGCAAAACAGGTACCAACCTCAAAGCTGCGCTGGACTACGCCCGGAGTAGACCCTGCGTTCTCCTGCTCGATGAATTGGACGCCATCGCCAAACGCCGGGACGATAACGCCGATATCGGCGAAATGAAGCGCCTGGTCACTGTCATTCTTCAGGAAATCGACCTTTGGCCCGCAAGCAATCTGCTGATTGCCGCCACAAACCATGCCGAACTGCTTGATCCAGCAGTGGATCGTCGTTTCGAATTGGTCATTCCCTTCCCCGATCCCTCACGGCAAGACCTGGAAACCCTTGGGCGCAGTATCCTCACGCCTCACGACAACTTCTCCAAAAAGTGGATTTCCGTATTGGCGCAACTGATGGAAGGGAACTCCTATAGCGATTTTGTTCGGGAGTTGAACAAGTTGCGGCGAACCAATGCCATCAACGGCGACAAATTGATGGAGCCGGCAATGGCCTCCATTATCGCCCGCCATCTAACATCAATGGATCTTGGTACCAGAAAAGCATTAACCAGGGCCCTGGTGGAAGATGCTAAACTCACGCAGCGGGCGGCTTGTCGGCTGACCGGCCTCTCCCGCGACACCTTACGCTCAACGCTGGCCAACTAAAACATGGAGGTTAACAATAATGGACAACTCCCCGAAAAAGCGATTCCTGCTGGGTAGAGGCGAAAAACTGGCGGAGAAGATAGACTATCGCGGCGGCTTCGGTGACTCTCCCGCCCCCTATACCGTCAATGAACAGAAGCAATATATCGGCAAGCAGCTCAAGCACCTGTTCGGTAAAATTGAGTCGCTACCCGAAGCCGCCTGCCCCCATGGCCAAGTGGTATCCCAATTTACGCTCAACCCGCAGTACATTTCCCGTAGCGCCTTTCCCGAAAGTCTCTTCAAGCAATTTGAACTCCGCCTTATTGGCAGCCGCCCCATCAAGGTACAACCCCGCAAGGGCCGTGGCGCGGATGTGGAGGGTGGTGTTGCCTCAACCAAGCTATATGTGGCAGCGACAAAAAATGCCCTGAGCGCCTTCCACGACACTCTCGAAACGATCGATGAAGGGGCGTCCGTCGCAGAGGACCTGCTAAAGCTAGAACGAATCGATTTCTTTGATCCTGCGGAGCGCCTCTTAGGCAAAATCCCTCGGAAGCCAGCGGACCTTGAGGTCGTCGTACATTTCGACAGCTTACTGGACGCCGACTGGGAGGAAGATTTCTACCGGTTTGCACAACAGGTCGGTATCGAAATTGACGATGAACATAGCTTTCAGTCCCGTGGTCTCCTGTTCCTGCCAGCAACCGGCGGCGCCCGGGAGGCAAAAGAACTGGCAGACTTCACGTTCGTCAGAGCGATTCGCCCCATGCCCAAACTGCGAATCATCGACCGACCCAGTATTTTGCGAAGCAATGTTGCCATCAATGCCCAACTCCCATCTGAACCCGCTGTGGACCCCTCTTTCAAAGTGGCCATTTTCGACGGCGGCCTGACCGAGGACCACCCCTTCGGACTTTGGGCCAGAGAAATTGCGCCACCGAGCAGTTACAACATTGGCGAACCCGTACCGGAATATCTGGATCATGGAACAGCGGTCACTTCAGCGGCATTGTTCGGTCATGTCAGCGGAGGCGCCCTTTCCCGCCCCTTTGCCGCTATCGACCATTACCGCGTTCTGGGAACGGAGGTGCGCGATAAACACCTCTTCGAAGTCATGCTCTATGTGGACGAAGTTCTTACCCAAAGCAATTATCCCCTGGTGTCATTCAGCATTGGCCCACACGAGGTGGCCGGGGAAGACAACGTTACCGCCTGGACGGCCATGCTGGACGATCACTTTGGCCAGGGCGAAGTGCTGGCCACGATAGCCGTGGGGAACGACGGCCAATCTCCCTGGCCTCAATCCCGTATTCAAGTGCCCAGCGATTGCGTAAATGCGTTGGCGATCGGCGCATCCGACAGCATGGAACCGGGGTGGCAGCGTGCACCGTACAGCTCTATCGGACCGGGCAGACATCCAGGATTGATCAAGCCCGACATCCTTCATTTCGGCGGTGTGGACAACAAACAGTTTCGCTTCGTGTTTCCTGGGCCCAAAATTGCTGAAGGATGCGGCACCAGTTATGCAACCCCAGCGACTATTCGAATTGCCGCAGGGCTCAAAGCCTACTTTGGCAATGAGCTCTCACCCCAGGCGATTCGCGCCCTGCTGATCCACTCGGCGGAACGGGGCGAGTTTCATCCCAACGAAGTCGGCTGGGGCATGGTAACAGACGACCTCGACAAGATGGTCAGTTGCGACGAAGGCATGGTCAGGATTGTGTACAAAGGTCGTCTGGAACCGGGCAAAGTACTCCGTGCTCCCATCCCCATGCCCGAAGAAGAGTTAAAAGGTAACATTCAGATCACAGCAACCTTCTGCTATGGATGTCAAACCGATCCGCACACACCGGGTGAATACACCCGAGCCGGACTGGATATCACCTTTCGCCCCAACAAGAATAAATTCGACAAAGATCCGGCCTACCCCAAAACCGACAGCTTCTTTAAAAAACACGAAAGGAGCAAAGAGCAAGATCTACGACATGACGCCCACAAATGGGATACAGTGCTACACGGCCAGGCAACAAAACGTGGTTCCAGCCTGGCAGACCCAACCTTCGACATACACTACCTCGCCAGGGAACCGGGAACCAAATCCAGTCCATCGCAGGCACTGAAATTACCCTATGCGTTGATCATCACCATAGAAAGCAAAAAGACCCCAAATATCTACGAGAAAGTCGAACAACGCTACCGCCACCGTCTCTCCGCCATGCAACCGAGAGTGGAACTGCCGGTAAGCATTCGCACGTAGAACGGGCAGGCGCCCACTTCGGCGCCCGACACCATTAACCCGTCCTCTTGCAAAGCCGTAAAGAGCGCCAAGCGTTTACCTAAAGCTTTTCCTCTGCGTCGCCCTGGCGCACCCATTCGCCGAGATTGACCCTCTTCAGATAAAGTTCTTCCAGCACATCCAGCTTATCCTTCCTGACATTTCTTTTGGATACGGGCTCGTCTCGGAATACCATCCATTTTCCATCTTTTTCATCATAGGCTGGCCAGCCAGGTAGGTCCGGACCGTTGGGATCACCCGTTTTAATAAAATTGATCCAGTATTGCCGCATAAGATTGGCGGCATGGTTGGTGTCCTGGTTAAACAGCAGATCAATTTCGGAAACATGAGGTGCGCCCGGTAATGCATCGCGATTTTCCGAGGGTAGATAATCAAACATGTACAAATAACCTGGCCGTTGCACTTTGGCCATATGCTGTGTCATATAGCGGGCGGCAATCAGATAGCGCATGTCGCCAAATAATTTTTTTATACCCAGCGCCTTTTGTTCCGGGTCATGCAGATCATAGAGTTTGCTTATCTCATCAAGATCATCGCGGAAATAGGTCATCACATCTTCT
>JBNKHG010000006.1:0-53109 GCA_050290225.1 Cellvibrionaceae bacterium
GGGGATGGGCCGGCAAGTCCTGTCGGCGCGTCAAGGGGCGGCGGAGAAACACTGGCTGGCGTCATTGGGGCAGGGCAAGGAGGACTGGCGGGTGCTGCTGGGTTCCCTGGGGCGGCTCTATGAGTTGGGTCAGGCGGTGGACTGGCGGGCGTTTGATCAGCCCTATCAACGGCAATTGCTATCACTGCCAACTTACCCCTTTCAACGCAATCGCTACTGGTACCCCAATACTGAAACGGCGACAGGGAACGCAACGGTCACCACCGCACTTTCAGAACTGGAACACCGCTGGCTGGATGTGTTGCACCAGGACAGGGTCGAGCTGTTGCAGGAATGGTTGCAAAACCCGTCGCTAACCGAGTCTGACAAGACCGGTTTCAACAAGGTATTACGGACCCTGCATCAAGCGCACAATGGCGATAAGACCCCACTGGATCAACACGGTTATGAAATGGTCTGGCAAGAGTATACGCTGCCATTGCTTACTGGCGATGGGTTTGTTGAACCTGCGGTTGCCGATCGTGGGTTTGCCAATCGTGGGTTTGCCAGTCAAAGTCCCGTACTTCTTGTCGCTGACAGGCGCCAGGATATTGCCGAACTGGAGAAGGCGCTATCTGCCCACGGCATTGACGCGACCGTAGTACTGGCCGGTGGACAGGACGATGAAGTTTTTCCGCTGGAAGGTGACGCGTTTAAGTTCAATCTCCTCTGTGCCAAGAGCTGGGCGATATTTTTCAATCGCCTGCCGGAATCAAAGCGCGATTTTCAACGCTGTGTGTTCTACCGTGCTCCCGGCAACAATGATGTTACAGACGTGAGCTTTTCATTGCTGCGCAGCGCCGCCTTTATCACCCAGTTCACTGTCAATTGCAAATTGGTGCTGGTTACCCGCGGAGCGACCGGTATTGCCCATAAAAACACAGGCAACGATTTTGATCCCGCTCACGCCTGCGCGCTGGGCGCAAGCAGGGCGCTGGCAGCGGAGTTGCCGGAAAATTTTCTGGCAACCATCGATCTGGACTTTAACCCTACAGCGACACTGGACAGGCAGGCGGCCGACCTTTTGTGTTCGTTAATCGGCGAAGCCTCCATGGAGGAACTGGTAGCCATACGCGCCGGAGAAGGGTATGTCCCCAGATTGCAACGCCTGACAAAACCGCAAAAAGAATCTGCCGGACCGTCTATTTCATCGGAGGGAAGCTATTTGATTACCGGTGCTTTTGGCGGCATCGGTCAGGCGCTGACAGACTGGTTACTGAACCAGGGTGCGCGTCACCTGGTCCTGGTGAGCAGGCGTAAGCCTGACAGTGTTGCATTGCAGGCGCTGCAACAGCGTTGGCGGGAGGCGGGCGCGCAACTGACGATCATTTCCGCGGATGTGGCTGATAAATCCCGGCTCACCGCCGCTTACCGGGCAGTGGCCGATAAGCTGCCGCCGCTGATGGGCGTCTTCCACGCCGCCGGGATAAGCGGTGACCGGGTTGACAGCTCCTCTGTCGAGGTGGACGCCTTTGCCCAGGTTCTCGGGCCCAAGGTGCAGGGCACCCTGAATTTACAGGCCTTAATTGAAGAGCCTAATGCCACAGACACCTTGAATATGTTTGTCAATTTTTCCTCGATTGCGTCTGTATGGGGTTCCGCTGGACAGGCCGCTTATTGCGCGGCAAACAGCTTTCTCGACAGCTTTTCTCAGGCGCGTCGCGCTCAGGGTTATCCGGTTTTCAGTATTAACTGGGGACCCTGGCGAGAAGTGGGCATGGGATTGGAACTCGATGCGGATAATCAATTGGCCCTCTTGGGTATTCAGGGGTTTACCAATTCACAGGCAATCAGTTTGCTCGAGAACGCGCTGAAGCGTGACTGCACAGGCATGGTTTGCGCGGACGTGGATTGGGAAAGGTTCGCCCCGATAGTTTTCGCCAAACGTCGTTGCGGGTTATTGGATGAGCTCAGCGTTTCGGCATCGGATGAATCAGATACCTCACAACCCGTTGCGCTTATGCGGCAGCAGCTTGAGCAGACGCCGGCCGCTCGGCATCCCGGGATGATCATGGCCTTTATCGAGGCACAGGTGCGCAAGGTGTGTCAATTGGATAGTCAGTTCGCATTCGAAGAAAAACAGGGATTTACTGAATTGGGTGTTGACTCCCTGATGGCGGTGGAGCTGAAAAACATTTTGCAACGGGAACTGGACTTGAATTTGTCCTCAACGCTGATCTTTGATTACCCGACGCCCGCGGCTCTGGCGACTTACCTGGCAACAGCTATAGGCGAGGTGTTGGAGGGGCAGGTGCAGTTGCCCGAAGAATCTTTCCCGATCAATTCTGCGGTGGGCGAGAAGGCGACGCGGGAGGTGGCCGATCTATCGGAAGAGGAAGCCGAAGCTTTACTGCTTGCAAAACTCAACTCCCTTTAAGGTTGAAAGTATTTTTCACAGTAAATTAACGTAGATGCTTATGCATAAGGCTAACAATAGAATATTGGCAATCCTGTTTAAAAACCTGGTGGTTGCTATTGAAATGGGTGCTATTGACATAGAGGAGCTTGCAGATGAAGGAATTTAATAGGCTCGGGACGGAACTTTCTCCGTTAAAGCAGGCTTTTGTGGCAATTGAATCCCTGCAGGATAAATTGCAGGTTATGGAGGACAGCGCGAAGGAACCGATTGCGATTGTCGGTATGTCCTGTCGTCTGCCAGGGCAGGTGGAAAGCCCGCAACAGCTATGGGAATTTCTGCGGCGCGCCGGCGATGGTATCCGGCGGGATAACGGGTTGGACAGTAAGACAAAGCCGCGTTGGCCAACTGATAGATTTGTGGATTCCGACCGTAATGCTGCGGGTAAAACAGTGACGCTGAGCGCCGGCTTAATCAATGACTACGACAAGTTCGACGCGAAGTTTTTCGGCATCGCTCCCCGCGAGGCGGAAACCATGGATCCGCAACAACGGCTGGCGCTGGAACTCAGTTGGTCGGCGGTGCAGGATGCCGGCTATCCGGCAGCCAGTCTCGAAGGCAGTGATACCGGTGTGTTTTTGGGTGTCGGTGCGGCCGAATACTTTCGTTTTTGCCTACAGTCTGACAATGAGGATGCGGGTTTCTATGTCACCGGCAATACGCAGAATGTGATCAGTGGCCGGATCGCGTATACCGTGGGGTTGCAGGGGCCGGCACTGGCCATCGACACTGCCTGCTCGTCATCTCTGGTGGCGATTCATACCGCCGTACAGGCGTTGCGGCGTGGCGAGTGCAGTGCCGCACTGGCCGGCGGGGTCAATCTGCTGGTGGATCCACAGGTTTTTGTTTCACTTTCCAAGGCCAATATGCTGGCCCCGGACGGCCGCTGTAAAACCTTTGATGACAGTGCCGACGGCTATGTACGCGGTGAAGGCGGCGGTGTGCTGCTGTTGAAAACACTGTCACAGGCGAAGCGTGATAACGACCACATTCATGCAGTAATTTGCGGCACGGCAGTGAATCAGGACGGCCGAAGTAGCAGCCTGACTGCGCCTAATGGTCCGGCCCAGCAAAAAGTGATCAAGAAGGCGCTGGCAGATGCCCGGTTGGAACCCGACGCGGTCACCTATATTGAAACCCATGGAACCGGCACGCCCCTCGGTGATCCGATCGAAGTCCATGCTCTCAATGCGGTATACGGGCAGTGTGACAGACAGCAGCCATTGGTGTTGGGGGCGTTAAAATCCAATATAGGCCATCTGGAAGCCGCTTCCGGTGTCGCCAGTATTATTAAAGCAGTATTGGCCCTGCAACACTGCGAAATTCCACCCAATTTGCATTTTCACCAGCAAAACAGTCACCTGGAGATCGCCGGTTCGCCGATCGTATTTCCGACTGAAACCTTGTCATGGTCACCTGCATCCGGCCAGCCTCTGGCAGCGGGCGTCAGTTCTTTTGGCTTTAGCGGCACTAACTGCCACATTATATTGGGGCAGGCTCCGGACATGGATGGGCAAAGTCGAGATCAGAAAAGCCAGCAACAGGAAAATCAGAGGGATAGCCGCACTGATTCGTGCGATTCTGCCGAAAGTGCGGTCGAGCCTCAGTGGCTATTGCCCCTTTCGGCAAAATCGAGCGCTGCTCTGGAGGCTATAATCGGGCGTTTCGCCGACTCCCTGCACGGCACGCCCGCGGGTGAAGTTCATTCACTCGCCGATATCTGTTACACCGCTGCCACCGGCCGCGATCATTACCCGCACCGCAAAACATTTGTTGCCAGTTCGGCGGCGGCAATGGCCGCGCAGCTGGATAAATTTGCCGCGGGGGAAAGCAGTGGAGGTGAAGGAACGCCCGTTGCCCTTAGTCAGCGCAAAACTCCGCGAATTGGTTTTATGTTTACCGGCCAGGGCGCTCAGTATTCGGGAATGGCGCGCGAGCTGTACCAGCAGGAGCCGGTCTTCAGGCAGGCGCTGGATGCCTGCGCTGCTGATCTGGAAGGTGTTCTGGAAAAACCGTTGCTGGAGGTGATGTGGCATGAGAACGCCGCGCTGCTGAACCAGACTGCCTATACCCAGCCAGCGCTGTTTGCCGTGGAATATGCTTTGGCCAAATTGTGGCAATCCTGGGGTGTGACGCCAACAGTGGTGATGGGGCACAGTGTCGGTGAGATTGCCGCCGCTTGTGTGGCCGGACTGTTCTCCTTGCGCGACGGCATTCGGTTGATTGCCGAGCGCGGACGTTTGATGCAGTCGCTACCGTCCGGCGGAGGAATGCTGGTGGTTATGGAAGACAGGGATTTTGTGAAATCGCTGCTGGATAATTTAACCGGCGCGGATGCATTGCAGACCGGCATCGCCGCCTATAACACACCCGAACAGACGGTGGTTGCCGGCCCGCTATCCGTCTTGGAAACCATTAAAACCCTGTGTGAAACAAAAGAGGTGGGTTATGTCGAGCTGCCGGTATCCCATGCATTTCACTCGCCGTTGATGCAACCCATTGTGGGGGCATTTACCGAGTTTGCCTCGCGGATAACCTACCAGAAGCCCGCTTTGACACTATTTTCCAATGTCAGCGCCAAGGCTGAAGAGCAGGCTTTGCGCAGCGCTACCTACTGGGCTGAACACATCCTGGCGCCGGTTAATTTTACCGAGACTGTCCAGGCTTTCAGTGAGAGTGTGGATATCGTGATTGAAATCGGCCCGCGGCCGACGTTAACCGGTATGGCAAAAGTGTCCTGCCAGGCGGCGGTCCAGTGGATTTCGAGCATGGTCCAGGGACGCAGTGATACCGAAACTATTCTTACCGGGTTGGGGCAGCTTTATGAATGTGGCGTGGATATTGACTGGTCTCTGGTGTTTAGCGATGACGGCAATACCCGCGGTCGGCGTATTTCTGTTCCGGTTTATCCGTATCAACGCCAGCGGTTTTGGCTTGACCAGGGTGTTGGGGGCGAATTCCCGATTTCCACCGGTGCTGCCTTGACCGGGTCCCATCTTACAGACAGTCATCCTCTGCTGGGGCTTCGTCTCCCGCTGCCGACGTTAGCCGAAAGTTGCTACCAGACGCAATTAAGCGCTGGTTCTCCCGGTTATCTGGAGCATCACCGCCTATTCGGCACAGTGATAGTGCCGGGCGCATCCCATGTTGCCATGGCCGTCGCGGCGGTCGGGGACCGTTTTGGTTGTGCCGCTTGTGAACTGGAAGCGATCGCTTTTTTTCAGACTATCGCCATTCCTGACGGAGAAGAGCGTCTTGCGCAAATTGCGTTATCGCCGGAAAGCGAAAAATCCGAACACAAGAGCCGCGTTCGACAGGGTCAATTCAATATTATCTCGCTGAATGATAGGACCCAATTACATGACTCTCATGCCTGGAATACAAATGCCACCGGAAAATTTCGCACGCTTATCGACAACGCTGAGACGATATCATCGATTGACGTGCAAACGATCGATGTTCAGGACGCGCTGAATACCTGGACACTTGAAGAAAGCGGCACCGACTTTTACGCCCGCATCTGGAACAACGGCTATACCCTGGGTAGTGCCTTCCGCTGGGTCGGTGATCGCTTGAAAAAAGGCGATCTGACACTGCACTGTATAGAGGTACCGGTGTTGCCGGACGATCAGCAGATCTATCCGCTGTACCCGGGGCTGGTGGATTCCTGCTTTCAGGCATTCGGCAGTTCCGTGCCTTTGGCGGCGGGAGAGGATGATATCTACATTCCCTTCAGCGTCGAGCGGCTGAGGTTTTATCAGCAGCCGACAGCGGCCAACGGTCTCTGGTGTTTATCGAAGCCGCGTGACGATTATGGCGGCACAGAGGCGAACAAAGCGCGTTATGTGGGTGACTTGACGCTGTTCGATAACAATGGCCGGGTGTTTATGGAGGTGGTTGGACTCGAACTGCGTAAGTCCAGCCGCAAACTGTTACAGGACAGCCTGCGTGGCGACGGGGAGCGCAAAAGCCTCTATACCACCGAATGGGAACGCTTACAGCCATCCGAAGGGGCGCAGACGGCGGATGGAGGCACCTGGCTGCTTTTGACAAACCCCGGGGATGTCGGGGTCCATGCCCAGTGTAGGGATTTTTTGGCGGATTTTTTTGCTGCCCGGACTATGGAATGGGTCAGTGTCTATCGCGGTGATGCTTTTGCGGAACTTTCCCCGAACGTCTTCAGTCTCCGCACTGGCGAATGCGGGGATTTTGAGGCTCTGTTCCGGCACTTGAGGGCCGGCGGCGCCGGTTCTAATCCTATTGCGGGTATTATCAATCTGTGGCCGCTGGAGGCTTCGGCATCCTGTGCCGAAGCCGCGCAACAGCAGATGCTGTCTCTGTGCGGGGAAATGACGGCATTGGTTAAGGCCTGCCTGACGGAACTGGCGGACTCGCCACCCGTCCTGCAAGTGGTGACCGCAATGGGGCAGACAGTAGAGCAGGCCCGGGGACAGGCGCCGCTAAACCCGATACAACATGCACTCTGGTCTCTTGGGCGGGTGATACGTTTAGAGCAACCGCAATTGCAGTGCCGTTTCTTTGATCTGGATACGGCGCCGGGCGCAGAGGACGTGTCACTGTTGACCAGTGAATTGTGTAATGAACGGGGAACCGGCGGCGTTGAGAATGAAATATTATTGCGCCACGGCGAGCGCTATACGCACCGTCTGGCGCGCCTCCAGCGGATTGATCAAACGACAACCGACAAAAAAGACCTTCCTGTTTATGCCGACGCGACCTACCTGTTGACCGGTGCCTACGGTGGTGTCGGATTTGAAACACTGCATTGGCTGATAGACCGGGGAGCTAAAAATCTCGCGCTGCTGGTCCGCCGCCAACCTTCTGAGGCGCAACAGGCGGCGCTTGATAAATATCGTGCCCGGGGCATAGATATCCGCTGTTATCACTGCGACTTAAACGACTTTGAACAGGTTAGTACGCAGGTGGAAAAGATTCGAGCCGAACAGCCCCGGCTCGCCGGTGTGTTGCATCTGGCGGGTGTTTTGGATGACCGGTTTGTGGAACAGCAAAACCGTGACAGCTACGCCAGGGCTTTTGCTCCGAAAATTGCCGCTACCTGGAATCTGGATTTGGCCACGCGCTGCCCGGAGATAAATTTCTTTGTCTGTTTTTCCTCTATCGCGGCGGCTTTCGGCACCCCGGGGCAGGCCAATTACGCCGTAGCCAACGGGTTTATGGATGGGTTAATGGCGGCGCGGCGGCAGGCGGGATTCGAGGGGCTGTCGGTCAACTGGGGGCCCTGGGCGGATGTGGGTATGGCGGCAAGCGCCGATAAACATGGCGTCAACGATAAAATGCAGGCGGTGGGGATGAACCCTTTTGAAGTGGGGCAAGGACTCCAGGCCCTGGAAACGCTAATAACATCGGCGTCTTATTTAGCGGCGGAGGCCCCTCCGGTTATCTACGCGGATCTGGATTGGCCGGATTTTCTGCGCAATTTTCCCGGTGCCGATATTAATCCGTTGTTTCGCCATTTCCAGGAGGAATATCTGGGAGAAGAACTTGCGCGCGGGAGTTATCTCAAGGTGTTAAGTGAAGCGCCTGTCAATGAACGCAACCATTTACTGATCGAACAGGTAAAAAGCATTGTCATCGATATTATGAAACTCGGCGGTACAGAGGATGTAGGTGAGGACATGGGATTTTTCGATTCCGGTATGGACTCACTGATGTCGCTGGAATTCCGCCAGAAGCTGGAACGGGTTTACGATATCACGCTGCCGACGACGGTGGCTTTTAACTACCCCACGATCGGCGAACTGATTCAGTATTTGCGTGAGGACGTTCTGGCAATCGATTTTTCCGTTCAAACAATCTCCGCTGCCGAAAGCGGCGACGCGGGCACTTCTGAAATCGGTGACTTAAAAGATGATTATTCTGAAGAGGATATAGCCCGCATGTTGGAAGAACAACTGGCTGTGATGGCGGAGGACTGAGGAAATGGAAAAGTCTGTAACAACAGATAATCGTGCACTGCTGGCAAAGGCGCTGGTTGAACTGAAGAAATCCCAGGCTCGCATCAGAGAACTGGAAAAGGCGGCACAAAATGGTGTCCAGCCTGTGGGTGAAAAAGAGCCTGTTGCGGTAGTTGGGCTGGCATGCCGCTTTCCCGGCGGCGCCGACACGCCGGAAAAATTATGGTCACTGTTGCGCGAGGGCTGCAACACCGCGATTGAAGTGCCTGAAAGCCGTTGGAATATTGATGATTATTATGATCCCGAGCCTGGCAAGCCGGGCAGGATGTACACGCGCCGGGGCTATTTTATCGACGATGTGGCAGGCTTCGACCGCGAATTTTTCAATATCGGCCCCGGCGAAGCCGATGCGATGGATCCGCAACACCGTTTACTGTTGGAAACCACTTGGGAGGCGCTGGAATATGCCGGTTACGATCCCCAGAAATTGCGGGGCAGCAATACCGGCGTCTTTATCGGGGCGATGAACGCCGATTATTCCCAGCACAGTATCCGGGCCATCTCTCAAGCCAGCATGTATACCGCCATTACCAACGGCAATGGCATTGGCGTGGGACGGCTGGCTCACAATTTTGGTTTTCAGGGACCGGCGTTGGCGGTGGATACCCTGTGTTCTTCGTCGCTTGTCAGCGCCCACCTGGCGGTGCGCAGCCTGCAGAATCGCGAATGCGATCTGGCGGTTACCGGTGGCATAAATTTGTTACTCACGCCCAGTATGTTTATCGTCACCTGCACGGCCAATATGCTCTCCGCCGACGGGCTCTGCAAAACTTTCGACGATTCGGCCGACGGTTATGCCCGTGGGGAAGGGTGCGGTGTTCTGGTGTTAAAACGCCTGGAGGACGCCCGCCGCGACAATGACCGGGTGCTGGCAGTTATTGCCGGCTCGGCGGTGAATCAGGATGGTCCCAGCAGTGCCCTGCCGGTGCCCAGCGGGCTCGCTCAGGAAAAAGTGATTCGCGCCGCCCTGAAAGATGCGGCTATCGACAGCGATCAGGTCGATTATATCGAAGCTCACGGTACCGGCACCTCGCTCGGTGATCCGCTGGAAGTGGAAACCCTGAATAAAGTATTCCGGCATGGAAACACAACAGGAGCTGAAAATAATCCACTTCTGATAGGCTCCATTAAAACCAACTTTGGGCACACCGAAGGCGCCGCCGGTATAGCCGGGCTGTTAAAAATTGTCCTGGCCATGCAGGCGGGAGAGATTCCGCCGCATCTGAATGTCAAAACCCTCAGCCGCCATATCGACTGGTCGCGCATGGGGGTAAAAGTGGCGACTGAGCTGAATGAGTGGAAAAATGCCGAGCGGCCCCTGACTGCGGGAGTCAGCGCCTTTGGCATCGGCGGGACCAACGCCCACATGATTTTACAGTCGGCCCAGGAAGCACTGCCGACGTTACAGCCTACCGCTTCAGGCGATCACCTTCTGACCTTGTCAGCAAAATCAGACCAGGCGTTAGGGGATATGGTGGATGACTTCATTAATTTTCTGTCATACAGCGAGGCTTCCCTGGCGCGGATCTGTTACACCAGCAATCTCAGCCGCACCGGATTTTCAACGCGACTGGCATTGATAGCGGGCGAGCGTACCGACCTGCTGCAACAATTACAGGCCTTGGCCGGTTCTCCTGCGGATAGAAGGCCAAAAACCGCCGTCGGAAGAAAAATCTCGTTTATGTTTACCGGTTATATCGGTGATACCGGTTTAGCGGCGGCACAAAAACTCTATCGACAGCGCGAAATGTTTCGACAGACGTTTGATGCCCATAGCCGTATATTTTCCAAACACACAGGAATCGGTCTGGGGGAACTCTTGTGGGAGGAAAATTGGAATAGAGAGCGGACTACCGATAACCCGCGATACAGTGTCCGCACGTTGCGCCGAATAGCCCATTTACTCCTGGAGGTCGCCATGGCCGATTTCTGGGTGGCGCTGGGTGTTAGCCCCAATGCTGTAACTGGCCTCGGGCTGGGTGAATATGCCGCCGCCTGTTTTTCCGGCGTCATTAATGTGGATGTTCTGGTGACCCTGCTGCCCGGGTTGGAAAAGGTTGCCGCTGAACAGGCGGTCCATAAGGATTTGCGGGTAGTCGAGCTACAGTGCGACGGGCGCACCGCAAAGAGCCTTTTAGGGGACACCACCGAGGCGGAAAATTCGGTCAATATCATCGCCATCAAGTCATCGTCACAGATTTGGCTAGCGGGTAGCGAAACGGCACTTCGGCATCTGGCGACCAAGGCGGAGGCACTAAAGGTCGATTGCCGCTTTTTGGGTGTTCTGCCGGATACCTTGATAGCCCCATTCACCGGTGCGGATTATTTTCGGGAATTGCTCTCAGCGAAGACCTTTAATCGCCCGAATTATCGGTTAATCTCCGGCACCACCGGCCAACTTGTACAGGGGGAAGTCAGCAGTGCAGATTACTGGTCACGGCAGATGAGGAATCCCATTAAACTTGGAAAAATAGTGAGTACGCTTGCCGCCAACGACCACAACTTTGTTATGCAGTTGGGGGATAACTGGATTCAGGCGCACCCATGGGCGAGCGGGTCCGTCCCTGACTGGTATTGGAACAAGACCGATGGCGATTTTACCTCTTTGCTGGCTACCTTGTGGCAGGGAGGCACCAATATCAATTGGAAAGCTTTTCACAAAGGCACTGCTTTACAGACACTCAGGTTGCCGACATACCCCTTTCAGCGGCGTCATCACTGGTTGCATTACGATACATTCGGATCCGAGCAAGCGGCGGGGACTGATAACAATACCCAAAATGCCACTGCGGATTCAAACGAGAAAAATCAATCCGGCGAACCGGAGCTTGCACTGGATGTGTTAATACGATCACTGGTGGCATCGGTTAAAGGCATGAGTCATGAGGACGTAAAACCGGAGCATAATTTTCAGGAGCACCTCGGTTACGATTCGATGATGATTATGGAATTGAAGTCGAGGCTTGAGCGAAACTTTAAGGTCGATCAGAAAATCACAGTCAACGACATGATGAAGATCACGACAGTTTCGGAGTTAATAAATTTCGTCGGGCGTAAGCAGGCGCAAAATCTGGAAATGGCGCGAACTAATTTCTATTTGATTAAGCAGTAAAAACGGAATAAATCCTTATGCAAAGTGTAAAAATCATCGGCGTAGGTACTCACCTGCCGGGCCCGGCGATTGATAATCAAAAGATTCAGGAAAAATTTTCCGTGAATGCGGAGTGGATAGACCTGATTATCGGCAACCGCTACCGCCATTTGGTTATGGACCTGGATAGCGGTGAGATTAACAGCAGTCTCGCCGATATTTGCGCCCTTGCGGCTTTCAACGCGCTGGACAGGGCAGATGTGGATGCCGACGATATCGAGTTTGTGGTGATGGGTACCGCGACACCGGACAATTTAATGCCGGCGACAGTGAATCTTGTTTGCGAGAAGTTGGGTATTAATCGCGTACCCACCTACCAGTTGCAATCGGGATGTGCCGGTGCCATGCAGGCGCTGGATGTCGGTACCCTGTTATTGCGCACAGAACAGTTCCGCACCGGCCTGGTGATCGGTGGTGATGTATGTGCAAAGTATATTGATATAGAGCGGGATTTCAGCGGTCTCCCTTCTTCGGAATTAGTTAACTACGCATTGTTCGGCGACGGCGCCGGTGCGGCGGTGCTGACAAACGAGGATGTGGGGGGGATGGAAGTTTTATATACGCTGAACCGTTGTGAGGGCCTTAACCGGGATCCGGGGCAGGAGTTGAATTGGCTGGGCTCCTGTATCGGGGAGGTCGAATCGGTGCAACCGCTGAAAGAAGAGTACAAAGCGATCGAGGAACATGTACCGGTGATGGCGCAGGAGACTTTAGAGGAAATTCTACAGAAAATGAACTGGGACCCGGCCCAGGTGGATTATTTTATGGCACCCCAGTTGGCGGGCAATATGACGGCAAAGATTATTGAGTCAATGTCTCTGCCTGTGGAACGAACGTTAAATTGCGTCGCTGATACGGGTAATAACGGCAATGGTTTACCGTTTCTGCAATTGGCTATGTTGCAGGATGTGATTCGTCCCGGCCAGACAGCGCTCGGGGTGGCGATTGAATCTTCGAAGTGGATTAAAGGCGGCATCGCTTTGCGATGCCTTTAAGTTGGAAGGATGTTGCGGAATATGGACGAAAAAAATCGTTTACGTCAGATAAAAGAGCTGCGGCAGGCAATAGGGGAGCCGGGGGTCAGTCTGTCTATTGCCGGGCACCTTGCACAGCTTGACAAAACCACCTCCCTGGCCAAAGCGGGTTACCTTTTACGCAAGCTTGGCACCGATGATTGGAACGCTGCCGGCGATGCCGATTTTAAGCCGGTACGGTTGGGGATTATCAGTAATTTTGTCTGTGATGAAATTCAGCATTATCTTCGTACTTTGTGCCTGGCGGAAGCTATCTGTCCGGAGCTCTATGTTGCGGAGTACAACCAGTACATGTGGCAATTGCTGGACAATAACAGCGAACTTTATGGCTTTTCCCCGGATATCGCCCTTTGTCTTCTCGACGAGCACCTGTTTTTCGAACAGTTACCGGCGGACTGGATGGCGGTTGACTTTGAGAACTGCATTGAAGCGGTCCTCAATGGTCTGTTACAAGCGTTCAGTAGTTTTTTCAAAAACTCTTCAGCACTGTTGGTGGTAAATACCATTGCCTTGAGTGCTGTCAGTTACAATACGGCGGTGGACTATCGCTCCAAAATGAAATTGAGCCGCTTGATTCGGGAGTTTAATCAGCGCTTGTTAACGTTTATGGAGGATCACAAGACAGGTCTGGTTATCGACACGGATATTCTGCTACAAACGGCGGCAACAGGGCTGACCGATATCAAGATGTCCGCTTATGCGAAAATGCACTTTGCCGAACCTTTGTTGGCAGCGATAGCCCGGGAGATAAAGAAAATCGCCCGTTCTTCGCTGGGTAAAACCCGCAAATGTCTGGTGCTGGACTGCGACAATACCCTATGGGGTGGGGTGGTCGGCGATGCCGGGGTGGATGGAATCGTCCTCGGCGGCAGCCCCGAAGGGGAGGCCTATGGGCGTTTTCAGGCCGTTGTCCGGCAGTTGGGAAAGCAGGGCGTCATACTCACCCTGAACAGTAAAAACGACCGTGAAAATACCGATGCCGTATTTGACGGTCATCCCGATGCCGTATTAAAGCAAGCCGATTTTTCAGAACAATGCGTCAATTGGCTGCCCAAACACGAGAATATTCATACCCTCTCCGAGCGCCTCAATATCGGCATCGATCATATGGTATTTGTCGATGACAGCGAATTCGAGTGCAATATGGTCAGGGAGTTTCTGCCGGATGTCACTGTATTGAAGTTGTCCGGCAACCCGGAAGAGTATGTCCAACAGGTACTGGAGCAGGGCTGGTTCAATACCCGGGAACTGACAGAGGAGGATTTTAGCCGCGGTGATAAATACCGGGCCGAATCCGAGCGCAAGCTGGCACAGTCAAAATATCAGAGCGTGGAAGAGTATTTGCACAGTCTGGAAATCAAAGTGGAATTATTTTTTGCCGATGAATTTTCTATTCCCCGTATCGCGCAGATTACCCAGCGCACCAATCAGTTTAATTTAACCACCGAGCGACTTGGCGAACAGCAGGTAGGTGACCTGAGCGATAGCGATAATTGGCTGGTCATCGGGTTTAAGGCGGAGGATAAGTTCGGCTGCAGCGGTATTGTGGGGGCGGTGTTGATAGAACAGGTCGATGATGAGCGGGGCTTGGTGAATTTCCATATTCGTAATTTTTTAATGAGCTGTCGGGTTTTTTCCCGGGGTATAGAAACCGCAGTCGTTGCCAAAATTGCTGAATTGGCCCGCCGGCAGTCAGTTGCCGATATTTACGGTTACTTTTCTCCATCGGCCAAGAACGGAAAGTATAAGGACTTTTACCTACAACACGGTTTCGAAGAGACCGGTGAGAATAGTGATAAAGGAGTGTTTAGGTTGCACAGCAGCAGTGGCGATAAAATTTTGAAACTGGTGCCGTGGATCAATATCAATAACCTGAGTGAAATTGAGGAGTCGTACTGTGCTTGAGTTGGACGAACTTTTGGAAATAATGGAGACCGTTATGGATACGGAAATTCCGCTCAGTGCTGAAATGGCTTTCGAATCTATTCCTGAGTGGGATTCGGTTAACGCCATGCGCCTGTTTACGCAATTAAACATGGAGAGTGAAAAAAATCTCTCGTTGAAGCACTTTTTGGAAGCAAAGACGATTAACGATGTTCATCAACTGTTATCGGCGGTATGAACGGACATGGTGACACTCGTCAGTTTTCCAAAAAACCGCCGACATACCTATTATTTTCTTTCCGAAGCGCGCAGTAATGCCCAGGTGTTTCTGACGACGGAAATAGATATGTCGGCTGTGCGTGACTTAAGGGAAAATTTTCGCCAACAGGGAGAAAGCCTTAGTTACATCACGTTTTTAATCAAGGTTATCTCCAGAACCATTAAAGACTATCCCTATGCCAATTCCTCTTTACATGCAGGGTGGTGGCCGAAATTGGCCCTGTATGAACAGGTAGTGGCGAAATTTACTTTGGATAAAACCGCCGCTGGCGAACGTCTGGTGGCGGCGGCGGCGATTGAAGACAGCGACAGACTTTCGGAGGTTGATATACAAAAAGCCATTGATATTTTCAAAGCCGCTGATTACGAGAATTCGGATCAGTTTGAAAAAATTCGAAAATTAAACAATGTATCCAGGTTTCTGGGCAGGCTTCTCTACCGGCTTATTCTCTCTAATCCTGTCAGGCGCCAGGCGATTCAGGGCTCTTTCACCATCACTTCATTGGGGCACAGGCCGATCAGGGCATTTTTCCCTATTAGCGCCAATACGCTCGCTTTTGGTGTCGGCGCTATGGAAGACAAGGTGGTCGTCGATGCTGGCAACCCTGTCGTCAAGCCTCTGATGCCAGTCAGTATGGCGTTTGATCACCGGGTAATCGACGGCGCTATGGCGGCGGATATTTTAAGTGAGATCAAAGCAGGACTGGAAAATTACCAAGTGGCGGCCTAGCGATAGTTAGGGCGGATTTATAAAGTAAAGGTACCCGATCATGGAAAATACGGTTCAGACAAAAATTCAAACAAAGGTGTGTGTTGTCGGAGGCGGACCCGGCGGCGCATTTTTGGGCTTATTGCTGGCCAGGGCCGGCATAGACGTTGTGCTTTTGGAAAAGGCCAATAACTTCAGTCGCGATTTTCGCGGTGAATCACTTTCGCCGGACGCTCGCCAGCTGCTGGACGATAACGGCATGAAAAGCTTTATCCGCGAGCATGGATATCTGGAATCAAAGCGTCTGAATCTGTTTGAAAATGACGTGAGCCTGATGCGGTTTGACTTTGCCGATTTCGACTATGAAAACAGATATGTTATTGAATTTCCCCAACCGGTATTGTTAAAAGGTATAACCGATAAAGCCAAGGAATACGACAACTTTACTCTGATGATGGGAGCGTCCTTTAAAAAACTGTTGCAGGAGGACGGTAAAGTTGTCGGTATCGTGGCAACCGACGCTGATAGAAATGACATCACGATCAACGCCAATCTGGTCGTGGCCGCCGACGGACGCTATTCCAAGATGCGCAAAATGGCGGGCTTGCAGGCGGATATCCGCAAAGTTGAGCGCGATGTGATCTGGTTGAAGTTGCCGCGACCCAAAGGCTGGGCGGAGGAGGTCAGAATCAAGCTCAAAAGCAACCGCCATCTTATTATTCTGCCTACCTATCCCGATCATTTACGTATTGGCTGCAATATACCGGTTGGCGGGTATAAGACGTTCCGCAACAAAGGGATTGGAAACCTGCAGGAATTTATCATTGATTTGGAGCCGGAACTGACTGAGGTGGTTAGGGATAATCTCACTGATTGGAAGGATATCGCCCTGTTGGATATCTTTACCGCCCGAGTCCCCCAGTGGTCCATCGACGGCATGACGCTGCTCGGCGACTCCGCACACACCATTACGCCGGTAATGGGGCAGGGCATAAAACACGCGATTTTTGACGCCAAGAAACTTTTTGAGGTTGTTCAGGAGTGCCTGGCTGCCAACCCCAACGCGGTAATCCTGAGCAAGCAACTGGAAGGCTACCAGGCCGAACGCCAGGCGCAGACAGACTTTATTTTGCGGGTTCAGGAACGACAGGAAAAGGTGTTTAATTTTTCCAGTAAAGTAAAGACATTAATGCGCCGTACCCTCTATCGCCTGATGAACAGTTTGCATAGCATTAAACGCAGTGTTATTCAGCGTATTTATTTTACCGGTTACGCATCTTCCGCTTCTCTATCGGCCGGCAATACCACCAACGCCGGATACGAGGGGAAATAACACAGTGGATTTTCTGGAGGAACTTCGGGAACTTGTGATACTTCACGCATGTGCACAGAACATGAATCTTGCCGCTTGCCGAAATGTACTGGATAGAATAGTGCGTCTTGAACCGGATGGCAGGGGAAGTTGGGCGTTTGAGTGGCGGCAAGAGGGCCTCAGCTTTTTGCGGAAACAGCGTCCGCTCGATGCATACCAGTATTTCAATCTGGCCCGATTTCCCTACCCCTTCACACCGCAGATGGAAACGGCGCACCAGGAATGTTTATCCGCTTTTAATACCTGGGTAAATGACATTGGAATCCATTGTCAGCGTCAGGTGGTGGAGTACCAGGGACATAGCATTCCCTTTTACTTCTCTCCGTTCAAGAAAGATGCACCGTTGCTGTTGGTGATGGGGGGGATAGTGTCCCTAAAAGAGCAGTGGAGTGGTTTCATTCTGGCGGGGAAAAAACTGGGGATGTCAGTGCTTGTGGCAGAAATGCCGGGGGTAGGTGAAAACCCCATGATTTATGACGACAGCGCTTACGGTTATCTTTCCGCCTTGATCGATAAGGTGGCGGCGCAGGCCCAGGTGGAGCATACCCATGCTGTGATGATGAGTTTCAGCGGCAATCTGGCATTGAGGCAGGCGGTTCAGGACAAACGTATAAAAGCAATAACCACAGTGGGAGCGCCTGTACAGCGCTTTTTCACCGATGATTCCTGGTGGCGGGCGGTGCCTGAAACGACTAAAAATACCCTTGCCAGGCTCTGCCGATGCGATGATAAAGCTCTGTTTGACTATATAGCACGTTTTGCCATTGCAGACAGTGAACTGAAACACCTGAACACCCCCGTTTATTATATTCGCAGCCGCCGAGATGAAATTATTCCCGAGGCTGAAGTTGCACTGCTGTCTCGCTGTATCAAGCGGCTGCATATCACCGAATATGATGATGTCCATGGTTCACCCAATTATATGATGGAGATGCAAAAGCTGGTGCCGCTGACCGTTTTAAGGGAATCGGGTACCAATCGGGTGGCTGCAATTCTGTTGCGCTGCCTGTTGGGGCTGAATCAACTGCGCAGAGTGCTGCGGAGAGTGTTGCGGAGAGAGGCCCGTTATGAACAGTAGTGCCCGAACAACTCTATTGCATCAATGGATGCCGCGGCTGGGAGGGCGGCCTCAGGCCCGGATTCGCCTGTATTGTTTCGCCCACGCCGGCGGCGGGGCATCGGTGTACTATGCCTGGAATAATTTATTACCCGATTGGGTGGAGCTTTGTCCGATACAACTGCCCGGGCGGGAAGAAAGGCTCGACGAGCCCTGTGTGGCAAGTATGAGTGAGTTGGTTGACGTCCTGGCGCCACTGATTTTTGAATCACTGGACCGGCCGTTTTGTCTCTATGGGCATAGCATGGGAGCCTGTCTGGGTTTTGAAGTTGCAAAACGAATGAAGATTGACGGCGGCAAAGAAGCGCTACATCTTTTTGTCGGCGCTCATCGAAGCCCCGATCATCCCTATCCCCACCCCTCAGTAAACGGTGTGTCGGAAGCGGAATTATTACGGGTATTGTCGCGCTTCAATGGGCTTCCCCAGGCGGTTCTGGATAATGCAGAATTAATGGAAGTCCTGTTTCCCATCCTGCGTGCCGATCTGTTGGTGTGCGAGTCCTATCGCTATCGCGCGGATTCCACCCTGCAGGCGCCGATCACCGTGTTTAATGGTCGTTTCGATAGAAATATAATAGACACTGACCTGAACGGCTGGAAGCAGCAGACCGATGGTGTATGCAATATTGTCCCCCTCAATGGCGATCATTTCTTTTTGAAGACACACAGTGATGTGGTACTGAAAACGATTCTTCAGGCTATTGACGCCTGAATACAGACCTATTTACCGGAGCACTCTCTATGGTTCGCGAAGTTAAAACAGAAATCACGATCAAGGCGCCCAAGGAAAAAATCTGGAGCGAATTAACCGATTTTACCGCCTATCCCTCCTGGAATCCCTTTGTCATATCCATTGACGGTGAGCCTAAAGTGGGTAACACCCTGTCGGTTACTGTTGATATCCCCGACAGCGGCAACATGAGTTTCAAACCCCGGGTTATCGATGTGCAGGCTAACAAGCGCTTTGCCTGGCTGGGTAAACTTCTGGTTAAAGGGGTTTTCGATGGCGAGCATATATTTGAACTGGAGGAAGTTTCGCCCTCGGAGTGCCTGTTGGTACACAGGGAGAAGTTCTCAGGTTTGTTGGTGTCTATGATGTGGAAAAAACTTGACGACAATTCCCGTCGCGGTTACGTCAAGATGAATGAAGCACTGAAAGTCCGTTGCGAAGCGGGGTAATGATGACTGAACCATTGGGTACCTATAACAACACCTGTGAAGAGCCAACAAACCAGATTGCCGCCAGCCACTGGTTGCGTGCATTTATATCCGCGCTGGTGATAACGTTATTGTGGGCGGGTTGGGCTATTTATATCAATTATGAGCACGGTTTCGAGGCGCGCGCCCATGCTGCGATCGCCCAGGGCAGTGTGTCATTCAGCGTGGCTTTTTTTATGTCGCTGCTACTGGAATATTTTCGCGGATTTTTCACTAGGCTTCATTTGCGAATTCTCGTTCCGGTGATTGCAACCATGTCAATTGTGATTGTACTTACCGCTATTGCCCATCTGTTGATGAAAACGCCGGAAATTATCAACACCATGGCGTTTCCCTCGGTTATGGGCACGGTTTACTGCACTATTTATTGTTTGAAAAATCGTTAGTCCTCGCAAATAGCAATGGTTTTTCAAGGGTTTTTTAGGATTAAAGAAACATGAAACTGATTGAACTGTCCCTCAGGTACCGGTGGACAAGCGTACTGATCTGCCTGCTGACAATGGCGGTAATGGCGATGGGTATCAAAGGCTTGAGCCTGACCAACGATTATCATATCTATTTCGGTGAATCGAACCCACAACTTCAAGAATATGAAACGCTGTTGGACACCTATTCCAAAAACGACAATGTGCTGATCGCAGTCGGTGCCAAAGAAGGTACCGTTTTTACCCGCGAGACGCTGTCAGTCATCGAAGCCCTGACGCGGGATGCCTGGCGGGTGCCTTATTCCCGCCGCATAGATTCATTGACCAATATGCAGTATACCTTTGTCGAAGGGGATGACCTCCAGGTGAGAGACCTGGTGCTCGATGCGGAGAAGATGAGTACCGAGGCCCTTGCTGAAGTGAAAGACATAGCGCTTAAAGATCCCTTATTAGCCGGCGCGCTGGTCTCCGCAAATGGTCGTGTGACGGGTATTAATGTCATTCTGCAAATGCCGGGTAGGGACTCTATTGGGGAAATACCCGAAGCCGTGGGCTATATCCGTAACCTGGTGGCAGGCTATGAGGAAAAATACCCTCAACTGGAATTCCACCTCGCCGGACAATCCATGCTGGCAATGGCCTTTCCCGAGACTTCCAGGGCCGATATGAAAAGCCTTTATCCCATGATGCTGTTGCTGATTCTGGCTATGCTGACATTGCTGTTGCGATCTGTGGTGGCCTCGCTGCTGACCTTTATCGTGATTTCGTTTTCCGCGCTCGCCGGCATGGGTTTTTTCGGTTGGTTCGAGCCTCAGCTTGCGCCCATCGCGACCTGCATACCCGTAATGATTCTGTCATTAGCAATAGCCAACTGCGTCCATATTACTGTTGCATTTTTCCAAAACCTTCGCTCCTACGGTGGCGATAAACGACAGGCCATGGATGAAAGCCTCAAGATAAACGTTAAACCCATACTACTGGCAAATGTCACCACTGCGATCGGATTCCTAACGCTGAATGCCAGTGACTCTCCACCGTTTCAGTTACTCGGCAATATGGTAGCTATGGGGGTAATGGTATCGGCGCTACTGGCGCTGTTCTTCTACCCCCCGCTATTATTAACGTTTACCCGCTATCGGGCTTTTGCTGCGAGTGCGACCGATGATTCTTCGACAGGGAGCTGGCGTTGGATTGAGAAATTGAGTGGTTATGTCATCGGAAATTTCAGGATTTTGGTTATTTCAACGCTGATTATTTCCGTCATCACATTGGCGCTGTCGACAAAAAACCAGCTCAATGAAACTACCTTGAATTATTTCGATATAAGAACCACTTTTCGGCAGGATACGGACTGGGTCAATGAAAACCTCACCGGCGTTATGTACACTCACTTTTCTGTGGGAAGCGCAAGCGCCGATAGTATTGTCGACCCTGAATACCTTGTGCATTTGGATCGTTTCACCGGTTGGCTGCGATCTCAGCCGGATGTACGCTCGGTGCGTTCTTTCACGGATATTATCAAACGGCTCAATCAAAACATGCATGGGAATGATCTGGATTTTTACCGCATTCCTCAAGATCGTACCCAGGCGTCCCAGTATCTGCTGCTTTATGAGCTGTCCCTGCCGTTCGGCCTCGATCTTCGCTCGATGGTAAATATCGATAAATCTGCGACTAAAGTATCTGCCAACCTGCGCAAAATGTCCGCAAAGGAACTGCTTGCTTTCGAAAATCAGGTAAATGAATGGATGCGGGAAAACCTGCCCCAATATATGTGGACCAGTGCAACGAGTTCCAACATTGTGTTTGCACATATCAACAAGCGCAATGTGGACAGCCTTATGGGCGGTATTGCCCTGGGTGTATTGATTATTTCGATTATATTGATGGCGAGTCTGCGCTCGATAACATTAGGCATCGTCAGTTTTGTCGTCAATGCGTTGCCCTTTTTTATCGCCTTTGGTATTTGGGGGGCGGCCGTGGGAGAGATAGGCCTGGGGGTTTCGGTAGTAGTGGGTATGGCGCTTGGCATTGTGGTGGATGACACCGTGCATTTTCTCCTGAAATACAAGCAGAGTCTTGGAGATGGAGTCGACGCTGAAGGGGCGGTAAGCACTGTATTTCGAAAAGTGGGTAGAGCAATGATTATCACCACAGTCTGTCTGGTGTGTGGTTTTATGGTTTTATCCGGCTCTTATTTATCGCTCAATGTGGAAATGGGCATTATGACCGCATTGACTATCGGCATTGCCCTGGCTGTCGATCTGCTGTTTTTACCGGCGCTGTTGATTTGGCTGGAGAAACGCCGTCGCCCGGAATACAAGGCGCAACTTGCTCCCTTATCGTCATAGGCTAATTGGTAAAAATAATGTTGAGCAAATTTTTCGTGGAAGTGTGGTCCGGTAAAAAGTCAATGGAACGGGTATTGATAAAAAGCTTTTTACTGCTGGTCGGTGTAATGCCGGCGACCCCGGTTATAGCCGGAGAATGGCGCGGTCTGGAGTTGGGAGCCCAGTGGCGAATGTTTAACCACAGTGATGTCAGTGGACGAGAAACTTCCGATCTGTCATTTTCAGTACTGCCGGAATACTACCACGAATGGCGTCAGGGCGACGATAGCCTCACTTTTATACCTTACGTCCGCGTTGATGAAAACGATAATGAAAGAACCCACGTGGATATCCGCGAACTCAACTGGGAGCACGCCTTTAATGATTGGCACCTCATTGCCGGCATTGACGTTGTTTACTGGGGCATTACTGAATCGCAACAATTGGTCAATATCATAAACCAGGTCGATCTCGTGGAAGACATCGACGGTGATGAGAAACTGGGGCAACCCATGATTGCCTTGAACAATACCGGTGCCTGGGGCAACATTGAGCTCTATCTTTTACCCGGTTTTCGCGAACGCACGCTGCCCGAGCGCGAGGGCCGTCTCGGCCTTTCCTTGAAAGTAGATCGCGATAACACTGTTTACGCTTCTTCAAAAGAAGGCCGTCACATCGACATCGCAACCCGGTGGAGTCACTATCTTGGCGATTTGGATTTCGGAGTGTCGCTTTTCAGCGGTACAGATCGCCAACCGCAATTTTTGCTCAAAACAACCAAAAGTTTCACTACTCTTGAAGACCTGGAATTAGTGCCTTTCTACGATCAGATGCACCAAGTCGGCCTTGATTTACAATATATCTCCGGAAGTTTTTTGTGGAAACTGGAAGGCGTGCACCGGAAACCCGATAACAGTGATCATTACGCAGCCGCCACTGCCGGGCTCGAATATACCCAGGTCGGCCTCCTTGGTAGCCGCACAGATTTGGGTTGGATTGCCGAGTATATGTATGACGCGCGGGGTGCCGAGGCACCCATCGGTATTTTTGAACGCGATATTTTTCTGGGGTTGCGTTGGGCGCAAAACGATGTGTATTCCAGTGAACTCCTGGCGAGCTTGATCTACGACCCCACAAGTAGCGAAAAAGTTTACAGCGTCGAATACGCCACGCGTCTTGAAAGTACGTGGAAACTGGAAGTGGTGGCTAGAGTTTTTAGTGGCGGACAGGTCCCGGACTATAGCCTGACAGCGCTGCTTGCTCCGCCGGACTCTGACAACAAACTGGGATATCTCCAGGACGAGGATTACATCAGTATCACGCTGTCCAAGTATTTTTAAATGGTTTGTCCTTAAATTACAGACCACTGAATAGTGGAAAATGCCTTTTAATATTTAACGGGAACCGAATATGATGAATATCCACAATAACGTTATCTCCACCCTGGCTTGGCTGAATATGGCTATGGTCCTCTCGTTGATTCCACTCTCGGTTTACGCGGTCTCTTCCGAAGCGGAAAAGGGGATGGAAGTTGCCCGAGAAGTGGATAGGCGTGATTCCGGTTTTATCGACCTGACCACGGATGTCACCATGATCCTGCACGATAAAAGCGGGCGCGAAAGCAGGCGCGAATTACGCATCAAAACCCTTGAAGTCGAGGGAGACGGTGACAAATCCCTGACAATATTTGATACACCCAAGGATCAGCGGGGGGTTGCACTTTTGACCCATGGCCACAAGCATCAGGATGATGATCAGTGGTTGTATCTGCCTTCCATACGCCGGGTCAAGCGCATTGTTGCGCAAAATCGCTCCGGCCCCTTTGTCGGCAGTGAGTTTGCCTATGAAGACATCAATATGGCCGAAATAGAACGCTTCACCTATAAATATATGGGTGAGGAACCCTGTGGCGAAGTGGACTGCATTAAGTACGAACGCTATCCCGTCGATCCCTTTTCCGGTTATTCAAAGAATGTGGTCTGGGTGCACAAGAACGAAATGCGCTATGCGAAAATAGAATACTATGACCGTAAGGAAAGCCTGCTTAAGACGTTGGATTTCCGTGATTACAAGCGCTACCTCGACAGACTCTGGAGACCTGATTATATTGAGATGGTTAATCACCAGACAGGAAACAGAACCCGACTGATCTTTCGCCATCGGGAATTTGGTACCGGGTTGCAGGCTTCCGGCTTTACCGAGAGTCAGCTAAAACGGGTCAAGTAGAGATTTGAAGTTATGTTTGCAGATATACTTCCCGGATATGTAAGAATTGTGGTCGCAGACGAACAGATGTGGACCCGTAAACTCGCGGAGGAAGAAGAAACCTGCATTGCCAACGCGGTTGAGAAAAGAAAAAGGGAGTTTCGGGCTGGTCGAAATTGTGCCAAGCAGGCATTGTCCTACTTTGAACCCGACCGCCGGCTGGTCGTCGAGAGAGGCAGTATGCGTGAACCGCTTTGGCCGGCTGGTTATGTAGGCAGTATCACCCACACCAATACCTATTGCGCTGCGGCAGTTGCCCAAAGCGAATACTGTCGCTCGATTGGCATTGACGTGGAAAAAAATTGTGCCATGGATACTGATATTACCCGGCATATCTGCACGGAACGGGAACGTGAGTGGTTGTGCAAAGCGCGAGCAAAAGACAACGGGGGAGAAGTGGTTCACTGGGCTATGCTGTATTTCAGTATTAAGGAAGCGATTTACAAGGCTTTTCATCCCATATATAAAGAATTTCTCGATTTTCAGGAAGCCGAGGTATACATAAGCAGGGAGAAACGCTACTTTCATGCCGATATTCACCAGAAAGAAAAGGATATTCGGCTCACTATGGTCGGTCGATTCTACTGTGACCGGGATTTTGTCTATAGCGCCATTGCCATCGCTGCTGAATAACCCGCCTTTCAGTGCCCCCGAACTTCTGATCAAGGCACAACTCTACCCTCAATGTAGTTAAAAATTGATGATTTTCACGTAAATGTCATATATTTTCAGATGTACTGAGGAGATATTACGAAGACGATCTTGCAGATGTTGCCGGAAATTACTCGTATGAAAAATAATTCGCTAGCGCAGTGCTCTAAGGAGATTAGCGACTGAGAAACCCTTGATGTCACCTTGCGAAAAAATGAATTCCAAAAATTTACTGAATCTGATCGAAGATATTGAGTTTGCCATTACGAGGATTGTCTATCCTCGAAAACTAAGCCATTGTCAGCGAATTTACCTTATCATTGATGCTCGCTATCCACGCCGTGCGCACTCGCTGCGGGCTGTTAATTCCCACCCCCGGCAAATGTGCAATGGCACCAAATAACCTGGTGTTTGGAACGTCAATAACAGGCTGTTGGCGCAAAGCCTCTCTCAATTGGGTCGGGTACGCTTTAAACCAACGAAATACGGCGATGGAATAGTCGGAGTAGCTTGCATACCCTAATACATCTGCTTGTTTACCAATGGGAAGTTTTGAGTATTGCATCAAGTGAAGCGCAAGCAGCGCCCTGAAAAAGCCCAGGGCCTGGTAATAGGTTAGTCCCTGTTCCGACATCCGTTGACGCAGGTTTCGCACGGAAGTGGGCAGCTGCTTTGCGGTTACCATCTCGTCACCTTGGATTCGCGAATGGGTCTCCAAATCGAAAATCCACTTGTTGACAAGGTGTACGACATAAGGTCGTTCCAATAGTGCTTGTCTATCGATCAGCATTTTCATTCTGGTATACGATATTTCGATATCGGGTTCCATCAGATTTAACTCCTTAGTGCTGAATCGAGCCAGTTTCGAACGAACCTCCAGCCAATTTGGGGCGAGCCACGCTGGGATTCGCATTGGAAATACATTGTTTAATATTTCATCAGCTTCGTGACCGCCTTTTACAAACTAATACAGGATCTATACAGGGCTCCATTCCTATTTTTGCAATCTGGACTTTCAAAAAGCGCAATGGCCAAGACATTAAAGAGTCGCTAAAGTGATTACCCACAAATCAGGGAAGTTTATGGCTTACACACAGATGCAGATAGTTACGTTGAGGCACAATGTCATCCAAAACAATTTGTAATGATACCGAGAGCCCGATGCGTATTACGCTATATGTTGGCGGGCGCACAAATGGATTTGAGAGCTACGGTACGCGCGAGGTTGAACTGGTTCCCGGACAGGTCATGGACGTGGACTTTGGGGATATCCGGCATCCTTATCTGAATGGGATCAAGACGGAAACCCTTGTGGCGGGCATGTCGGTCACCAATCAAATAATGGTGGAAGAGCACGAAAGTGACTTTGATCTTTATTTGAACGGTGACGAGCACATAATGACGAGTACCCTCAGCCGATTTATGCTTTCTCCACCGTTGGCAGTGAATAGCTGATACTTTAGTGTAAAGGTATATGAGCGCCAAAGGGAATTGGCATCCTGTAGGGATAGCCTTCGGCCGCAGGGATGTGGCAACCACCCGTAAGGACAGTTTTCCGCTACAGGGATGTGGCACCTTTTTACGAAGGGTGGGCAATCTGGCATAATCACCCCCAAAAAAAACAATCACGGTTCAACATGAATTTCGCCAGTAAAAAATTCAACAAGTTAGACTCGCGTCATTTCAAGGCCTTTATGGCCGTTTGCGAATTTGGCTCTTTCACCGATGCGGCCAAACACGCGGCTCAGAGCTTATCCGTCGTCTCCCGCAATATTGCGATGCTTAAGGACGCGGTAGGGCAAGAGCTGTTTGTCAAGGTCGATAACCGCCAGGAAATGACAGAAGCAGGAGAAAAACTTTACGAATTTATTAAGACGACAGACGACCTTACTTCGGACTTTATTGATGGGTTAAGTGATAACCAGGCTGCTATGGAGGGTATGGTCCGCTATGCCATGCCTCCCAGCTGTTTGCAGAGCCCGCATTTTTCCATGCTTTTAGAGCGTCGATTGGAGTTTCCCCTGATCGAACTCAAGGTAGAGCTGACATCTTCAGACCGGGTGGTGGAGAGTGTGCTGGCGAACCAGTTCGATTTTGGCTTTGTGACCGAAAAGGTCGCTCACCCGCAATTACATTACCAGCCCTTTTGCGAAGAAGAGTATGTGTTGGTGTCCAGTGACCCGGTTGACTTTGTGGATCTGTCCAGCGAGAGCCTGCTTCAAAAGCGGTTTATTGCTTATCCCGGGATGGAAGTTCCCTTCGATCTGTGGGTCAGGCATTATTTGCCGGAAGAGAAAAACCTGACGGCGCGTAGCCTCTACCATGCAGGTGAAATCAACGATATTGTCGGCGCTATAAAAATGGTTATGGGGGGGCTGGGTATATCTGCATTCCCGCGCCATTGCGTCGAGTCTCATCTCGAAAGCGGGGAGCTTTTTGCGTACGCCAGCGACGAGAAATCCAATGTCCTGACTAACTTTATCTATATTGTCTCACGTGCTAACCCGCCACTGTCGCGTCGGGTACAGGCGGTGATTCAGTGGTTTCTTGATATGCACCCGGAGTACGAGGCTGCTCGAGCGCAGTCCTCTTAACCATCTGCTCAATTTAACGGATGGTTAAATATTATTCTTTCCATTGCCAACCTTAATCAACTTTATCGAAGAAAATTATGATTTTGGGAGTGCTCCCTATGCTAACTGAGTGCTCCATAGCGCTCAGAATTTCATTGATATTATGCGAATAACTATTTGTTTACGTGATTTGAAAAGCCCCAAACGGGGCATCCCTCAAGGTCGGGCCGATTACCGACCTTGAGGCTATTGAGCACGTTAAAGCCATGTTCGCCGATAAACCGCGCGATCTATGCCTGTTCACCTTCGGGATCAATACAGCCTACCGGGCCAACGAGTCTGCCTCGATCTTAGCATTTACCGTACTCACATCCCTCCGGAAACTGCCATTCGCTATTAACGCAAAATTTGCAGTTACCCTCTGTTCGAATCAGATGCCGGCGGTCGGGATCATATCCCAGGTTGCCGTGGTTGTATTCGTCCTCCAAAGCTTGAGCCAGCAACTCATAGGGGTCATAGAAATGCGCCATCAACAGGCGCCAGGCGGCCACTCCAACTTTTTCCTTAATGTCGTCTTCAGGACCTGACAGTTTAATCGGCACATAACCGTTCCAGGTTGTGTCGTAAACCCGATTCTCTTCTGAAAGGGTTTTGGCATTCGCCGGATACTCCTTTTGGAAAGCCTGCCAGGCGGCCTCCGAAAAGCGTGATTGGGTGCGGAAATTCTCTCCATAGGAGAAATGCGGGGTCGCCAATATGCGTGCCCTGAGAGATTGGCCGTCCTTTTCGTAGGTCATGTAACAGCGGCGTTGACTGGTTTCTTCCAGTAGGTCGTAGATATCCCGGTCGCGATAGTCGAGGCCAAAATCACCGCCGGCTTCAATGAAGCTCTCGGCGAACATTGAAAGGGAGCTTGTGCTGACCAACACCACTACGCCGGGATTGCTCTGGAGTAGCTGACGCATGGCAAAATCATGCTTGTTGACGCAATTTGCCTGGATGGCTTTACGGGGAATGTCGTAGGCGCTGCTCCAGCCAGGGGATGCGCAGGCCACCATATCCTGCATGCAGACATCCTCGCCCATGGCCAGGGGGGCGTCTGCCAGAGGACCTCCGATGCGTGCTTTAAATTTCTCGAGCACCGGTATAAAACGCTGGTAGTAACCCGTGCCATTCGCATTGATCTGCACAGGTTGACCTTGCGGGGGCGCCAGCTTTCCGGCGAACGGAATCCCTTCCTTAATGGTGGGGTCGGTGTTTGGGATATCATCAGGCCTGGTGCTGTTAACCAGCACCACGGCTCGTGCTTCCGGTGTCCACGCCATTTCGTGGGTAACAGGTTTTTCTCGATCCCGATACTTGACCGTCAACTGTAACCAGCGGTGATCGCTGCCGCGTTCGACGTGAATCAGCCAGCCGTCCGATTCACCAATCAACTCAGTCTCCGGTATCAGGTGTGTTTGAATGTCCTCCAGGTCCAGACTTTCCTGGTAGACGCTGGCGTGACGGTAGTAATAGGCGTAGTTGGCGTCCTGTTCAAACCAGGGGTAGGCCCAGGTTGCACCTTGTTGGCTGGGAAAATAGGCCGTTAAATTGGGGTTGATGCCTATGGTCATGATCGGTGCTTTGCGACAACCGCGTAGCACCGCCGGTTCGACCAGCTTTTGTCCCACGCCTTCCGCAGTCGTCCAGCGAATCGGAAGGGTATCTTCGGTTTGTGGGGGATGATCCAGGATGGCCTTGGGGCAGGTTTTTTTCCAATCGAAAGCCGGGTAGGGCCCGTAGGGCGGTATCCCGCCCCAGAACCAGGCACAGGTATCACAGTTTTTAACCTCGTGAACCAGTTTGATTTCTTCGAGGGTCGACATAGGGCATTTCCTTATAGAATGTATCCGCTAGTACTGGCGCAGCACAAAGTTCCTGAATGTCACCTTGTTGTGAGGTGGCTCCGGATTCGATTTCTTCCAGTGCTTCGCCGCCAGGCGAATAAAAGCATCGTCGTGTATGTTCTGGACCAGTACACTGCCGGAGCAGACCCAGGCGGCATTAAACTTGTCCTTGTAGTAGGTATTGAACACCTGACCGTGGCGAACCAGGCGCAGAGTGCCGGTCGGTGAATCAGCTTTGCCATAACCGACATCGCGACCATATTTGTTGTACATATTGATCGATGAGGCTGTCCAGGGCTCAATCTTAATATCGTTACCGTCGTGGATCACATCGCCCACTTTGGTCAGGTTGTAGCCGTTGTTCCATCCGCAGCGGAAGCCGTCGTTTTCGTCCCGCTCGCTGGAGGCGTAGGGCGGTGCGCCATGGACATCAAAGGTCAGGTTGACGCTCCTTGAGTCCAGGTTGCCGTTGTCCATATGCAGGTAGCCCGGATCGATACTGATGGCGGCCATCTCGAAGGTGGTGCCCTGGTGGGGATGGGCGACCTCGAAATCCACTTGGGCATCAAAATCGCCGTGGATTGGCAGCTTGGTGACAGCCGCGCCTCCTGAGTAGCTACCGCCTTGCCGGATCTGGATGGTAAAGCCGTCATTCTGATAGATTTGGGTGTCTTGATTGGCATGGCTGTAACCGGCAGTCCATTGATCGCTGTTGAGATCAGTGCCGTCGAAACTGTCGGCCAGAACGGTTGCCGGGGGAGTCAAGGTTTCGATGGTCGGGAGTACTCCCGGTACAATCAGGCCTGTAATAGAACTTCGGGACTCCTCCAATTGCTGCAGGCGAAGATTGGTGGGTCGGAAGGTTTTCTGGGTGGATAGCAACCAGCGAAGGTCTGCGTTGTGAACCAGGTTAACCAGATCGGCCTGGTTGCTTGCCACGACGAAGTCTTCGGCATAGGCGTACAGACACTGGGGCTCCATTGTAATAGCCTTGTCCAGCGACGCCATATTTAACGGCTGTTGTGTCACATCCAGAGCTATTGGAGCCCGGGGCTCTGACGCCCGAATCATGGGAACGGTAGCCGGGGTGGCAATCAGCATGACGCGTCGCGACAAACCAAAGGATCGCAACAGCGCGAGCAGGTTGTTGATTAGGTGCTCGTCCGCCTCGCTGGGCAGCCTCAAGTATAGGGCAGTTCGACGGCCAAACTGCTGCAGGCAGTCGGCGATCGTCGGGTGAAAGATTTTACGGGTTTTGGCATCGATGTGCGCCCACGGGTTATCCTCGCCTTTGTCCCCGGTTGGTTGCCCTTCATCATCCAGTAGTGAGGAGCGCCAGCTCTTTCCGGCATCCAGCGATTGTACCTGGGCCTGCGTCAGTTCGGGGATGGCCACCGGAGTGCATACCAGTTGCGCGTCTTTGGTGGCGAAGACATTCAGGCACAAGCCTTGGGCGCCGGCCCCTAACGCTGACCACAGGCTTTCTTTGGTGCAGGCGGGCGTGCTCCAGGCGTCGCCGTTATCGGCAATGACCGGGAAGGGGAGGTTGGAAAAAGTATTCATGGGCAACGTCCTGGTTGACTAATTGGGTTATGTAACGGGTTGTTCTTGTTGGTATTCCGGGTGCATGTTCAGGAACCACTGAATCACGGTTTCCACACGCTTGGGTACTGTCTCGGTTTTAAGGGTGACGATATAGATGGCGTTAAGTAGCGGCTCCAGCCCCACTCGCTGGTATTCAAAAAGCTCGCCGGATTCGATATAGGCCTGCACACAGTGACGGGGAAATACCGACAGCCCCAGGCCGCCGCGCACCATCAGGATCGCGCCTTCGATGGTGTTGATTTCACCGGCGTGATGCAGTGAGCGGTCAGTGATGTTATGGCGGTGGGGAAAGCAGTGACGTAACCAGAAATTGACGTAGGTATTCATGCCCGGGTAGGAGATATATTTTTGATCGAGCAGGTTGTCTTCACAAAGACTGTCGATTTGGGATTTATTCGCGGAGACCGCAATATACTCCTCCTCACAGAAAGGGCGATATCTGAGGTAAGGGCTCTCAATTCTCTCTGTGACAAACCCAAAGTCATACCGGGTGCTGACGACAGCGTCGAAGACGTCTTCGTTTGGGGTCAGTTCAACCTTGAGTTCCAACTCGGGGAAGTCCAGTCGGCGCTCCAGGAGCATCGGGAAGTGCGGTGACAGGATACAGCTCGGCGGCATCGCGTAGCGCACAAGCCCCTCAATCGCCTCCTGATCCTTGTTGATCTCGCCAAACAGGTCGGACACATTGTCCATCAGGTTTTGTACAAAGCGAAGAACATGTTCGCCCGCCTCTGTCAGCAGGGCTTGCTTGCCAGTGCGTACAAACAGCGGATGGCCTATCTGGTCCTCGAGTTTGGCAACATGTTGGGAGACAACGCTCTGGGTCATGGCTGCCTTATCAGCTGCCAGGGTGAAGTTTTTGTATTCTGCGACGGCCAGAAAGGCTTTGAAACACTTGATATCCAGGCGAAGCAAGTTGGCTTGTGCGAGATTCATGGTGGCGAGACGCTCCTAATGACATTTCTTCTTGTCGTGCCACGTCCCTTACCTGTCCAGGCCATCAACCCCTCCCCGAACGCCCAATGTCCCTATCTTGTGACACCTCGTGCGCCACATTATACATAAGGGCCACGTCCCTGTGGCCAGGTGGTCCGTTCCTCCGGCGTTTTTCCCTCCTGGAACCGGTTCCTAGTGTGTAAACTGGCGCTTAGAACGCTGTCAGACTGGGGGGTAGCAGATCGCCTATCTCCAAACCGCAGCAGCTGTTGAGTTGCTTTGAGAAATCACAATTAATGCCGTGAACCTTTTGCTCCTGGCGAATTATTGTGCCGTTCACCTCCGCTGTAACGCTGACACCGTCCAGAAAACCATGCTGCAGATCACCGATTTCCACATCTTGAGCCTCGCCTGCCTTAATGCTCAGCCGACGGGTGCCAAAACTGCCGTGTTTTTGAGCGCTGCCGATAAAAAGTTCCACTTCCACATCCACGCAGGTGCTATTGACAATGGATTTATAAATGCCCGTAATCATCGAGGGGCTCCTTCCAAGATTGAGTGCGGTGTCGTTGATTGCACTGCCATAGTAAAAAGCCTTTTGGTGTGTCGCAATTTTGTTTTCCAATACCCACTATCGGATTTTCTAATTGCGCTCTCAAAAACTTTGATGGATAGTTCTCCAGCGGACAAATGGCCTGACTTAAAGTCTATTTTTGTATAGAAAACAATCAAAAGGGTGCAAATAATGGCGGTATCAGGCGATATTTTAGGCAGTGAGGGCACTGAGCATGTCTGCCATCCCTCCGGGATTCGGGTGTGGCAGGGGTGGCGCACTGAGCGCTATCGAAACAGGATCAAAGAATTTCAGCAAAAACTCGGCAGCATTTTCATGCCGGTTACCATTCAGCTGATGGAGCCCTTGGGATTGGCAGCCTATCTGCCTGCCATCCCGACAGCGCATGATAATGTCGTGCCGGATGAAATCGCTCTGGTGGCTTACCCCTCGCAAGCGGCTTACGAACGAGCGGATCGAGAGGTAGCAGTGGGGCGTGCCTACGGCGCCCTCCATTCCACCGTCTTTAATTTTGATAGTCAATCTGATATTCCCTGTAGCCGCTCTGCCTTTCCAGTGGCCTGGAATGGGGACTACCAAGTGAACACTCCCTATTATCTGCTTGAGCGTTCGGCCAACTGGCGTTCGGGGACTACCCGGTTGTATATGGCAAGACGTCGCGAGGCGTGGGACGAAAGTGAGTTCCGTGATCGGCTGGTGACGGCCGTGGCGGACTGGTTGCCGAGGCGTCCGGAATCCATCGATGGCGGCATACTGGTGGTGGAAAAAGATTACCTGATCTATTGGGAGCACCATAAGGGGCAATCTGAACACCCGGGTTTGATACCTGCACTCGCGGATATTTTGGGAGAGCCCTTGATGCACAGAAGCTGTGAGCCGGTGCAAGTCGAGCCAATTTTTGCCGCTGGAGAAGGCCTTCCGATTTCGGGGGGGGAATTTTTTAATCTCAGATCAGGATGCTCTGATATCACCTGATCAGTCTTCATGTTCAATTAAATGGAAGGACAATAATGGAAAATCTCTTCGGAGGCAGACGGGAAACGCGCTACGGTATGCCCGCCGCCGATCAAATTCTGGTTAACCGTCACTATATGGTGGGGTATTCCTACTATTTCCGGCAAGCAAAGTGGGCGTTGGAGATCGTCGATCCCGAAAAGGCCAGCCTGGATCGGGCTGACAATTTTCGTCCGGATTATCGAGTTCCCGAGCTGTTTCGCGCGGACCTGGTGGACTATGAAGGTTCCGGCTACGACCGTGGCCACCTGGTGGCCAGCGCGGACCAGCGCGAGACCGAGCTGCTGAACAGCGAGACCTTCCTGCTCTCCAACATGTGTCCCCAGGCCCCGCAGTTCAATCGCAACATCTGGAAAAAACTCGAGATGGCGGTTCGGGAACTCAATGAACAGCCCGATATTTTCGAGACCTATGTCTGCAGCGGTCCTATTTTTGACTTTGATCTGGAGGTGCAGAGTATCGGCCCCCAGGGTGGTGAAGGCGTGAGCCTGCCCATCCCCAACGCGTTTTTTAAATCCATACTGACGGAAAACAGCAATGGCTCGCTGAAGATGTGGTCTTTTATATTGCCCAACGAAAACTCCAATAACCCGCTCAGTGATTTTCTGGTGCCCACCACGACCGTCGAGCAGTGCTCAGGGGTTTTGCTGTGGGCGGGGTTGGTGGGCCATAAAATCGACAAAGAGAAATCTGAAGTGCGCCATATGTGGAATACGTCGCGATAGTGACGTTTGCTGTATTTCAATTGGCTCTCCAGTGATTGTTTGCCACATTCGGGCAAAGTGCTGAGAGCCTAATTCTGCCCCTCCCCCCCCGAAGGTTGAGGACAGCAGCTAAAGTCGCTGCTGTCTGAGGTTCATTGGATATTATACCTTTAATTCTTTCGACCACATTTCCGCGCGGACCAGCCTCTGTTCCTCTCGCTCAATGTCTTGAAGGCTGTCTCTGACTTCCCGGATATGCAGGCTGGCAGCCTCTCGGGCCTTCTCTGGCGCTCTGTCCATGATTGCCTGATAAATCTGTCGATGGTGTTGAAAGATTTTGTTTTTTTGCTGGGGTCGGTGATAAAGGTTGTTGACCGACGCCAGTACCGAATGGAGCATCAATTGCGACAGGCTTTGCAGCGTGTGTACCAGTACCGGATTGTGGGAAGCTTCTGAAATCACCCGGTGAAAATCGTGGTCCCTCTTGGCATCCACTTGGGGCTCTTCGCTGTTGGGGGTCGGGTCTGCCATTGCGTTAAAAGCCTTGGTGATACGATAGCGGTCTTCGTCAGTGGCCCGCGAAGCGGCAAAGTAGGCTGCCTGGCTTTCGAGAAGCTCCCTGACTTCCAGCAGATCGTAGAGGGTGCGGGCATGGTCTTTAAACAGGTGCATGAGGGCGTTTCTATCCGGGCCGCCCGGCACCATGCCCACCACAAATGAACCCTGGCCGTGGTGGGTTTCGATAATGCCACGTCCACGCAATTCCTTCAGGGCTTCCCGGATCAAGGGGCGCGACAGTTTGAGCCGCTCCGCCAGTTGGCGTTCCGAGGGCATCTTTTGTCCCGGCTGCAAGGTGCCGTCGAGAATCAAGTCTTCAAGGCGGCGTGCGACCTCCTGATAGGCCGGTAGATTTTGCTTCTTCAACTGGTAATACCACGTGGGAGAGTCCAGGGAATACTGATTGAAGTAGGCTATTATTAAGAGGATAAAAAGCCCAAATAATCAAAATTGTGTTTATAAAACTGGTCATACCACTGGAAAAACCAGTTGATAATAGCACTTGTCCGGCTAGGATAGAACACTCTGGCGACATCGGTCATCGTCCGGGTTTGCAATGTTGTTTGAAACCGTGCTGATCGGTTGGTTATGAGTTGGTTATGAACAGCATGGTGAGTCGTTGATACACGGTTTGTGCGGTAACCATCGCTTTTTCACAGGTCGATAGCGAATACCCAATGAATACAGCTGAATGAATACAACCCGGTGATTACATCCAGTGAATACAGATAGTGCTATAGACTCCTCCCATACTGTGCCCAGTCACCCCCGTCTGGCGGCCCTGTTTAGAGCGTTTATCGAGCCGGAGTCTGTGATTGATGACCCGGAAACCCTGCGACCCTATGAGTGTGACGGCCTGTCCGTGTACTGCGAGCAGCCCATGCTGGTGGTATTGCCGGAAACCGTTGATCAGGTGCAACGGGTGATGCATATCTGCCACTGCTATCGGGTGCCGGTGGTGGCACGCGGGGCGGGTACCGGTCTGTGTGCCGGGGCAATGCCGCACCCGGACGGCGTGGTGCTGTCGTTGGCCAAATTCAAACGTATTTTGGAGATCGACCCTCTGGGCCGGACGGCGCGGGTGGAGCCCGGAGTGCGCAATCTCAGCATCAGTGAGGCCGCGGCCCCTTATGGCCTGTACTACGCGCCTGATCCCTCTTCCCAGATCGCCTGTACCATCGGCGGCAATGTGGCGGAGAACTCCGGTGGCGTGCATTGCCTTAAATATGGTCTGACTGTGCACAATGTGCTGAAGGTGGAGATGATTACCGTTGAAGGGGAAAAGGTCACTATCGGCAGTGAAGGGCTGGACTGTGCCGGATTTGACCTCCTGGCGCTGATCAACGGCTCCGAGGGACTACTGGGAGTCATTACAGAAATCACCGTCAAATTGTTACCCGCACCGGAAAAAGCCCAGGTGGTGATGGCGGCATTTGACAACGTTCAAAACGCGGGCAATGCGGTTGGTGCCGTCATATCCAACGGCATAATTCCCGGTGGGCTGGAGATGATGGACAGTCATGCCATTGTCGCCGCCGAGGATTTCTGTAAGGCCGGTTACCCGAAAGATGCCAAAGCGCTTTTGCTGTGTGAGCTGGATGGCTCCGCAGAGGAAGTGGAAGAACATACCCACAAAGTCGAGCAGATTTTCCGGCAGCGGGGTGCTACCTCAACCCGGATTTCCCACAGCGAAGCCGAGCGGGAGTTATTGTGGAAAGGGCGAAAATCGGCTTTTCCGGCAGTAGGGCGCATTTCCCCGGATTACTACTGTATGGATGGAACCATTCCCCGCGGGCAGTTGGCGTATGTTTTGGAGCAGATGGAAGAGATGTCCGGGCATTATGGCTTGCGGGTGGCCAATGTCTTTCACGCCGGTGATGGCAATTTGCATCCGCTAATTTTGTTTGACGCCAATATCCCTGGAGAGTTTGAAAAAACCGAGGAGTTCGGTGGCAGGATTTTGGAACTTTGTGTCGAAGTCGGTGGTTGTATTACCGGCGAGCATGGGGTGGGTGTTGAAAAGCTTCGCCAGATGGCTGTGCAGTTTACCGACCTGGAATTGGCGCAATTCCACGGTATCAAAGCGGCCTTTGATCCGGCCGGGACGCTCAACCCCGGCAAGGGCATTCCGGTATTAAAACACTGCCAGGAATATCGGGCATTGGATCCCCATGCAGAACCCAACGATCAACCCAGCGATCCTTCCGAGAGGAATCGCTCCACCACGCAAAGGTGACACCCTGTACCCATGTCCGATATCAGTACCCAACTTGTAGAGCAAGTGAAGAATGCGAAAGCCGACGGCAAAGCACTGAATATCACAGGTCGTGGCAGTAAATCCTTCTACGGTCGCAAGCCCCGGGGGGAGACTTTATCCCTGTCGGACCACCAGGGTATTGTCAACTACCAGCCCGCCGAGTTGGTATTGACCGCCCGGGCGGGTACAGCGCTCGCCGACATAGAAGCCGTGTTGGAGGAAAAGGGACAAATGCTCTCTTTTGAACCTCCCGGATTTGGTGGTGATGCCAGCATCGGCGGCACTTTGGTTTGCAATCAGTCCGGGCCGTCGCGGCCCTGGTCGGGTTCGATGCGCGACATGGTTCTGGGGCTTCGACTGATTAACGGCAGGGGCGAACACTTGCGTTTCGGCGGACAGGTCATGAAGAATGTAGCCGGCTACGATGTCTCCCGCTTTATGGCGGGTACCATGGGTTGCCTCGGCATTATCACAGAGATCTCGCTCAAGGTATTGCCGAAACCCGCTGCCACATTGACGCTAGTGAGCGAGATTGACACTGTTCGGGACGCGATCGCGGTTATGAACAAGCTATCGGCACGCCCGCTGCCTCTAACCGGTGCTTGCTGGTTGCAAAGCAAATTGTATCTACGCTTTCAGGGTGCGCGAAATGCGGTAAAGCAGGCGGCTAATCAGTTTAGCCGTGATTACCCCGATACCCGAATAATGGAAAGCGGGGAGGCATTCTGGTTGCAACTGCGAGAGCAGCAGTTGGATTTTTTCGCCGGAGAATCGCCGCTGTGGCGTTTCTCCGTGGGCAGCAGTCTGGAGCCGATGTTGCCTCAGGCTGACTGGTTGATCGACTGGGGTGGCGCCCAGCGCTGGCTGCGTGGCCCTGACTACAATCTCGTACAGTTAAATGCTCTGGTTCCCCGTGGACGTGGTGAGGTGAGTGTGTTCCGTCACGGTGACCGCGATGGTGAGGTCTTTCCCGGGTTGCCGGAACCGCTAAAAACCATCCACCAGCGATTAAAAGAAACTTTTGATCCGGACCGTCTGTTTAATCCGGGGCGGTTGTACAGCTGGCTTTAGCCGAATTTGGTCCATTATGAAAACACATTTACACCCACGGTATCGCGATACGTCAGAATGCCAGGAAGCCGAAGCCATTATCCGCAGTTGCGTGCACTGCGGCTTTTGCACAGCGACCTGTCCCACCTACCAGGAACTGGGTGATGAACGCGACGGTCCCCGTGGTCGTATTTACCTGATCAAACAGCTTCTGGAAGAGGGCTCGGCCACAGCTAAAACCCGTAAACACCTGGATCGGTGTCTATCATGCCGTGCCTGTGAAACCACTTGTCCCTCAGGTGTGCAGTATGGGCGCCTGGTGGATATAGGTCGCCATAGGGTGGAGCGGCAACAGCGTCGTCCCATGCTAGAGCGAATGCTGCGTTGGGGGCTTCGTCAGGTGTTGCCCTATCCCAAGCGTTTTATCTTCCTCTTACGCTTGGGGCAGTTGCTTCGTCCGCTATTGCCTGTTTATGTGCGCTCCAAGATTCCGCTCCAGCAAAAACCGTCTCCCTGGCCCCAAACACGTCAAGGCCGGATCATGGTGGCCTTGGCCGGTTGCGCTCAACCTGGCGCAACACCCAATACCAATGCTGCCGCCGCGAGGGTACTGGACAAACTGGGTATTACCCTGGTCGAACCGCCCAAAGCCGGGTGTTGTGGCGCAATGAGCTACCACCTGTCAGAACACGAGGAGGCACTCACGTTTTTTCGTCGCAATATTGACGCTTGGTGGCCGGTGGTTGAGGGAGGGGCCGAAGCCATCGTCATCAGCGCGTCAGGCTGCGGTACAATGGTTAAGGATTATGGTCAGCTGTTAGCCAAGGATCCGGCGTATGCGGAAAAAGCCAGAGCGATCAGCGCAATGACCAAAGACCTGAGCGAAATCATTGGTGCTGAGGATCTATCGGCGTTGCGATTGAAAGATAAAGGCCAGAAAACCGCAGTCCATTGCCCCTGCAGTTTACAACACGGACAGCAGTTGCCCGATAGTGTGGACAGAATCCTTTCTGACGCAGGGTTTAACCTCGCAGAGACCAAAGACCGGCACTTATGCTGTGGTTCGGCGGGAACCTATTCGCTGTTACAGCCGAAACTGAGCCAACAATTATTGGAAAATAAACTCCGGGCGCTCACCGTGGACAATCCCGGGCGCATCGTAACGGCAAACGTCGGTTGTCAGATGCACCTGGCGACCAAGGCCGATGTACCTGTGCAACATTGGATTGAGGTCATCGATGAATCGATGATTTGAGCTATGGATAAGCACGCTTTAATTATGGGGTCGTTACCTGTATCGCCTTGAGCTACACTATGATCCAGGAAGTGAATCGGTGTCGGACCATTTCAACTACCGATGATGGAATTGAAAATCTGTAAAGACAGGGCTTCGCGTAAATGAGCACTCAACTCGACCAACTTAAAGAATACACAACAGTCGTTGCGGATACGGGAGATATCGATTCGATTGTCGCCTATCAACCTCAGGACTGCACCACCAACCCCTCTCTTATCCTGAAGGCGGCCAAAATGGCTGAATACCAGCATTTGGTGGAGGACGCGGTCAGTTATGGGAAATTGCAGGCTCCCGCAGACTGGCTTAGCCTGGCGATGGACAGACTGTCGGTAAACTTCGGCACAGAGCTTTTAAAAAGAGTACCAGGTCGAGTATCGACGGAAGTCGATGCTTCACTTTCCTTTGACACAGAAGGCACTATCGCTAAAGCCAGGCAGCTCATTCAGCTCTATCGGGCGGCGGGTATCGATTCGCAGAGAGTGTTGATAAAAATTGCGTCCACATGGGAAGGTATCAAAGCCGCTGAGGTGCTGGAAAAGCAGGGCATTCAATGTAACCTGACGCTCTTGTTTGGTTTCCCTCAGGCGGTGGCCTGTGCCGAAGCGGGGGTATACCTTATTTCCCCGTTTGTCGGGCGGATTCTCGATTGGTACCAGGCTTCAACGGGTAAAGACTTTTCTCCAGAAGATGATCCTGGCGTAAAATCAGTAACCAGAATTTATCAGTATTACAAAAAATTTGGCTACAAAACGTTGGTGATGGGGGCCAGCTTCAGAAATATTGGAGAGGTCCTGGCGCTTGCCGGGTGTGACCGGCTGACAATAAGTCCTCAATTGTTAGATGAACTGGCAAAACAATCAGACAAGATTTCGCGTCGGCTTGACGTATCAGAGGCGAGGCAGCTGGCTATGGAAAAGGTCGCGATGGATGAGACGACTTTCCGATGGATGATGAATGAAGATGCGATGGCAACAGAGAAACTGAGTGATGGAATCCGAAGATTCAATCAGGATCACCTGACATTAAGGCAGTACATTGCAGAGTGGGCGGAATCGCCAGTTGTGGCAAATTGATTTGAATAGGTTATTCGCCGAAGGGCAAATAGCTAAATAGTTCGATATCGGGTGGAAGCTCTAATAATGCAGTAAAAATGCGCTTACCAGGGAGAGATCCAAATGAACGAAGATGACATGGCGTTAATGGAGCGATACGGCATTAAATGTGTGCCGAAAATGGTGTATTTCTACAAGCAATACGAGTATGAAAACCTGAAAGACGCGATCCGTTATGCTGAGATTGATACAAAACGCGACAAAGAAAATTCATTGCTCACGCCAGCCGAAGGTGCATCTGAGCGCAATATGGCCGACCATAAGTAACGAAGGGTATCAGCTTTATTGAGGGAGTGCCTCTAAACTGACGAATAGCGAAATTTATTGTCGGTCTTCGGTGAGGGTCAGCAGAATATCGGCGTACCAGGCACAGTTCAGACCTAGTGCTTCATCAATGGCAAGGTCACGTGATCCCACATCAAATCTGGCTGAATGGATGCCCAGCAATATCCAAGGCAGATCACCAAAGCTGGTATCCTGTTCCGAAACACGCATAACAACAGGGGCACCACTCATTCCTCGGTGAGTTCGGGCATCAGTAAGAAAATAACCTTCACCTTGAAAACGCATGCCGAACGAAGACGCCACAACGGCGTGGCGTGCCACAGGCATATGATGCAAAGTGTCATGAAAACCCAAGGGGAATCCCACAATCAAGAGATTTGAGCCGATTTCAACCTGTTCATAGGACGCTTGGAAGTGCTTAATTTTAAAGGCCTGGAAGATCGCTTCTTCTGGCAGGGTTGTACGATCTACCTCGATGGCCGCAACGTCAACATTGCCGCCCCCGTCCTCGGCCTGGTTCCACAGGGCTTTGCCATTGCGGTATAGTGAAATTGAATACCCAATGGATTTCGTCAGGTTTTCAGCGTCTGTGTTGAGTTCGATTTCCAAGCGATCGGGGTAGTGTTTGCTGGGGGCGTCGATCATTACATGACGACTTGTTACCAAAAACAGTTTTCCCTCGCGTTCGAAGAAAAAGCCGCTTGCATTTGTCAGCAGGCAATCATTTTCAAATGTCGATACACGCATCGCTGTGAGTAGAATGGGTTCGATGATAGGTTGCTTGCGAAAGATTTTCATAAATGCGCTTCTGCAAAATTTCTTTAAGCTGGTTTGATTCTCGGCTATATTTTTTTACAATCCGTGCCGCGTCTGCGAAAATCCCTGTTACATGCCCAATTATTGCCTGAATAATCTATATGCGCATTAACAGGAACATCCAGGGCAACACACGATTTACCCGATTTTTTAAAGCCGCGCAGGCAACGCCAATCGTTTCCTGATGAGTCCATGTATCCGTGTTCTGGTAATTCAATCAGTATGCATGCTTGTGCAGTTTTCCGATAACCCCGTTCACATTGCCAATCTTTTCCAAAGCTGTCCAGAAAGCCGTTTGGCGGTACATGAATAGCGACGCAAGCCTCATCCTTTTCCCGATAGCCCCGTTTGCAATTCCACCCCTTGCCATAAGGGTCTCCGGTTGAAAAGGCATTCAGTGGAACAATAATGGCTACGCATTTTCCATTTTCCGGCCTAAAGCCATGCTCACATTCCCATCCGCGGCTATTGTTGGATTCGACAAGATAGGCATGGGGAGGTACGTTGATTTTCTCGCATTTGTTTTTTTCTTCGTTGAATCCGCGCATGCATTCCCAACCTTTCCCATATTGAGCATCGATCAGGTAGGCATTGGGTGGCACCTCAACACGAAAACAATTGTGTTTCTCTTTCCTAAAGCCTCTATCGCACTTCCAGTCAGTCCCATCGGGGACCAGATAGGCATTTTGCGGTAGCTCAACAGCCACACATTTTTTGTTTATATCCTGGAAACCTCGATCACAAACCCAGCGGTTACCATAGGCGCTTAAGTGTGCGTTTGCAGGTCTCTCGGTTAAGGCCTCCTCTTGAGATAACACATTGGCGGACATTGATACGAGAAGAAATGTCATTGCTGCTTTCAGAAAGCGAATTTTTTTTGAATATGACCACATTGTAGGTACCTTAATCAGATCATGCCCGGGAAATTGTCGTATAACGCTCGATTAATACCACAAGTGGCTTCATGGCACGTCCTCAACATAGTTGCGTTTTTAACATAGTTGCGTTTTTAGCATAGTTGCGTTTTTTGTTAGCTGCTGAAGTTGAGGTCAAAGTGCAAAGGCTCACGGAAATGAATGACGGGCGTCAGTGAGCGAAGGATGAGATCAATAAGCAGTGATACATTGTACAATCCTTTTGATTGAATTCATATAAATGCCTGGGAAGAAGTGCGGTTGAATAAGGGCGTTCATAAGAGAATGGGGCTGATTGCCCTGCGATTGCTGTAAACTGGGCCGCTAAACGCGGGACTGTACTATACTGTACTATACTGTAGTATATGGCTCATCTCCTTTCTCTGAATGCTGAACTTTTCAGGTCAGTGTACGGTCCTTGGGTTTGGCGTCTTAATTCACCTGGAAGACTTCCAGCGTAGTCACCTTGCCAGCCTCTGCGTTTAGCCTCTCATTTAAGTCGCAAAGCCAATTTCAATCACAGGCAAAGTCGGTGCTGGCAATAGTGTCGGAGTCGTTAATACCGCTCTCCCCGGTAGTATCCACCGCTAATCACAGGGTGTTATTAATTGAGAGGGTTTTTAAATGATAGTTTCGAAGCGAATCTATTACAGTCTCCACAACTCGGGACTTGGAAATTATATCATCCTTGACTATGACCCCTATTTGGAGGAGTTCTGTGTAAGGAAGGGATGTTCCTATAAAGAGTCGGGGTCTGTTGAAGTGGAAGGTGATGAAGACGAATACCAAGTCTCTGAATTCATAGAAGAGTTTCCAAAGTACGAGTGTAAGGTGATTCAGGGTATTAAAGAGTTTAGGGAAGAATTCGAAGAGTAATCCTTATTTTACTGCCGCTCGCCAGCAACTTGTGCAATCATCTGGGTATTTGTGGAGGAAAACTGAACGTCTACCGCATCATCACTCGATAGGAAATCGAATCCTGCGGGGGTTTTTATGCGCCCATCAATCCAATCTGCTGGTCGAATTTGGCTGTCGCACAAGTGAGAGATGGACGCTAGTCGTCCGTGTCGCTTCGTTGCTCGCCAACGACTGTGTGGCACTTCTTTTTGTTTGCTTCCGGGTAACTGAAAAGCTTAGCTAGTTGATCCCGGTTAAGTTTTTGTTGTTTTCTTCAAGCAAACGCCTAATGAATTCGCGCTTGTGAATAGAGGGACGGTATTTGTTGAACAGAAAAAAATCGCCACAGAAATGTATTCTCCCTTGCGAGATCGGGGTAGTTTTGGTGTGTGCCGCAGACACTTGCGAAGTGAAGAAAGCATTTGATTTGGTGAGCGGCAGAGGAAAAGCGTGTTTCGAGGTAAGTTACTTTTTTCGTATAGGGTAATAAATGATTTTATTGGATGAGTGTTTTTAGTGGGCAAAAGTGAGATGGTACCGGAGGCCGGACTTGAACCGGCACGCTATCGCTAGCATCGGATTTTGAATTCAGACCTTATACTCATTTCTCGACGTTTAATGACGTTCCGTAAAGTAGATTAAAGCTCTCTATGTTGTTGATATAAAGGGCTTTAACTCTATATTCTGTCTGTGGAAGGCAATTCTGGTGTTACTCAAGATTTCTCTTTGGATGCAAAAATTACTTCCATTTGCATCCCAGATGTATCCCAGATTATCTCCAGAAAGTGGGTCGTGGTAAAACCCAGCTCGATTGCGCTATGCGTATTCTTAGGTCGATCTGGAATTGGGCGCAGACCAAATACGACGATTCGGATATCTTTATCCGAAATCCGGTTAGCCGCGCAATGAAGCAGCTGGGTGTAAATATTAATCGTACCAATCGCTGTACTGGTCGGTTAGATGATGCTGATTTTAAGCCATATCTGAAGTCTGTCTTAAAACTTCGAGAGCATGATCATACATCCGCTTATCGTAATGGCCGTGATGCATTGTTATTCATGTTGTTTTCCGGTGTAAGACGAACTGGGACGATGACTGTCCGAATGAAGGGAATTGATCTCAATAGATTAGTGTTCAACATTATAAAAAAAGGGGGCGACCAAGTAGAGCTACCCCTAAATACGGTGACCGCAGCAATCGTTCGTAACCATCAAGATTATTTGCCTGAAGACACTGAGTACTTGTTCCCTGGCATGGGAGGGCGAGGATATTACAGAGATACCAAGGCAGTCCGTGATATCGTTAAAAGCCAAACAGGTAAATCTGTTACCAATCATGACCTCCGACGAACGTATAAATCTATTGGGACGGAACTAGACATTAATTCCGTACTTGTAGATGAGTTACTGAGTCACGCAAGGGAGGGTGTTGATGCTCACTATATTCACCCGTCTATGACAAGGCTTCGAGATGCTAGTCAGAAAATTGCTGACTACATGATTAAACAAGCAGGGTTTGATTTGATCGACGAACTTACGAGGAGCTAAACATGCCATCTGCGATGGCAGTCACTTTACTTCGGATGGAATCTCTGGCGTGGTAGTAGAACCTGGTCTGATGGCTTTATCGCTGGACTGTTTTCGCTCCTCGATCCAGCGTTCAAGCTCAGCTAAATCCCAGGCCACCTTACGGCTCGTCAGAACGATGCGCCGTGGAAATTCTCCGCGTTTTTCCATGTCGTAAATGGCACGGTCTGAAAGTGGGATCATTGCCAACAATGTTTTTCGATTAATCAAGGTTGTTATTCTTTTACCGTTGTTTGTACTGATCACTAGTTTGTCCTCATTTGGTTGGGAGAATTATTTGACGACCAGCGTTTAGACAACTTCTCCCTTGAAGACAATAACCCCACAGATTGTGGCCTTCTCATTCACTTCGATTATTCGATTGGGCCAGTTGGGGTTGAGGGCTTTCAAATACTGTTTCCCTTCCTCAAAGATCAACTGCTTGAAAGTCGCTTCATTTGAGTCATCAAGCCTTACGACCACGTATTTTCCGTGATCCGGCGAGACATCGGGATCGACAAAAATCAGGTCACCTTCGTGGAACTTGGGTTCCATGCTGGATCCACGTACCCGCAGAACATAAGAATCCTGGCTGCATTTTACCGGGCAGGGTAACAATTCAGCGCCATAGGCCGGGGCAAAGCTTTCAGATATTTCGTACCAGTTCCCCGCTTGAACCCAGGAGATCAATGGGAGCAGGCTGTGTAGATCTGGGCCGTCGAAGGCATTGTTTTCTTCGTCAGGGCTTGCCCTGTCTGTGTGCGGCATATCCATCCATCCTTGGGGCTTTTTTGTGGCTTTTTCTAATTTTTCAGCCAAGTCGTCGCCGATCGCACGAGGAGTACCTTTCTTTGTGGGTAGTTGATTACGAACCTGGCTCAGGTAACAGCTATTGGTTTTCGCCGCGCGCGCGAGCTTGGCGGCAGACCCCGCTTCGGTAATCAGAATTTCAAGATTGTGGAGCCGAATCTGGTTAACTTTTCGCATCATGCGAAACACTTTATCAGAATATTTAGCAGAGTGATAAACATAAAGTGGGTGCTAGGTTAATGTTGAATGATTTGCATGGTGCTAATGTTTCTGCGCATGGAGCTAAAGGACTTTCTCAAAGTGGCAACGAAGAGGGAACGCGCAGAAGTTGCCGTCGCCTGCAATGATTCTGTTTCCTACTTGTATCAGATTGCCGGTAATCACCGCTACGCGAGACCGCTAATGGCGACTCAGATCGAGCGGTATACTCGCGCTATTGCAGGCTTATCAGATGGCCGGTTGAAACCCGTTCCACGGGCGACCATGGTTCGGCATCCAGAGATCTTTTATGGGGTCGAGGAGAAGGCTGAATCGCAAGGTGTGGGTGGGAATCATGAATCTAAGCGCGCAGACTGATTCGGCGGCAGGCCGGGAAGCCCAAAGCCTGGTTACGGGCGATTCCGCTCTTCCGGCCAGCAAGCAGTGGGGTACGCAGTCGATACCCTTTGGCCGGTAATGCCCAAGGCCCTGAGTGCCGGACTGGGCCGCCCTCCGATTGAAAAGATTCGCGCTCTGGCACGGGCCACTCGTGAGCTTTGGTGCCATCTGGGCCTTGGTGACGAGCACCTGTTTGATGAGGTCTTTGGTGAATTATGCCGCCGTCATGATTGCGCTGAATGGGACAATCAACTGCTGCGAACCGCGCTGGAAAATGAGCTGGCTGTTGAGTCAGAACACAATCAACAGGTCATTCATCTGGCCGTGGAAGCCCAGCTAGTGGGCAAGCCTTTTGACCATCTCTTTAACACGGAGCTCGCTGAACATCAGGACAATGAAAATACCTCGACTGCAGATGAAGACAATGAGACTGATAAGGAGCTGCGGAAGAGTACCAAATCGGAAAAATCATCGAAGGGGGCGGGTGAAAAAAAGCCTGATTACGGCAACGTCGAAGAAATCATATTGCCAGAGCCTCCATTAGCTGAGGCGTCAGATGATAAGCCTGATTTGCAGTCATTAAGGCACCGGCTTTGGGAGTCTGCCAGCGAGATTGCTCATCATCATGGATTGGGCGACTGCGTCCTATCCCTGCCCGAACAGGGGCTCGGATTTTTGTTATGTGATGTGCCCCCACAGGATTTCAACGATACCCTGGACCCGGATATGTTGGGCTTGGTATCTACCCTTTGGTGGCAACTGGCGGCCTGTTCCGAAATCACTGTGGCACCAGTCGATCGTCTCCTACCGTTTTTAGACGATACGTCCATTCTTCATCAGGCGCTGGCATCGCAAGATGCAGGACTGCATTTTGAGAGTGTCTGGACTCTGGATCCCGGACATTTGGGCAGCCAACTGTGGCAACAGCTTAACCCGCCTGATTGGCAGCTACTGCTGCAGATGATAGAGACCTACCGAGCGATCAAGCGGTACGCTCACGACACCGGTATTGAGTTGTGGCTTCCTCAAGAGGAGGTTGCTGATGTCGTCGAGTAAAGAGGCCGATCTCACAACAGCGGTATTGTTATATGCGATGCGCTGCCTTGCTGAGGGTGATCAGCAGGCTCTCAGAGCGATGAATTTCGGACCCAAGGAGCTGGAAGCGCTGAAGGGTATGAATCTATCCGATTTATACCGCGCTGATGCTTTGCGCGTACGCTGCCTGAAAATCGGTCTCGACCGAGCGGTTTTCTGGCCCATGCTCGAACACTTGCAGCGTCAACGTGAGTCCGAAGATCTTCAGCGAGCAATGATTGTTGCCGATGCACCATTGGAGATGATGCAGCAACTATTTGGTCTCAGCTCGCGTGAATACACTCGATGGCGGCGCTTACTGACGTTAGCTCCTTCGGTGGGGAGACCTTCCGATCAATCGCTCATATATCCACCTCGTCTGTCGGATAACCAGAAAATTCTGGCAGACCGCTATCTTGCTTTGGTGGCTCCAGAAGAACGCCAACTGTTGCTAGATGAGCTCCAGGGCCGACTGGAGTCGGAGCAAAAAGGGATGAAACCTGTTTACGATGAACTTCGCTTCTTGCACTCCCTGTGCAAGGCAGCACAACAGGGTGAGTTTGTACCGAACCTGGGGATCAAGGTGGTCGAGGCCCGTCAGTCGAGAAAACAAGCGGCAGAACCTGCTCAGAGTGATGCACAAAAAGAAAAAACGGCTGAAGAGCGGGAACGCTCAAGAGCTTATGGTCTGGATCAACTGGCGAAGCTCCGTGAATCGCTTGGATTCGAAGACAAAAGCTAGTTTGACTTAATTCCATTTCTTGGTGGTTCCACTGGAACCAGTCATTGACCATCATCTAAAAAGCGAGGCAATCAGCGGCTGGATATACCGTGGAGTCGTAAGGGGATTCATGGATTCATAGCGGGTACAGAAAACCACTATGGGAATCCCAGATATGAACTCAGACAACCTCTCGGTCCAGGACGCTTCAGTTGTTGAACACAGTGAATCCAGCATCGGCGCACTGCAAGGCGAAGTTTGGTTAACGGTGCAGACCTATCAGGCACAAAGCTTAATACGAGGTCGCCGGAGTTCGGAGGGCAAATCCGCCATTGTCGGATTGAACGGTTTTGCTGATCGACTTAGGAGTTTATGGCAGGCCGTGCGTTTCGATGATCCTTACGCCGATTGGTGGTTGATCAAAGTTGAAGAGGCTATCGCTGCCAGTCGATCACAGCTGCAACAAGTCCAGGAACAGTTGGAAGCGTTGCCACCTCTGCATAACGGCATCGAATTTGCCATCGCGAAGTCCAGTCATCCGCAACGTGTTTCGTTGCAGTTTGCCAATCCCTACGCTTTTCGTGCTGCACAGATGCTGGCGGAATTCGACCAGATGCTGTGTGCAGTCATGACCTTTCGCCACCTGGGCGTTGATCTTCCCGCTACGCTCGAGGAGCAGGTGAATGCCAGTGGCCGATGGGTGCGTCGTGTTTTCGCCATACCGCAGGGGTACCACAGTCTGGGTGTTTGCCGTGATGACCTGCGCCAACACACCGCTCGTGCAGAAAAAGCCCGAGATCAGATGGGCGAACTTCCACAAGACATCCTGAGCGGGGAGAGGCTCCCATCGCTCCGTCCAGTTGTTTTTCAAGGCAGTGACTACGAGTCCGAAGATTACCCAGGCATGGGTGAGTTGAGTGACTGATGGGCACTCGGCAGAGCATCACCCTTGATCTGGATATGCGCATGCCATTGGAGGCACTGATCCTTCATCGATTACAACGATTGCCGGTATGCCGCCATGAAGAATGGGTTAGGCAGCTGGTGTTAGCGGGTTTCCGCAATGAGTGTCAGGCCATGAAGGCTGACACTATTCCACGATCACTCAGGAGTGTGGGCGATCATATGAACCTCCCTTCAACACCACACCCTGATCAATCGAGCCAGTCTCTCATGATGTAATACCCGAAGCACTGGCGGCCTGGTATGACCATGTCATTACCATAGAGGACGACGGTGTCACCCTGGATGCTGATCGTTTGAATGCACCCGTCGCCATTATCGATATCGGCGGCCGCACCACCGACTATGTGGTGGTTCAGGATCAGGGCATCGTGCACGGTTCATCGGGTTCTCTGAATCGCGGCATGTTGAATGTGAAGATCCGTGTCGCTAACCAGATACAAACCCAGTTCGATATTAACGAGCTGGGTGAACAGAGTATTGCTAGAGCTGTTGAAACTGGATGTCTACGTTTGCATGGCAAAGACCACGATGTCTCTACGATGGTGGCGGAGGCCAAGCGAGAGTTGGTCGAGCGTCTATACGCAGAGACACGCCGCAAACTGGGATTGGGTGCTGAGCTTGACCGCGTCCTGTTTGTGGGTGGCGGCAGTGCGGCATTGGCCTCCGATATTGCTGACTGGTTTCCGAATCAAACCATCGCCGATCACGCAGCCTTCGCCAATGCGCGGGGTATGCTCAAGTATCTGCAATTTGTCTGTGATGACACAGCGACACAGGAATAATGGCTTTGTACGTGGCCACTGCGGTCTCAGTGGCAAAGAAGATGTCATCGGATTGTGTAATCGACATCGCGGATTCACCGTCAATCCAGCATCAGGGTCTTCCCTGATTTTACTCACCCTGCCGGGAAATCGTCTTCCCGTCAGGGAATCACATTGTCCGGCATTTTTATATCTAATGTTCAAGGAGAATGTGTGATGACTAATAGACAAACTAACCCTGAAAAACCGAAGTATTTCGATCTTGATATCAACGGCATTGGTTACCTCAATCGAGCCCGTGAAGTGACACCAGAGAACGGTATTCCCTTTCTCAGTGTCACCATCGCGGCGCTTCGAGGGCCTGCTGACAATGTCCAGCATACCCATTTCGATTGTGTGGTATCGGGCGAAGAAGCGAAGGACCTGGTTCGCCAGCTGATGCCTGCCGTGTTTTTTCATAATCATCCCAGTGGTGTCGCTGAGCCCAGTCATGCGGATGAGGCGATTACCAAGCGTTTGAAAGATGCGCTGGCGCTCGTGGATATTCGCGTGCTGGATCACTTTATCGTGACGGCGGGTGAATCTGTGTCGATTGCTGAACGTGGATTGCTCTAAAGCAATTTACTTAACCCATTGGGGAGTCTCTTCTTCCCGATGGGGAAGAGGTACTCCCTGAGATATTTACTTTACTCCCTGGGAGAAACCTTATGAAAAATGCAGAGAATACATCGTTGGAATCGGTCTTTGGCCCCGTTGTGGCAAGTTACACCCGTGCCCAGGCAATCGAAGATGGTGTTCTGATTGATGTCGGAAGCATGGCAAAGGAGGCCGGATTTAAATGGTCGGTGGCACTTACCCATGCGGCCTGGTGTGATTGCGTTGCCTGGACGGAGCGAAATAACCGTTTTCAGGTGCATCAGGATGAGTCCGGTCGTTTGTGGGATGTGCTGTTCATGGCGTTTTACGCTATCCGCACGAGCAAGGCCGCTGGCGATCGACTGCAATTCTCGCTCTATCGGGTGCCCAAAGACGGGCATTCGGTGGAGGCAGGGGAAGTGACGTTGAAGCTGATCGTCGGTCCTGGCGATTCTGGTGAGCCGGTTGTCACCATTATGCTACCCAACGAGGATTAATACCGCCGACAATTATCGGCTCCTTGCCCTGGCCACTTGGGATAAAGTGGCATCTCCTTCTATTCGTTGATCGTGCGCTGACATTGTTTGGTTACAATCTGTTCGATCCGTTGCAGTGCCGCATACTCGCCATAAAGATTTTCAAAAATTTCCCTTACTGGCTGCAGGTTCTCCAACAGCCCGTTAGCAATATCCAGGACTTGATCCCGGAGGAACTGAGGACGTAATCCACACTGGTTTGCCAGTGTGTCCCAATGCTTCAGGCTTACAACCCCCGGATTTCTTTCATCGCCAACGGAAAAAGCCAGATGGTAATCAATACGTTCTATGGCGCGGGTGCAAACCAAGTCATAAAAAGGCGCTAACCGGATTTCACCATTGACCTGATGCAGTAGAGAAAGGTTTTTGGCATGGCCATCTGAGTTGCCTGCCAGGACGTTGAAGGCTTGCCAGCGAAGCAAATGCTGAACATCGTTTGCAGGGTCGGTGGAGACTTCCTGAACCAGCCGATAACAATCGGCAAATGTCGGACCACCATCTTCCTGATATTTGCGCTCGTGCCCGAAGCCCAGCGCCTGACAAAAATCTTCCTGATGCAACCTCGCAATCTGGCCGTTTTCAAGCGGATGTCGATCATAGCGTTCAATCAACGCATAGTGTGTGTCGGCTATTGAGCGCAGCTGAATATCCACCACTGGCAGGCCGATGGCTTCCGCCAGCAGGGTGGTAAAAGTCTCGTAGGCAGGTAGATGACGATAATCGGACAATTCGAATTTCAGGATGTGGCTGGAGGGAGACTCCTTCTTGGGTAGCCAGTAATCGTCGTCTTTCAACAGAACAGGGCATTTGTCCTGGGCTCCGGCTAAGGACAGCCGGGGGCGTTCATTGGCAGTCCAGGTGTACACCTGACCTCGGCGGGCAACAAGGTTGGCGAGTTCTTCTTCCGATACTTTGTGGTACTCGTGCTCCGTTGGCGGTCGATGCTCTGCTTGCAATATGGAAAGCGCGCCCGCGCATTCGCCACCGATGGCGCGAAGCAGATCAAAGTCGGTATTGGCAATTTTGAGGTCGCGAACTATCTGATCGCGAACGCCGCCTTCTGGCAGTAGGTTGGCGAAAAAACGATGAGCAAAACCTTCTTCAGGTGCAAAATCTTCCTCGCGCAAAGGCAGGGCGTGGGAAACGGCAAATTCACCTTGCGCCAACCATTCCTCTTCGTAACGGAAACCGATCAGCCCCTGGGTGTTTCGCCACAGGTAGCCGACGAGTCGTTGATCGCTCCAGACTTTGAGGCCATCGGGGTCAAGCATGGTGTCCTCCATCCTGTTTTGATGGCGGTCTGGATGGCTTTCCCCCGCGGGGCTGAACCACTACCTCCAGTCCCAATGTGCGTAGTGCTTGCAATACTTTACCGAGCTCAGCGGTTTCCTTACCGCGCTCAAATTCAGATAGAAAGCGAGTGCTTAGGTTGCCCAGGCCCGAAATTGTTTCCAGCGTCAGCTTCCGTTGTTTTCGGTGAGCACGCACAAGCTTGCCGAGATCTTCAGCCGATCGAACCGGACCGTATTGCACCTGATCGTTGCTCATATTTCACCTACTAAAAATTACCGTACGGTAAAAAATAGCACGCAAATGATGTTAGAGCAACAAAAATGTACCGTACGTAATAATTTAGCGCATATTTACCTTTTAGGTGATCTATTTGTCACGTACGATAAAAATGATGATGTTCAAAAACAGCGTTCCACGCACGTTCCATGAATCGAGTTAGCCCGTAAACGCCAAAATTTGCGTGAAGGCCTTTTTTGGGTGCATACTGTACATAAACACAGTATGCAAAGGAATGCCTCATGTATCCGGCAAGGACTGCCGACGGATTGGGCGATCCGAAGTATCAACGCCATCAGCCGGAAAAAACCCTACTTTACCAGATTGTCGCGCAGCACTACCCGGTATTTAAAGAGACCCTTGAAGCCCAAGGACGCTCGCTGCCCAACTATGTTCAGCGTGAATTCGACGAATTTCTTACCTGCGGCCGACTGGAGCACGGCTTTCTGCGGGTTCGCTGCGAGGATTGCCACCATGAACGCTTGGTGGCATTTAGCTGCAAGCGCA
>JBNKHG010000007.1:0-147625 GCA_050290225.1 Cellvibrionaceae bacterium
AACACGCCGTAAACCCGTCCATGGACCCAAAGCACTCGTTGCACTCGCGGGGCCGGCCCGGGGCTCGGGCGCGACGTCCTTGTCGCGCACGGTTTCTGAAAACACCCCAGCCACTCAGGCCTAACACCGTCGTTGATAGCCACTATTGTCCTTTTCCAAGTGCTTGATGAGTATACATTTTATGAAAAATGAGAGAAACGACTGGACAAGGTCAATACATATCAGTGTCGTGTGCAGGCAATGGCAGTCGACCGGAGGTAGTGGGCAGAGGCCGGTCAGTGATCCTTTTTCAAACGTTGCGCGGGTGGTAACTGTGTTGAATATTGTGGATATGGCGGTGGAAAATCGAATTCTGCCCCTGTTTCGCCTGGCCTTTCGGCCATTCTTTCTTTTTGGTGCAATCTTTTCCCTGGTGGCGGTGGCTCTGTGGGGGGAGTTCTGGTTGACCGGTGGAAGCTGGCATCCCTACGGCGGTTGGTTGTGGTGGCACAGTCACGAGATGCTGTTTGGTTTTGTGTGCGCCATAATCGTCGGCTTTTTACTGACGGCCGTACAGAACTGGACGGGTCTGCCCAGCCTGAGCAGCTGGCCCTTGGCTGGGTTGTTTACGCTCTGGTTGCTGCCCCGGGTACTGATGTTAATGCCGGCCAGCGACGCATTGGATGCTTTGATTCCCTGGTTGGACGTACTTTTTTTGCCGGTCGTCGCCTTGATAATGGTTCGTCTGGTGATGAAGGCCAGGCAGTGGCGTAATCTTGTTTTTGTGCCCCTGCTGTTGCTGCTGACGCTGACCAACTGTCAAATGCACTGGGGGCTCAGCCAGAATGATTTGGCACTGAGCAGGGCGGCAGGGCAGAGTGGCATCTATATCATCCTTCTGATTGTGTCAGTACTGGGGGGCAGGGTGATTCCCTTTTTTACCGCTAGCGGCACGCGCACGCTCAAGCCTGAGCCGCTGATCCCGGTAGAGGTTTTGGCGATTGGCAGTGTCGCCACTCTGGCTCTGTTACAGCTCGCGGGCCTGTTGCCGCTGTTGTCCGCGTCCTTGGTGGGAGCTCTGTTTTTGTTGGCCGGCGTTTGCCACGCCTGGCGTTTCCTGCGCTGGCGCTTCTGGATTACCTTTCGGGTGCCCCTGTTATGGTCATTGCACGCAGCCTATGGCTTTTTGGTGTTGGGATTCTGGCTGTGCGGATTGCAGTTCTGGGGGCTGTTTGAGTCGGTGCCTTTTCACACCCTGTTGCACAGTTTTACGCTGGGAACCATGGGGTTGTTGATTCTGGCAATGATGGCGCGGGTTTCACTGGGACATACCGGTCGGCCGCTGCGGGTCAGCTTCTGGATCAGCCTGGCGTTTGCACTGTTGGCCGTCGCGGTTGTGTTACGTGTGTTGGTGCCGGTGTTGATACCCGCTGTCAGTCATTCTGTGAGTTACGTCGCCAGTGCCGGCTTGTGGTTGTTCGCCTATGGATTGTTCACGGTGATTTATCTGCCGATTCTTTCCAGACCCAGAGTGGATGGTCGACCTGGATAAAAAGAAACCAGTACAATTCGTACGGCCATAAAAAAGCCCCTGGCCGTAAGGCGAGGGGCGTAAGCATAAGAGGAGAGTAAGACACCGTAAATCATTTGGTCGATAACTGAGACTTTCACTATTCCATTGAGTTCCCAAAAAATTTTGATTTTTTTTATCCCCCTGTTCGCGGCGCCTTTGGGCAGGGCATTGCTGCGGTGGCAAGGGGCCTTTCCTACACATTCAGGGGCGATAGGAAAGTGATGGGCTACAAAGAAAAAAGCCTCGGTCCATAGGGAGCGAGGCATAAGCAATGAGGAGAGCAAGACACCAAAATTCATTGGTCGCTATCTGAGACCGGCAACCCGCCAATGAGTTCCTCTCTTTTCCGAAAGAATTTAAAAAATTTTCTTTTTTATCCGGATTAATGTGCGCTTAGTCACATATTCCATTCGGGGTGATCAAAATTTATACAGTTCTGCGACGTTGACAATGGATGTTCGCGCTCTACACTGCTCGTCCATCCCTCGTTTTGTCATTGGAATGCCATCCAAGTTCATGAAAAAGCAGATCCAGCGCCGTCCGGTTGAGCGAGCCCCAGGGAAATTGTCCGCTGATGTATCGCCTTTGCTGCAAAGAATCTATCGTGCCCGTGGCATCCAGTCCGATACCGAATTGCAAAACACTCTCAATCGGTTGCTTCCACCGGAGGCGTTTCGGGGGCTGAGCCAGGCTGTGGCAATTCTGGCGGATGCTCTGGCGTGCAGGCAGAGGTTATTGGTTGTCGGGGATTTCGATGCCGATGGTGCGACCAGCAGCGCCCTGGCGGTTTTGGCGCTGCGGGCGCTGGGTGCCGATTGGGTGGATTTCCTGGTTCCCAACCGCTTTGAGTTCGGTTACGGCCTGACGCCGGAAATCGTGGAAGTAGCCAAAGGACATGCACCTGATGTGATTATCACGGTGGACAATGGCATTTCCAGTATAGATGGTGTGGCTGCCGCCAAGGCTGCGGGCATCCAGGTGGTTGTGACCGACCACCACCTCCCCGGCGAGTCGCTCCCTGTGGCCGATGCTATTGTCAATCCCAATCAACAGGGATGCACTTTCCCCAGTAAGCACCTGGCAGGCGTCGGGGTGATTTTCTATGTGATGACGAGTCTGCGCGCCGAGTTGCGTAGCCGGGGCTGGTTTCAACAGCAGAATATCGTCGAGCCTAATATGGCGAGTTTCCTGGACTTGGTAGCCCTGGGGACAGTGGCCGATGTGGTGCCGCTTGACCATAACAACCGCATTCTGGTCCATCAGGGACTCCAGCGGATTCGTGCCGGTCAGGCTCGCCCGGGCATTTTGGCGTTGCTGGAAGTGGCCGGGCGCCCGCGCCCGCGGCTGGTGGCGAGTGACCTGGGATTTGCCGTGGGGCCGCGACTCAATGCTGCCGGGCGCCTGGATGATATGTCGCTGGGTATTCAGTGTCTGTTGTGCGAGTCGCCGGAACTGGCACGTGAAATGGCTTCGGAGCTGGATGATCTCAACCGCGAGCGCAGGGCTATCGAGAGCAGTATGCAGGCGGAGGCGCTCAAGCGCCTGCAGCAACTGGACCAACTCGGAGACCAGGCGTTGCCCTGGGGCATGTGTCTCTACGACAACAGCTGGCACCAGGGCGTGATCGGGATCCTGGCTTCCCGCATCAAGGACCGCTTTCACCGTCCGGTCATCGCCTTTGCAGATGCCAGCGATACGGAAATCAAAGGCTCGGCGCGCTCCATTCCCGGTTTGCATATTCGCGATACCCTGGATGCAGTGGCGGCCAGGCACCCCGGTTTACTGACCAAATTCGGCGGCCACGCCATGGCGGCCGGCTTGAGTCTGGACAAAGCCCGATACCAGGATTTCGCGCGCGCTTTCGACGATGCTGTGCGGCTGCAACTGGACGAATCAGACCTGCAGGCGGCTGTACTCAGTGATGGCGAGCTGGCGGCGGATGAATTTGCGCTGCCCATAGCCGAGCAGCTGCGCAATGGCGGCCCCTGGGGACAGCATTTTCCGGAGCCGGTATTCGATGGCGAGTTCTACCTGATGCAGCAACGTATTGTCGGCGAAAAGCACTTGAAACTGTTGCTATCCCTGGATGCACAGGGTCAGCAGTTGGTGGATGCCATCGCTTTTAATATCGATTTGCAACAGTGGCCCAACCCGGTGGCCCAAAAGGCCAGGCTGGCCTACCGCCTGGATGTTAATGAGTACCGGGGACGCCAGAGCCTGCAGTTAATGGTTGAGTATATGGAGGCGCTGCCGGAGCCGTTATAGCAGCGGCAGTAAATAGGGTTCGACATTTTTCAGTAGTTGCGCCTGGGCTTCAGCATTGGGATGAATGCCGTCGGCTTGCATCAACTCCGCGCGGGTTGCGACCTTGTCGAGGAAAAAAGGCACAAAGGGCAGTTGGTGCTTTTCAGCCAGTTGCGCATAAAGGGCGGCAAATCGATCTGTGTAGCGCACGCCGTAATTGGGCGGAATCCGGATGCCAAACAGCAATACCTCCGCGCCGCGGGCCCTGCTCAGGGTCACAATTTGGGACAGGTTCTGTTTCAGCAACGCCAGGGGGTGGCCACGCAAGCCATCGTTGCCGCCCAGCTCCAGCAGGACAATATCCGGTTGGTGGGTTTCCAGAAGCGCGGGCAAGCGCGCCAATCCTCCGCCACTGGTTTCGCCAGACACACTGGCGTTGACGAGTCGGTAATTGACAGCATTTTGAGCGCTTACCATTTGCAGCTTCTGCCGCAAGAGTTCCACCCAGCCCTGGTTCTCTGTGATGCCATACGCGGCACTGAGGCTGTCGCCCAGAATCAGCAAGGTTTTTTCCTGTGCCTGGATTGTTGATCCCCAGGCAAGGCAAAGGGTCAAAAGCAGTAGCTTACAGGTTTGGTAAATCATTCACGATCTATCGCCATATGGATTCCCTAGTGCGGGAGTTTATCAATACCTTTTGGTTAATTCTGTAAAGATATGTGAAATCCCTGGCCGCTTCCGGAACTGAGCCTTTAGACTGCCTGGGCAGCGAGATTATTACGATCTAATCCCGGTACCGCTATGATCGACGCACGCCTTATCACTAAAACTGTTGCCACTGTCGAGGGTGATCTGACTATTCTGGAGAATGTCTCTCTACAGGTGGCCGCTGGCGATAGCCTGGCCATTACCGGCGCTTCGGGATCGGGTAAATCGACCTTGTTGGGCATTTTGGCAGGGTTGGATGTGCCGACGTCGGGGCATGTTGTATTGGCTGGCCAGGATATTACCGCCATGGATGAAGAGGGGCGGGCGCGGGTTCGGGCCGGCAGCGTCGGTTTTGTGTTTCAGTCGTTTCAGTTATTGCCCGGGTTGACGGCTCTGGAAAACGTGATGATGCCCCTGGAATTGCACGGCGTTAAAGATGCCCGGGAACGTGCCTCAGAATTTCTTGCCCGTGTCGGTCTGGTGGCACGTCAACACCATTACCCCAGGCAATTGTCTGGCGGTGAACAGCAACGGGTGGCCATCGCCCGCGCCTTTGCCAGTGAACCGCGGATTTTGTTAGCCGATGAGCCCACGGGCAACCTGGATGCGGTCACGGGAGCACGGGTGATCGATCTCCTGTTTGAACTCAACCGGGAGCAGGGCACCATGTTGGTACTGGTTACCCACGAAGAGCGCCTGGCCGAGCGATGCCATCACCGCGTCGTGCTGGAAGCGGGGCGGATTGTGAATTCCCCGGCTCTGAGCTCAACCTCTTCGTCCCAACTAAACACACTCAATTAAATGCGAACTTTCGGTTTACCTCTGAAATTATTGTGGCGCAATTGGCGCAGCGGCGAGGTAAAGATACTGTCAGGGGCGCTGTTATTGGCGGTCGCGGTGGTGACGGCGATCAATGTGTTTGCCGATCGCCTGGAAAGATCCCTGGTGGCACAGAGCAGCAGTTTTCTGGGGGCGGATCGCATTGTTCGCAGCTCCTCGCCAATTCCCGATGCCTGGCGAGAGCGTGCGGAACAGGCGGGCGTTGAACAGGCGCGCACCGTGTTGTTCTCCTCCATGGTGTTCGCCGGCGACAACATGCATCTGGCTTCGGTCAAAGCCGTGACTCCCGGGTACCCGTTAAAGGGTCGGCTGGAAATCAGCGACCGGCCTTTTGCGGTGGAGCCTGCTGATATCCTCATCGCGCAATCGATCCCTTCACCCGGAGAAGCCTGGGTGGATTCGCGACTACTGCCGCTGTTGGATGTTGCCCTGGGGAATGAGGTTTATGTGGGCGAAAAAGCCTTGCAGGTCACTCGGGTTTTGGTGCGGGAACCCGACCGCGGCAGTGGCTTTTCCCTGTTTGGCGCGCGATTGATGATGAATGTCGCGGACTTGCCTGAGACGCAAGTTATTCAACCAGGCAGTCGGGTTCGTTACCAGTGGCTGTTGGCTGCCGATGAGCCATTGCTGTTGTCTTTTCTTGACTCCCTGGCCCCACAGTTGACGGATCACCAAAAAATTGTCGATCTGCAATCGTCGCAACAAGGGTTGGCGAAAACACTGAAAACCGGTCGACGCTTTTTGCTGTTGGCGGGAGTCATCGGTGTTTTGTTGGCGGGAGTCGCTCTCGCAATTGCCGCTCAGCGCTTTGCTGCCAGGCATGTCGACCAGGTGGCGCTTATGAAGAGTCTCGGTGCCGGTACCTGGCGAATTCGCCAGTTATACATGTTGCAGTTGGTTCTGTTGGCGATAGTCGCATCAATGGCTGGGTTACTGCTCGGAGAAGTCATTCAGCAGCTGGTCGCCCGAACCCTGGGAACACTGTTTGATTGGACTTTGAGTGGAGCTGGCTGGAAAGCATACGGTATCGGTGTGTTGACCGGTTTTGTCTGCCTGCTGTTTTTTGCCCTGCCGCCCCTGTGGCATTTACCGACGGTTCCACCCTTGAAGGTACTGCGCCGGGAGTTGGCGTTCGATGGTCTGCGGACGGCGGCCCGGGCCTCGCTGGGAGCGCTGGCGGTACTGCTGTTGGTGTGGCTCTATAGTAACGACATCAAGTTGACCGTGGTGGTGATGCTCGGGTTTACGGCGGTGTTGCTGGTCTCTTCATTGGGGGCATTGGGGTTGCTGGCGTTGGGACGCGCCTTTGGTCAGCGTCATGGTCATATCTGGCGTTTGGCGTTGGCGAGCCTGCAGCGCCGACGCGGCCAGAGCGTGATGCAGATGTTGGTCTTTGCGGCGGCAATGATGCTGCTCCTGACCCTGATCAGCGTGCGCACCAGCCTGATCGACGATTGGCAGGTGCAGTTACCTGAGCAGGCGCCCAATCACTTCCTGGTCAACATCGCACCCTACCAGGTGGAGGGTGTAAGGGAGCTGTTGGGGCGAGAAGGGGCTCAAACCACTGGTCTCTATCCAATGGTGCGCGGCCGCCTGACCCATATCAACGATCAGCTCCCCAGTGAACGGGTCAAGCACCAGGCTGAAGTGTTGCTACGCGAAGCAAATTTAAGCTGGGTGCAATCCTTGCGTACTGACAATCGCCTTGTCGGGGGCGTCTGGTGGGATCAGTGGCGACCCCCACAGGTAGGGAAGTTCGGGGTGTCGGTGGAAGCGGAAATCGCCCGCGATCTTGAGTTGAAGCTTGGCGACAAGCTGCGCTTTAGCCTCGGTGGATTGACTTTGGAGGCGCACGTGGCCAGTATTCGTGAGCTTGATTGGGATTCCATGCAGCCGAATTTTTATTTCCTGTTCTCTCCGGGTGCGCTGGATGCATACTCTCCCATGTACCTCACCAGCGTTTATCTGCCGCCGGAGAAAAAACTGTTGATCAACGATCTGTTACGGCAGTTTCCAACGATCCTGGTGATTGAATTGGATAAAGTGATCGATCAGATTCGCATCATTGTTGATCAGGTTAGCAGTGGTGTGGAGTTGGTGCTGTGGCTAGTGTTATGCGGGGGCCTGTTGGTATTGCTTGCCGCGGTAAATGCCAGTATGGACAGCCGTCGGCAGGAGGCGGGAATACTGCGCGCCATGGGCAGCTCGCGGAAGCTGGTGATGGGCAGCCTGTTAGTGGAGTTTTCTGTACTGGGGCTGTTCGCGGGTCTGTTGGCGGTTGCCGGCGCCGAAGTCCTGTTGCTGGGCTTGCAGCGTTGGGTATTGGATACCCCGCTTTCCCCTCACTATATACTCTGGTTGGTGAGCCCCCTGATAGGCGCTGTTTTAATTGGAGGCTTGGGCGTGTGGAGTTGCCGGAAAGTGGTGACGGTGGCGCCCGCGGTGGTTTTGAGAGACGCCAGTCACTAAGCCCGGGCAACCGGGATTAGTGACTGGGGATGATTTTACAAATGGGACTCTGCGTATTCTGCCAGTATGGAGCGGGGTACGCCCTGCAACTGGATGTTGCCACCGTATTCGAACCCTTTGAATCGCTCCGTCAAATAGGTGAGGCCGGAACTGGTTGCGCCCAGGTAAGGCGTATCGATTTGGGCCAGGTTGCCGAGACAGATCACCTTCGAGCCCTTGCCGGCTCGAGTGACAATGGTTTTGATCTGGTGCGGCGTCAGGTTTTGGGACTCGTCGATTAAGATCAAGCTGTGCTGGAAGCTGCGGCCGCGAATATAGTTGAGTGACTTAAAGTGCAGTGGCACCTTGTTCAACACATAGTCCACGCTGCCGGAACAGTCCTCGTCGTCACAGTGAAGGGCCTCAAGGTTGTCAGTAATGGCACCCAGCCAGGGCTCCATTTTTTCCTCTTCCGTTCCGGGTAAAAAGCCGATGTCTTCATCCAGCCCCTGTGTGCTGCGGGTGGCGATAATACGCCGGTACATCTTGGTGGCCACGGTCATTTCAATGGCGGCGGCCAGGGCCAAAATGGTTTTTCCTGAACCCGCCGAGCCGGTGAGGTTGACCAGGTGAATGTCCGGGTCCAGCAGCAGGTGCAGTGCCATGGCCTGGTGGATATCCCGAGGCTGTAGCCCCCAGGCTTTTTGATCCAGCAGGCGCTGTGTTTCCAAGTGAAGCAGGCAGACAGTGTCGTCGTCGATCTCCTTGACCTGGCCGACAAAACCCTGCTCATCGATAATGAACTGATTGGGGTAGACATCCTTGAGCATCTCGGTGCGCGGCAGGTAATGTATCGTGCGCCCCAATTGCTGTTCGGTTTCCACCTTTTCAACACGGTCCCAAAAACTGCCGGAAAATTGCTGAAAACCCTTGTTGAGTTGTTCGATATCGGTCACCAACTGGTCGTTCTGGTAATCCTCGGACTCGATACCACAGCCCCGGGCTTTGAGGCGCATATTGATGTCCTTGGTGACCAATACCACCCGTTGTTGCGAAAACTCGTTCTTGAGCCGGTAAAGTTCGTTAATGATTTTGTTATCGTTAAGATGAGTGGGCAGGGGAGTGACATTGTCTGTGGGTTGAGGCATAAGGATGGAGAGTTTGCCCTGGGGCACACTTTTCTCGCCCCTTCGTATGGGAACACCCTGTTCCACTTCCTCCGGCGAAGCGCCGCCGAGTATCTTGTCAATTTCCCGAATTGCCTGTCGGCAATCGGCGGCCTGGGCTTTTTTTCCTCCTTTGAGATTGTCCAGTTCCTCGAGCACCGTCATTGGCAGGATAACGTGGTGTTCTTCAAAGTTGAGCAGGGCGGTGGGATCGTGGATCAGGACGTTGGTGTCGAGGATATAGAGTATGGGTAGTGCAGAGTCGGCATTGTGGCCGGAAGTATTGCTGGCGTTGTTGTCGCTGGCAAGATGTATCTTTCCCATAAGCGCGTCTTCCCTCTGGTTGATACTGAGGCGAGTTATAACAACAAAAACCCTGGCCTTTCAAGATGACTAACTGATGGCCCCAGATTGAATCCGCACAAGGGAAAATTTTTGACTTTTTCCTGTTGCTTTTTGGCTGAGGCGGGGTTAGATTTGAACCGCTAACGGCATCGGAAATACACCGGCATATTGTCGTAAATCACGCTTTTGGGGGCCCCTTTCGAGGTTCTCGAACTGTCTCACGCTGAAACTTCTGGCGTAAATTTTTTCAAAAAATTTTTTATTTATTTGCGGCTGCTGATCGTTTTTGGGCGCCCTACGGCAAAATTTCCGAGATGGTGGGGCGCCCCTTCGGCCCGGGGATTTGGTGAGCGGTCGGTGTGCGGGTAAGCGAGTCGCCGGACAGGGCCGATTGCTAACGCGTATCCCTAGGCCCAGCCCACCGCTGCGCGGCCGCGTTCAATATAAATAAATTCCGTGCGCCGGCTGTTGGGATGATGCTCATGTCGAAAGTGGTGATGGTCGGCGCTGGAACCCATATATTCCCAACACAAGCCGTTGAAAATACACAGTGGATCCCCTTGGTTGAGAGGGTAGCTGGATAGCTCTTCCCACATGTCCGGCCATTCAGGGTGTGTCGAATCCAGGTATTCCATTATTCAGCCCCTATTTTCAGCGAATGATATCGGTGCAATAAGTACTTCATAAAAAATAATCAAAGTTATTGTGCTTTTTTAATTTTCTTTGTCAACACTTCTTTTTAATATATTGAAAAATAAGCATTTTTTAGTTTTTAGGTGAAGGTCTATCAATTCATGAATTCGAGTTGACCTTCCAGTTGCTATAAAGTTTATAGTCATGTCAGTCTTGTGGAAGAGCGCCTTCCTTCGAGGATGCGAATATGAAAATAGGTGATGTTGCTGTCAGATCGGGTCTGTCAGCCAAAACCATTCGTTATTATGAGTCCATAGGTCTCCTGCAGCCTGCCAAGCGCGGGGACAACGGTTATCGTGACTATAGCGACCGTGACCTGGATCAGTTGAGTTTCCTCCAGCGGGCACGCACAACCGGCTTTAGCCTGGAGGAGTGCCGTCAGTTATTGGCGCTATACCAGGACGACCATCGTCGCAGTCGCCATGTAAAGTCGCTGGTGCAGGAAAAAATTAACCAACTGGATGCACAGCTAGGCGAACTGCAGGCGATGCGCGACACGCTGGTGACATTGGCCGACCGATGTGCCGGTGATGAAGGCCCTCAATGCGCCATTATCGAAGAGTTGAGTCAGGAAGCCGCAAAGTAAGTGGCAAGGGAGCTGAATTGATGAGTGAATGCTGCGAACAACCCAAGGTCGAGGAAAAGAAAAGCCACTGTGCGCAAGAGGAGCCCGCAGCAGCCGTCGTCGACAGCTGTTGCGGGGATGACTCTGGGCAGGGGGGCGGTAGGCTCGACATTCTGTTGTGGAGCTGTCTGCTGTTGGTGGGCTTTTTCTACCTTGCCTACAGCTTCTCCCTGGAACTGTATGTCCCGACGCTGATGGTGATCAGCCACTCAGTCCACGAATTGATCAATACCATGTGGTTCAGTGTGGTACTGGCGGCTCTGTTCGTGGGGTTGTTGAGTGGTATTCCCCAGGACTTTGTCACTGCCATTCTGGGTCGAGGCGGTAGTTTGCAGGGGATCCTGCGGGCGACCCTTGCCGGTGTGCTATTGGATCTGTGCAGCCACGGCATTCTGATGGTAGGCATGAAGCTATACCAGAAGGGGGCAAGTCTCGGACAGGTGATGGCATTCCTGATCGCCAGTCCCTGGAATTCGCTGTCACTCACCCTTATTTTTATCGCCCTGATCGGCCTGCCGTGGACGCTGGCGTTTATTGCCTTGTCAATGGCAATCGCGGTGATCACCGGCCTGCTGTTTGACCGGCTTGTTGGGCGGGGGGTATTGCCAGGTAACGGTGATCACAAAGGCCTGCCGGAGGGATTTCATTTTTGGCGCGAAGCCCGACAGGCGTTGTCCGGTTTTCGTCTCACCCCTGACTGGTTGTTGGAGGTGTTCTGGCAGGGGATCAAAGGGTCGCGGATGGTAATCCGGTGGCTGCTTTTCGGTGTACTACTGGCATCGACAATTCGCGCTCTTGTCTCACTCGAGGATTTTCAGGCCCTGTTTGGGCCCACTCTGCTGGGCTTGCTGGCCACCTTGGTGGCGGCCACAGTGATCGAAGTCTGCTCTGAGGGGTCAACCCCCATAGCCGCCGACCTGATGACACGGGCCAACGCGCCGGGTAACAGTTTTGCTTTTTTAATGACAGGGGTGGCCACGGACTATACCGAGGTGATGGTGATCAGGGACACCATGAAGTCCTGGAAGATCGCACTCTTCCTGCCCTTGTTGACAGTGCCCCAGGTGGTCGCGATAGCTGTTATATTGAATGGGATGTCCTGATGTCCTGAGTCAGGGAGCTTTCTTCATGCCAGGATGAGGCGAGGAGTGGAGGGCGCTGCGTCAACCCTCCCCTGTGCTTCAGCAGCGACAATCCCCGAGCGCCAGCCGATGGGGTAAACGGCTCCAGGCTTCCGCCATTGCCGGATCGCCATCGTGCTTTGTGCCTGAATGGTGTTGTATTCTGGCAGTCAGCAGCCGGCTGGGGTAAAATCCGCGCCTTTCTGAATATTGCTGGCGTTACCTGTCTATGGAAATCAATCCCCTTCTCAATGCCCTGAAAGACCTGCAAGAGCGCACCGACGTTCTTAGGGGGTATCTTTGACTACGCTCACAAGAAGGAGCGTCTGACCGAAGTCGAACTGGAATTGGCTGAACCCTCGGTCTGGGATGACCCCGATAGAGCCCAGGCACTGGGCCGTGAGCGATCCTCGCTGGAAAATGTCGTCAAAACCATCGAAGACCTAATTCAGGGGGTGGCCGATTGCCGAGACCTGCTGGAAATGGCGGTTGAGGAAGATGACGAGGACAGTGTTGCCGAGGTAGAACACGAGATCAAAGCGTTGGACGAACAGCTCGGCTCCCTGGAGTTTCGCCGTATGTTCTCCGGCGAGATGGATCCCAATAACGCCTATCTCGATATCCAGTCCGGTTCCGGAGGCACCGAAGCCCAGGACTGGGCGGAGATGGTGCTGCGAATGTATCTGCGCTGGGGCGAGGCCAAGGGTTTCAAGACAACGCTGGAAGAGGCTTCCGCCGGGGAAGTGGCCGGAATCAAAAGCGCCACTATTCGCTTTGAGGGTGAGTATGCCTTTGGTTGGCTGCGCACGGAGACCGGGGTTCATCGTCTGGTGCGCAAGTCGCCATTCGATTCCGGCAATCGGCGCCACACGTCGTTTTGTTCGGTGTTTGTCTCTCCGGAGATCGATGACAATATCGAGATCGATATCAATCCCGCTGATGTGCGTACCGATACCTATCGTGCTTCCGGTGCCGGTGGCCAGCATGTGAACAAGACCGATTCCGCCGTGCGCCTGACGCACGAACCCACGGGAATTGTGGCCCAGTGCCAAAGCGAGCGCTCTCAACACCAGAATCGCGACAAAGCCTGGAAGATGCTGCGAGCCAAGTTATATGAGCAGGAGATGCTCAAACGCAGCGCTGAAAAACAGGCGCTGGAAGAAAATAAGGCCGATATCGGCTGGGGCAGCCAGATTCGTTCCTATGTGCTGGATGACCAACGGATCAAGGACCTGCGCACCCATGTGCAGACCAGCAACTGTCAAACGGTATTGGACGGTGATCTGGACCCATTTATCGAAGCCAGCCTGAAGGCAGGCCTGTAGCATCAAGAACTGAGCAATAGCAATGAGCAAAGACAATCAAACTCAGCCCCGGGACGAAAACAAGCTGGTTGCGGTCCGCCGTGAAAAACTACAGATGCTGCGGGAGCAGGGGGGGCAGGCGTTTCCCAACGATTTTCGCCCCCGGCACAGGAGTCAGGCCCTTCAGGATCTGCATGGAGACAAGTCCAAGGAAGAACTGGAAACATTGAACGAGGTCGTCAGTGTCTCCGGGCGCATTGTCGCCATGCGAGGCCCCTGGGTGGTGATTCAGGATGTAGATGGACGCATTCAGCTCTATATCACTAAGGAGGCCCGTCCTTTTGCCAAGACGCTGGATCTTGGCGACATCGTTGGTTGCCAGGGGATTCTTCACAAATCGGGCAAAGGCGATCTCTATGTGCAGATGGATGATTACAAACTGCTGACCAAGTCGTTGCGTCCGCTACCGGACAAGTACCACGGTCTGTCGGATCAGGAAATGCGCTACCGCCAACGCTATGTGGACCTGATCGCCAACCCGGAGGTACGCGAAACGTTTAAACTGCGTTCCAAGATCGTCGACTTTATTCGTCGTTACCTGAACGGTAACGATTTCCTCGAAGTGGAAACGCCGATGCTGCAGGCGATTCCCGGTGGCGCCACGGCGCGGCCGTTTGTTACCCACCACAATGCCCTGGATATCGATATGTATCTGCGTATCGCACCGGAGCTGTACTTGAAGCGATTGGTCGTGGGGGGCTTCGACCGGGTCTATGAAATCAACCGCAACTTCCGCAATGAGGGCCTGTCCACACGCCACAACCCCGAATTCACTATGCTGGAGTTTTACCAGGCTTACGCCGATTACAACGACCTGATGGATCTTACCGAAGATATGTTGCGCCAGCTGACTGCGGAAGTATTGGGTAGTACCCAGGTAAAGAGCACGGTCAAGAATGCCGAGGGCGAGGTGATTTCTGAAAAAATCTATGACTTTGCCAAGCCTTTCCACCGATTGTCGGTTTTTGATTCCATCCTCCATTTTAACCCGGATATCAACGCCAAGGCCCTGGCCGATGAATCCGGTGCCCGCCAGATCGCCGAGCACCTGGATATTCCCCTGAAGGATAGCTGGGGCTTGGGTAAGGTACTGATCGAGATTTTTGAAAAGACTGTGGAGCATCGGTTGGACGAGCCAACCTTTATTACTGAATACCCCACGGAAGTATCGCCCCTGGCCCGCCGCAACGATGATAATCCCTTCGTTACCGACCGTTTCGAATTCTTTGTCGGTGGTCGTGAAATTGCCAACGGTTTTTCGGAGCTCAATGACGCCGAGGACCAGGCGGAGCGCTTCCGCCAGCAGGTGGCGGAAAAGGATGCCGGCGATGATGAGGCCATGCATTATGACGCGGATTATGTGCGTGCTCTGGAATACGGCTTGCCACCAACGGCGGGTGAGGGTATCGGCATCGATCGTCTTGTCATGTTGCTGACCGATTCTCCGTCGATTCGCGACGTCTTGCTGTTCCCGGCCATGCGCCCGGAGTAGTCAGGCGAGGTAGCGAGTCTGAAACTGAAAAACGGCACCTGGGGGTGCCGTTTTTCGGTTTCAAGCTATGCTCTCCAGTACCCGGGTGCAGTCAGCGTCGATTTTGAGCCTGGCCAGGTTGTCGGCGCGGGTCAGCCCCTGATTGACGATGGCGATAGGCTGGTTCCAGGCCTGGGCCTGGCGGCAAAAGCGAAAGCCGGAAAATACCATCAATGATGAACCGACTACCAACAGTGCGTCGGAGGTCCGCAGTGCCTCCATCGCCTGTTGTACGCGCTGTTTGGGAACATTGGCGCCGAAGAACACAACATCCGGTTTCAGGATGCCGCCACAGTGGTCGCAATGGGGCACGACGACCGCCGACAAGTCCTGGGAATCGATATCCGCATCCCCATCCGGCCCAGGCCTGGCTAAGGTACGGCTAAGATAATCCACCAGTCCCGGGTTATCCCTGGCGAGGCGCTGCTGTAGTCCTGCGCGGGAGTATTGCGCCGGGCAGTGCAGGCAAATCACCCGATCGAGACGTCCGTGCAGGTCGATTACTCTTTGTGATCCGGCTCGTTGGTGCAGTCCATCGACATTTTGGGTTATCACCTGACAGACCTGTCCCTGCTTTTCCAGGCGGCTGAGCGCGCGATGGGCGGCATTGGGTTGAGCCCGGCTGACAGTGTTCCAGCCCACCAGGCTACGAGCCCAGTAGCGCTGGCGGGTGCTGTGCCTATTGATAAAATCCTGGTGCTGAATCGGAATATTTCGTTGCCAGATACCCGCTTGATCGCGATAGGTGGGTATGCCGGATGCCAGGCTGCACCCGGCACCCGTCAACACTGTGAGCCGGGGATGATCATTAAGGAATTGTTGCAGGGGGTTGGTCATTATCGCTGATGATGGAATTGGGATTGTGGTTTGGTGCAATAAACACAAATCAACCCGCTGAATTATGGGTAACGGGCCTATACTAAGGTTATCGTGGTGTGTTGAAGCAGTAAAAGATAGAGGTATGCGCCATGTTACTCAAGCTTAAAGAACGCAACTTGTTGGTTGAAGTGGCCAGTGTGCAGGAGTTGACCAATCCCTATGCCGATTGGGTTTTCGGCCGTTTGCAATGGGGAGAGGAGCAGCAGGACGTGGAAGCATTTAACAAGGAGGATTTGTGTTTCCTGTCCGGTGAAAACCTGCCCCTGTGTTGGCGTGATGTCCATTACCGGGACATGGAGGTAATCAAGCACCGTAGCTTTGCTCCCAAGGGGGATTCGGGTTTTCCCTACTACGGCAGCTAATCCACTTCAGTTTCAACGCTTCAGTCAGGAAACGTCAATTCGGCGTAATTGGGGTGAATCGCCCCCAGCACGTAGAGCTCTTCCGTTTATCCCGGTAAGATGGCGCCTTTCATGTTCGGACCCACAGCGAAACAGGAAAGGCGCCCACGTATGGATTATTCAAATATTAAGCTGCACCCCTCCTGGTTAGAGGCGATTGGGAGTGAATTCGAGCAGCCCTATATGCAGTCGCTCAAAAGCTTTCTGAAGGCGGAGAAGCAGCAGGGCAAAGTAATCTATCCCCCGGGCAGCCTGATATTTAACGCGTTTAATACCACGCCCTTCAACCAGGTGAAGGTTGTAATTCTAGGGCAGGATCCCTATCACGGCCCCAATCAAGCCCACGGCTTGTGCTTTTCGGTCTTGCCGGGCGTGCGTTTTCCCCCCTCGCTGTTAAATGTCTTTAAGGAAATTGAGCGGGATCTGCATATTCCTATCCCCAGCCATGGCTGCCTGCAACACTGGGCGGAGCAAGGGGTGTTGCTGTTAAATGCCACCCTGACAGTGGAGCAGGGGCAGGCCAATTCCCATCAAGGGAAAGGCTGGGAACAATTTACTGACAGTGCTATTCGCGCCCTGAACGATCAGCGCGATGGGTTGGTTTTCCTGCTGTGGGGGAGCTATGCCCAGAAAAAAGGCCGGTTTATAGACTGTAACCGGCACCTGGTGCTGAAATCGCCGCACCCATCACCACTGTCGGCGCATCGTGGCTTTTTGGGGAATGGCCACTTTTCCAAAACCAATGCCTACCTGGCGCAGAGGGGGCTGGCGCCGATCGACTGGAGCCTGCCTGCGCAGGCGGGAGCGGCTTAAAGAGCAGCCTGTGGCACAGATTTATAAACATAAAATCTATAAACACAGCGCCACAGTTTGAGAAGATCGGTAAAGGAGTGGAAGCCAGGCGCTATTTGAGCAGCGCCATTGCCGCCTCCATATCCTCGGACAGGTCTTCGGCCTCGGTATGTTGCATGTCTGGGTCCAATCCCAGGCGCTCAAAGGCGGTCACGGCGGTGTAATCCACTTCTGCCAGCGGGTGTTTGTCTTCCATATAGCTTTGCAGCATGGCCACGGTGACAATGTCGGCGTAATCGGCCCGATCGGCCTGCCTGCCAAAGTCGACATGCAGGGAGGGCACCTTAGCCAGTTCGGCTGGAAAATCCCACTTTTCGAGAATCCTGTCGCCAATCTGGGCGTGTATCTGGTCAATCACTGAATCCAGGGTGATACTGTCCCTGAGCAGGGCCGGGTGATCCTCGGCGTATGTCAGGATGGGCAGGACGCCGATACGGTGCACGAGGCCGGCAAGGGTCGCTTGATCGGGGCGCAGGTTGGTGGTCAACTTGCACAATACATGGCAGATACCGGCGATTTCACTGGAGCGACTCCATACCTCTCGCATGCGCTTGTCCACCAGATCAGAGGTAGCCTGGAACATCTGTTCCATGGCCAGGCCGGTTGCCAGGCTGCAGGTGTACTCCATGCCCAGGCGCATCAGAGCCATATTCAGGTCTTCGATCTCCCGGCTGGCCCTGAGCAGGGGGCTATTGGCCACTTTGATTATACGGGCGGCCAGGGCGGCATCTTGGGAGATGAGATCGCCCAGCTGTTTTATACTCGCGTCCGGATCTTCTGCCACTTCTCGCACCCGCAGTGCAACCTCCGGGAGTGTAGGCAGTACCAGCTGGTCCTTGTTCAGCGCATCGAGTATTTCCTGGCGAACGGATTCGGCAACTTGGCTCATGTAAAGTCCTTTCGATTTAAGCGTCTTTATTACGCGTCTTTCTCTGTCTAAGCTCAGTCTAAGCTCGGTCTATAAAAAGTCGGTCTAAGCCTCGGTCTCAGCGAATCCGTAGGGCAGGCTGAGGAGGGTGAGTTTCCGGGTGCATGCCGGGTCCAGAAAAACACTGTTTGCCTCCGCGACCTCCTTGGTCAGGACAATCAGTGCTTCGGCTGAAGTGTTGCCCGGGTCAGTGAGGGCCACGGAGACAATATTGCCCACGCTTTGCTGACTGCCCTCGGTATAGATATCGTCACCAGGCCGGGGAACTTCAGTGGCAATTTCCAGACGGGCGCGGTACATCTGGCGTTTCAGTTTTCCCAGGTATTGCATACGCGCGACAATTTCCTGGCCGGTATAACAGCCTTTGTCAAAGCTGATGCCGCCCAATACCTGGTAATTCAGCATTTGCGGAATAAACAGCTCTGCAGAACTGGGGTAAATTTCGCCAATGCCGTCACGAATATCCAACAATGTCCAGTAATTGGCATCTTCAATGGTGGTGTTTTCTGCGAGTTCGGCTTTAAGCGCATCGGCTTGTTCATCCGGTAGCCAGCACTCGTAGCGGTTGTCACTGAGTTTTATCAGGCAGCCTTCGTCGAGATGACTCACGGCTTGTGTTGATTGAGGAGGGCGGGTTAGGTGTGTCGTCAACAGCGATTCCGCATCCGTACCGGCGATGCCCAGGCGTTTAAACTGATGGCTGCGGTCATGCAGCTCCGCCTTGGAGAAAACAATGTATTTGCCCAGGGCCTGCTTAGCCGTCTCCCGCATTTCCAGAGGCATACGCAGGGCAATATGGTCATTGGTTAGCTGTATTGCTCGAAAACTGAACAGGGCTCTTCCTTTGTGGTTGCAATGCATCCCCAGGCGAGACGTTTCTGTCAGCTCGGTAATATCGCAGGTTACCTGACCCTGTAAGAATTTGCCGGCATCGGAGCCAATGACCGAGATCACCCCTTGGTGGCTCAATTCGACTAATGCGTTGCTGCTGCTCATGGATTCTAAGTCTAGTACATCGGATGGGCTATCATAGAGATTCCCTGCCGGCTTTGCTAGCGCCCGTCGCAAGACTTGCCGTTGTATTTTTACCGTTGCTATTGTGCTTTAGGCATCATTCTCCATAGGCTATAATGCGCACCGGCCCGCTGTGGCTGGCTGTAAACAAATTGCGTTTCATAAGATTGCGTTTCATAAGAGAGTTCCATTAAAGAGGTATATGCGGGGATGGATAAGAATCGCCTGTTCTGGGGCAGCCGCCGCGGCATGCTGGAGTTGGATCTGGTACTGATGCCGTTCGTGGAAAATGTGTATCCAACCCTGTCTCAGGAAGAGAAGGAACTTTACTGGAAATTATTGGAGTGTGAAGATCAGGATATGTTCGGCTGGTTCCTGCGTCGGGAAGATCCCGAAGAACCTGATCTGCAAAGGATTGTGAAAATTATTCGTGACAATACCGGCATGCAGCGTCAAGACTGACAGACGATTTCAGCAGATCATCATTGATCCCTCCCTTTATCTTCTGACTTTTATCCTGGTTACTCACTCGGCGGCCGCGCTGGTGGTTTGGTTGTCGCAGATTGATGTTTTAGGGTGCCTGGTTGCGGATGCTGTCGTCGGACTCAGTGCTGCGGCTGAACTGGGCAGACACTGGTTCGTGGGAAGACGGGTGCTGACGGTGCGAGATGGGGGCTGGTCGCTGGCGGCGACCGAGTCGTCGCTGCCGGAGGAAAGTATTGGCGTCACGCTGCACCCGCCGGTATTACTCTGGTCCTGGCTTATCGTTCTGCAGCTGCGAACAGAGGCCGGACGCCGTTTGCCTTTGTTGATTCTCTGGGACAATAGCTGTGCTGACGACCGCCGTCGACTGCGGGCATACCTGCGTACCACTGTACCCAATAAGGGCCCAGGCCGCCTTTAATTCTTGCTGACGACAATGTCCTGTGCAGCAAAGTTCATCGGCACCAGAATTGTGTCCCTGGCAATGGCTTTGGGAGCTGTGTAGTCAAGGGTGTAGTGCAGGCCGCGGCTTTCCCGGCGCTCCATTGCTGAGCGAATAATCAGCTCGGCCACTGTCGCCAAGTTACGCAGCTCGATCACGTCATTGCCCACCTTGTAGTTGCTATAGTATTCGGCAATCTCTTTTTGCAACAGCTTGATGCGGTGGGTGGCGCGCTCAAGCCGCTTGCGGGTGCGGACAATTCCCACATAGTCCCACATGAACCGCCGCAGTTCGTCCCAGTTGTGGGAGATTACTACGTCTTCGTCGGAATCAGTCACTCGCGATTCATCCCAATCCGCGGAATTTTCCGGTTCGGGTATTCGGGGCAGGTTTGATGCTATGTGCTGCGCCGCCGATTGGGCGTAGACAATACATTCGAGCAGAGAGTTGCTGGCCATACGGTTAGCGCCGTGCAGGCCGGTAAAGGAGGTCTCGCCGATGGCGTAGAGATTCTGCAGGTCGGTCTGGCCGTTGGAATCCACGACCACGCCGCCGCAGGTGTAGTGCGCGGCCGGTACGATGGGAATGGGCTCTTTGGTAATGTCGATACCGAATTCCAGGCACCGCGCCTGGACGGTGGGGAAGTGCTCATTGATAAAGTCGGCAGGTTTGTGACTGATGTCCAGGTACAGGCAGTCGCAACCGAGGCGTTTCATCTCGTGGTCGATGGCGCGGGCGACGATATCCCGCGGGGCCAGCTCGCCGCGCTCATCAAAACGGTGCATAAAGCGTTTGCCATTGGGAAGCTTGAGGTGGCCGCCTTCTCCACGCAGAGCCTCGGTCACCAGAAAAGTCTTGGCCTTGGGGTGGTATAGGCAGGTGGGGTGGAATTGGTTGAACTCCATATTGGCAACCCGGCAGCCGGCGCGCCAGGCCATGGCGATACCGTCGCCACTGGCGCTGTCCGGGTTGCTGGTGTACAGGTAAACCTTGCTGGCGCCACCGGTGGCGAGAATAACGCACTTGGCCTGGAAGACATGAACCTCGCCGTTGTTGTTATTGAGTACATAAGCACCGCTACAGCGCAGCTTGCGCGACCCGGCATCGGCCTGTTGGATCAGGTTGATAGCCACGTGATTCTCAAACAGTTCGACACTGCTGTTTTTGACCTTATCAATGAGGGTACTGTGGACGGCGCGACCGGTGGCATCGGCATTGTGGATAATCCGTCGGTGACTGTGACCTCCCTCTTTGGTCAGGTGGTACTCGGCACTGTCCGAATCCCTGGTAAAACTTACGCCCTGATCGATCAGCCATTGGATGGCGGCTTTGCTGCGCTCCACCGTAAACCGTACCGCGTCCTCGTGACACAGGCCGGCTCCTGCGTTGAGGGTGTCGGCAACATGGGCGTCGACCGAATCCTGGTCATCCAAAACAGCCGCAATTCCGCCCTGAGCGAACCAGGTGGAACCTTCATTGAGCTGGCCTTTACTAAGAATCGCGACACTGGCCCTCTCGGCCAGGTTTAATGCCAGGGTCAAGCCTGCGGCACCACTGCCAATAACCAGTACATCGTGATTGTGGTGTTTTGCCATGAACGGGTAATCTCCGCCTTTTCAAGGTTCAGCTATTGTTCTAAAGGGCCGCGTAGTATATACAAGCTCTAGCAAAGCCTAAAAGGTTAGTTTGCCTAAAAAACAGTCTAAATTACAGAAAGTTAGCACTTTATATGAACTTTTTGGGCACGGTGGCAGTCAAGTTCACTTTCAATAAGCATCTCGCCAGGATCAATATTGAGCGGGTTGTCGACAGAGCTTCAAGCATGATGAGAATTAGGGGTGCGTTTCAAGGTAGTACTGAAACGCTTGGGAGTTGAGCATGACAGCGCAGCAAGCGCAGGACACGGATCAGCAGCTGGTTCAGCGCGTCCAAAAAGGCGATAAACGCGCCTTCGACCTGCTGGTGATCAAATATCAACACAAGATAATGGCCATTGTCGGGCGTTATATTCGCGATAGTTTTGAAGTGAATGACGTAGTGCAGGAGGCTTTTATCAAGGCTTACCGGGCTCTGCCTAACTTTCGCGGCGAAAGTGCCTTTTATACCTGGATGTACCGCATCGCCATAAATACCGCAAAGAATCACCTGGTGGCGAAAAACCGCCGCCCTCCCGCCAGTGATGTGGATGTGGATGAGGCGGAGTTTTATTCAGGCAGCGAGTCTCTGAAAGACGTGGATACCCCCGAGAATAACTTGTTCCGGGACGAGTTGCAGAGGGTAGTGAATGAAGCCATTCGTAGCTTGCCGGAAGATCTGCGGACGGCGGTGACGCTACGTGAGCTCGAAGGCCTTAGTTATGAAGAGATTGCTGAGGTGATGGACTGTCCGGTAGGTACAGTGCGCTCCCGGATTTTCCGGGCCCGGGAGTCGATTGATAAGCAGATACAGCCCCTGGTGGCGCGGTAAAAGGCCGCTTGGGATAAAATTGATTATTTTGAGCACTCTATGAAACCAAAGGCGATTTCACTGGTCATATAGGCTGTTCCCTGTGGATAGCAGGTATATCAAGGCTTCAGATGCTAGTGGCACGACCGGTAAATGGCGTCCGGGGGCAGGAAATCGGCTGCTTTAAAGCTGATTGAAAGGGGTGTTTGAGAAACCCGGATGGTTTCATTTTAACGGAAGGCGGAAAGTCGGATTGGAAAGTCGGATTGGAAAGACGGATTGGAAAGACTGGTTGGATAGGCAGACGATATCGACTATCTTTACGAACAAATATTTGCGGTGCCCGGTTGGTTCCCTAAGGGGCAGACCAGAAATCGAAAAAAAATCAGAGGGGTAACCCCAAGCATGGTGGAAAACACGGCTAAACAATCAACTCTGGAGTCACTGTCAGCCCTGGTGGATAACCAGGCGTCGGAGTTGGAACTACACCGCTTGCTCAAGCAGAGTGAGTCTGACCCCGAGGTCCGGGAGACGTGGGGCCGCTACCAGTTGAGCAGTGCCGTGATGCGTGGTGATTTTCATGCAAGCCGCTATGTCGATCTGTCTGCCGGTATCCGTGCCGCGATCGATGAGGAACCTGCCCACGATTGCGACCTCTCCTCCGCGGCGGAAGCCCGGAATCTAGAAAATCCCAGTTCGCGCTGGTGGCATGTAGCAGGACGATTTGCTGTCGCTGCCTCTGTTGCCGGTGCGGTGATGTTGGGCGCACAGCAGTATGGCGATAAGCTCATTGGTGGCGCGTCCGAAAATGAAATGGCGGAGGCTCCGGCCCCGACTCAATCTGTGCCTTTGCCGGCTGGTTTCAACGCTCCGATACCTCTGAATGCCCGCACTGTTAGTAGTCATGATCAATATCAGCCCAACCTGAGAGAAGGGCGCAAGGTGCAATTCGTGCCTCGCAGCGGTAATCGCGAGCTGGCGAACACCCCGGCAGGTCGTGAAATACAAAACCACCTCAACCAGTTGATGCTGGAGCACGCAGAACACGCCGCCTTGAACAGCGGTCGTGGCATGCTGCCATTTGCGCGGGTGGCTCGAATGGAAGAAGAATAACCGGGAATGAAGCTGTTAACTTTCCTGAGGGCAAGTGGTGTGACACTTGCCCTTTTTGCATCTGCTATTACCCCCTCACAGGCTAACGAGGATTCTGCGCAGGTTCGGCAATTGCTTGGCAGGATGTCTGAAGCCGTACGTGAATTGGATTACCGGGGCCTGTTTACCTACGAGTATGGAGGTTCACTGGAGACCTTGCGTGTTGTGCACGCGGTCAAAGACGGGGTTGAGTATGAACGCCTGGAGCACCTTAGCGGGCCAGAGCGGGAGATTGTGCGCTCGGGGCAATCGGTCGATTGCCTGAATCCAGGGGATCAATTACTGAGGGGGCGCCTGCGCAACCTCGGTGTCAAAGCTGACCTGGACGGCTTTTACCACTTCTATCTCCGCGGTGAAGAGCGGGTTGCCGGACGTGAAGCACTGATTCTGCAGGCGGTACCCAAAGACAAGTACCGCTATGGTTACACGTTGTCGATCGACAAGCAGACAGGCTTGCCCCTCAAATCATTGTTGATCGGTAATAAGAAACGGGTGCTCGAACGCTTTCAATTTGTTGAGCTGGAATTGGGCCCAATGCTGGGAGAGGAAGATTACCAGCCGGTGTCTCCGCGTTACCGTGTTGCCGAACATGCGCTATCCCCCTGTAACCCAGAGGGCAACGAAGTACCGAAGCGCTGGCAGACCACTTGGCTGCCCGACGGGTTTGTGTTTTCTGGTCAGCGCCAACCTTCGGGCCAGGGAGATATGCTGATGTACACGGACGGATTGACAGCCTTTTCGGTCTTTATTGAGCCCCTGAAATCCAAAGTGATGATTGAAGGGCGGGCGCAGCGTGGTGCAACCGTGGCCTATATGGCCCAGTTGGTGCGCAACCAGGTTCCCTACCGCGTAACGGTGGTGGGTGAAGTACCCGCAGTGACCGCACAGCGGGTGGCTTCCTCGATAAGTCCTCTTCCCTCACCATCCCTGCCTCACTAGAATAGCGGAGTGGCTTCCCACCGGGGTTGGCCTGTGCAGGATGGAAAAACCAGACACTATGATTATCGAAAGTGGGCGTGTCGTGGCCGTAAACAGCGACAGTTTATGGGTGGAGACGATCCAGCAATCCACGTGCGGTTCCTGTGCAGCGGAAAAGGGCTGTGGTCAGGGGCTGATCGCCAAATGGGGGGGGCACACCTCTTACCTTCGTGTGCTACTGGAAGGGCGCAATCCCGAGGACTTTCAGATCGATCAAACAGTGAAAATCGGCGTTCCCGAGGAAGTGGTGGTTAAGGGTTCGCTGTTTGTCTATTTAATTCCCCTGTTGGGTCTGATGCTTGGAGCCTGGTTGGGACAATCGCTGGTGGCCAGCGATGTCGCGGCTATACTAGGGGCATTGGGCGGATTGCTCCTCGGCGGGGGCGTTGTCCGCTGGCGCGCATACCAAACCCGGAACAACCCCGACCTGCAGCCGGTGCTGATGATGTCTCCCGCCGCGCAGGTCTCTACAGTCAAATTCATGAAATAACTCTCCTTGGCGTTGAACCGAACCTTGGTAGAAGCGTCGAAGAAACACAAATTTGCAACACTATTTAGTGAGATTGATAAAGGAGTTTGTTGAATGACGCATGCTGATTTGACTCTGGTACAAAGAGCAAGTCGAGGCTTATGGTTGGGCCTTCTAATGATGATGACTCTGGTAGCTGCCGCCAGTGCGAGGGGGTTACCTGAGTTTACTGACCTGATTGAGAAGGCCTCGCCAGCGGTCGTCAAAATCAATACGGTTGAGCGGGCTCGCTCACGTGGCCAATATCAACTTCCGCAAGATCAGGATATCCCAGATATTTTCCGCCACCTGCTGGAGCCGCGCCGTAATCCTGAGCGCAATATCCGTTCTATGGGGTCGGGTTTTATTATTTCCGAGGATGGTTACGTCCTTACCAATAACCACGTGGTTGATGGCGCTGATGAGATTATGGTGCGCTTGATCGACCGTCGGGAGTTCGAAGCCCAGGTAGTGGGTCGTGACGAACGTTCCGATTTGGCTTTGCTAAAAATCGATGCGAAGAAATTGCCGGTATTGAAGTTCGCCAAGCCCGAGCAGTTAAAAGTGGGAGAGTGGGTGGTTGCCATTGGTTCCCCCTTTGGTCTGGATTTTTCGGCGAGTGCAGGTATTGTCAGCGCCATTGGCCGCAGTATCCCGACCGAGCGCAATGAAAACTATGTGCCCTTTATCCAGACGGACGTCGCTATTAACCCCGGCAATTCCGGCGGACCGTTGTTCAATTTGGACGGCGAAGTCGTGGGCATCAATTCGCAAATTTATACTCGCTCCGGCGGCTCAATCGGTTTGTCTTTCGCCATTCCTACAAGTGTGGCATTGGGGGTGGTTGAACAACTGAAAGAAAAGGGCCGTGTGGACAGGGGTTGGCTTGGAGTGGTGATCCAGGAAGTGGATCGCAACCTTGCGGATTCCTTTGGTCTTGCCAAACCGATGGGGGCATTGGTGGCACAGGTGGAACCTGAAGGCCCTGCGGATCGGTCGGGAATCAGGGTGGGGGATGTCATAGTCAGTTTCGGCGGGTTCCCAATCAACGAGTCCGGCGATCTGCCTCATGTGGTCGGACGTACAACTCCCGGTAAATCTGTACCGGTGAAGGTGATGCGTGAAGGAAAGCCCAAGACCATTTCAGTGGAAGTAGGTACCCTGAGTGGTACTGATGAGGAGCCTGAAACGGCCAGCAATACGCCGGAAGTTGTGGGCGGACGCCTGGGACTGGTGGTTGATGAAATTGATGAACGCCAGAAAAAAGCCTGGCAGATCAATGGCGGTGTTGTCGTCAAGCAGGTTCGCCGCGACGGACCTGGGGCCCATGCGGGTTTGCGTCCGGGCGATGTGATTGCCCAGTTGGGTTTTAGTGAGATTGATTCGCTGGAGGCCTTTGAGCAGGTCGAGGCGGAATTGCCGGCCAATAGTCTGATGCCAGTGCGGTTTTTCCGTCGAGGTCGACCGGCATTTCGGACGATTATCATTAAAGAGTAGCAACAGTTCTTTTCTTCCATAGTGAAGTTTATCCAGATCTGAACATGTAGAGGGTTTTTTTGGGGGGCGGGGGCGAGGCGCCCCCCTCTAAAACACCTACCTGGGCCTCGATTGTCACGTCGATGCCCGGGTGCCTTGCTCCGCGGCTTCTGAATCGTGCGGTCGCTGCAGTCAGCGCCCAGGTTTTGGTCTGCCCCCCCCCCCACCTTTTGGCAGTCTAATCGCATTTGCCAAGCTTTAAATTCAAAAACAGCCCTCAAACCCAGAATATAAGTTAGCCCCCCAGCCTCAAATACGGTAAACTTGCGCCCTTGATGTGGTTGGACATGACCACTAACTGTTTGATTTTATTACCACTTTTTAATTGCAGTACATTACCCGTCGTGACTGATCTCAGCCATATCCGTAATTTTTCCATTATTGCCCATATCGACCACGGCAAATCCACCATTGCCGATCGGTTTATTCAGGTATGCGGCGGCCTCACAGAACGTGAAATGGCCGAACAGGTGCTCGACTCCATGGATATCGAGCGCGAACGGGGGATCACCATTAAAGCCCAGAGTGTGACCCTTAACTATAAAGCTCGCGATGGTAAAACCTACCAACTCAACTTTATTGACACCCCGGGCCATGTGGACTTCTCCTACGAAGTGTCCCGCTCGCTGTTTGCCTGCGAGGGCGCATTGCTGGTGGTGGATGCAGCCCAGGGTGTGGAAGCCCAGTCGGTGGCCAACTGTTATACCGCCATAGAACAGGGTCTGGAAGTTATTCCAGTACTTAACAAAATGGATCTGCCCCAGGCGGAGCCGGATCGGGTGGTACAGGAAATCGAGGACATTATTGGCATCGACGCGACAGAGGCAGTCAAGTGCAGTGCCAAGTCCGGTTTGGGCATGGAAGATGTGCTCGAAGAGCTGGTGCGTCTGGTGCCGCCGCCGGAAGGCGATGTCGACGCTCCCCTGCAGGCCCTGATCATCGACTCCTGGTTTGACAATTACCTGGGGGTGGTTTCCCTGGTGCGGGTCAAGCAAGGGACTCTCAAGGTCAAAGATAAAATTATGACAAAATCGATCGGTCGCGCCCATGTGGTCGACAGCGTCGGTGTCTTTACGCCCAAGCGTCTGGAAACCAAAGCGCTCAAGGCGGGAGAAGTGGGCTTTGTCGTTGCCGGCATCAAGGATATTCACGGTGCTCCGGTGGGGGACACCCTTGTCCACGAAAAATCCGATAATGTGGAAGCCCTGCCGGGTTTCCAGAAGGTCAAACCCCAGGTCTACGCCGGTCTTTTCCCCGTCAGCTCCGATGACTACGAAGCTTTTCGCGAGGCATTGGCCAAGCTGACCCTGAATGACGCCTCGCTGTTTTATGAACCCGAGAGTTCCGATGCCCTCGGATTCGGCTTCCGTTGTGGTTTCCTCGGTATGCTTCACATGGAGATTATCCAGGAGCGATTGGAGCGAGAGTACAACCTGGACCTGATTACTACCGCCCCGACCGTGGTCTACGAAGTGCTCAGGACTGACGGAGAGGTAGTTTATGTGGATAACCCTTCCAAACTGCCGGATACCGGTCTGATTCAGGAGATGCGGGAACCGATCGTGGAAGCCACGATCCTGGTACCCAAGGAGCATCTGGGATCTGTGATCACACTGTGTATCGACAAACGCGGTATTCAAAAAGATATGCAGTACCTGGGCGGTCAGGTACAGGTGCACTATGAGCTGCCCATGAACGAAGTGGTGATGGATTTCTTCGACAAATTGAAATCTGTCAGTCGCGGATTTGCCTCTCTGGATTATGGTTTTGTGCGCTTTGATCCCGCCAAGCTAGTGCGCCTGGATGTGCTGATCAACGGCGAAAAGGTCGACGCCCTGGCGTTGATTGTCCATCGCGATAACGCTCAATACAAAGGGCGTGCATTGGCTGACAAAATGAAGGAGCTGATTCCACGGCAGATGTTTGACGTTGCCATCCAGGCCGCCATAGGAGGACAGGTCATTGCTCGTACAACGGTCAAAGCATTGCGCAAAAATGTCACCGCCAAATGTTACGGTGGTGACGTTACCCGTAAGAAAAAGCTGTTGGAAAAACAGAAGGCGGGTAAGAAACGTATGAAGCAGGTGGGTAAGGTGGAAATTCCCCAGGAAGCCTTTCTCGCGGTACTCAAAGTCGATAATTAAGAGGCGATATGGACATCAATTTTCCACTGATCCTGGTATTGCTGGTTTTTGTCAGCGGCATTATCTGGTTGTTTGATTGGTTGTTGCTAGCCAAGAAGCGCAGGGTCGCTGTGGCGTCGGTTGAAAATCAGTTTGCCGATTTGGATATCGCCGACGAGCAGCGCCAACAAGCCTTTGAAACAGCCAAATTCGCTGCGGAAAAAGAACCGGTTGCAGTTGAGTATGCCAAGTCCTTTTTTCCCGTGCTATTTATTGTGCTGGTATTACGTTCCTTTTTGGTGGAACCCTTCCAGATCCCATCGGCGTCCATGGTGCCGACGCTGCAGATCGGTGATTTTATCCTGGTAAACAAGTTTACCTACGGCATTCGGCTACCGGTATTGCGCACTAAGGTTGTAGAGATCAACCAGCCGAGGCGCGGTGAAGTGATGGTGTTTTTTCCTCCCCATAAACCAGACACCTATTTTATCAAGCGCGTGATCGGCCTGCCCGGGGATGAAATCCGCTATATTAATAATGTGCTCTATATAAACGGTGAGAAAATGCCCCAGAAGTTGGTGGCTGCACTGCCTCCAGCCGACCCCAAATTCCACTTGATGGAGGAGAATCTGGAGGGTGTTACCCACGCTATGCGCAAGCATGTAGTACCGGGCCGTTTCAGCCGTAATGGCAGTTGGGTGGTGCCGCAAGGCCATTACTTTATGATGGGCGATAACCGGGATAACAGCTCGGATAGTCGTGACTGGGGGCCGGTGCCTGAGAAGGATATTGTCGGTAAAGCTTTTGGTATCTGGATGCACTGGGAGTCGTTATTCAGCCTACCCAGTTTTAACCGGGTGGGTGGTATACAGTAACGCTTTGTTACTCAACTGAGCGGTGCCTATGGGACAGCGATTATAAAAACAAGAGGACTGGCTTATGAAAAGTTTGCGTTATCAAGCAGGATTATCCAGCATCGGTTGGCTGCTGGTGATTGTTCTGGTTGGCTTTGGATTGTTGTGTTCCTTCAAAATGATTCCGGCTTATGTGGAGAATCGATTCATCCAGGAAGCCTTGCGTTCACTGCCCACTGGAGACGAGTTGACGGACATGACCAAAGGTGAAATTAAAAGAAGCTTGTCCAATTTTTACACGATTAATAATGTGCGCTCTGCGGGTTCTAGCCAAATAGAAGTCGAACGAACGCAGAATAAAACCCTGGTCAATATCAATTACGAAGTGAGAGTGCCATTGATCTACAACATCGATGTGGTGATGCGCTTTGTAAATCAACTGGATAGCTCCAGGCCGGACGAATGCTGCAAGCCCGAAAGTGACAACTGATCTAATCAAACAGCGCCTGCTTAATCGCCTAGGCTACGAATTCCGAAATCCTGCATTGGTGGAACAAGCTTTGACCCACCGTAGCTGCGGGGCGCACAACAATGAACGCCTGGAATTTCTGGGTGACTCGATTCTAAACTTTAGCATTGGTGAAGCCCTGTACCGTAAGTTTCCGGATGCCAAAGAGGGGCAGTTGAGTCGATTACGGGCCCAATTGGTGAAGGGGGAGACCCTGGCGGAAATCGCCCGTGAGTTTGAGTTGGGGGATAGCCTGAATCTGGGCGAAGGAGAATTGAAGAGCGGCGGATTTCGCCGCGACTCGATACTGGCGGACGCTGTTGAAGCCATTATAGGTGCGGTCTACGTGGACGGTGGAATGGAGGCTTGCCGGGAACGTATTCTTTTTTGGTACCAGCAGCGTCTCGATACCATCTCCCTTGAAGAGACCCTCAAAGACCCGAAAACCCGTTTGCAGGAATTGATGCAATCGCACCGTGAACCTTTGCCCCAGTACAAGGTAGTCAGTGTCGACGGCGAGGCCCACGCCCAGGTGTTTACCATTCAGTGCCATACCGCGCTTTTGCCCCAGCCCACGGAAGCCAAGGCATCCAGTCGGCGCACCGCTGAGAAGCTGGCGGCGGAAGAGGCACTGAAACTGATTCAGGCGAAGGGCTAGTATGGCTGAGCAACATTCGCAAAAACGCTGTGGTTATGTTGCCATTGTCGGGAGGCCCAATGTGGGCAAGTCGACGCTGCTTAATCACCTGCTGGGGCAGAAAATCAGTATCACATCGCGCAAGCCCCAAACTACCCGTAATAACGTGCTGGGTATCAAAACGGAAGACGATGTGCAGATTATCTTTGTGGATACCCCAGGCGTGCATCTCAATCATGCCAAAGCCATCAACCGGTATATGAACAGGGCTGCCAGTACCGCGATCAAGGACGTGGACCTGGTGGTATTCCTGGTGGATCGGTGCACCTGGAGCGATGAAGATGAAATGGTGGCCAAACAGCTGCGCAACTTGAAGTGTCCGATCCTGCTGGCCGTTAACAAGGTCGACAAGCTGGAAGATAAGGAGGAATTGCTGCCACATTTAAAGTTGTTGGCGGAGCAGCTTGAGGTGGAGGAGATTGTGCCCATTTCTGCATTGCGGGGTCACAATCTGGAACGCCTGGAGTCACTGATTATCGAGCGACTGCCTGAGGCTGCCCACTTTTTTCCTGAGGACCAGATTACCGATCGCAGTTCCCGGTTTATGGCGGCGGAAATTGTTCGCGAGAAAATCACCCGCCAGCTCGGCGACGAATTGCCCTATCAGATGGCGGTGGAGATTGAGGAATTTGGCTACGAGGGCAACGTGCTGCACATCAGTGCGTTGGTGCTTGTAGAGCGCAGTGGCCAAAAGAAAATCCTGATCGGTGACAAGGGTGCGAGGATCAAACTAATTGGTCAGGAGGCACGCATCGATATGGAAAATATGTTTGAGTCAAAAGTGATGCTTAATCTATGGGTCAAGGTGAAATCGGGTTGGTCCGATGATGAACGCGCGCTGCGCAGCCTCGGCTATGATGATGTCTAACGGTGGTTAAGTCCCGGGCGCTCAACCATGCGTATCGAACTGCAACCGGCTTTCGTTTTACATAGCAAAGCCTACCGCGATACCAGTCTTATCGTTGAGTTCTTGACTCCCGATTATGGCCGGTTGGCGGTGGTTGCCAAAGGTGTGCGGGGCCGTAAGGGAAAATCTGCCAAACAGCAACTGACGCCTTTCCAGCCACTGGTGGTTTCCTGCCTGGGGAATGGTGAACTCAAAACCCTGACTGGTGCTGAACCTGCCGGAGTGCCCGTCTTCCTCTCCGGTAAAAAACTCTATAGCGCTCTATATCTGAATGAGCTGTTGATGCGACTGTTAATGCCGATGGATGCGCATCCCGAAATCCACCAGGCTTACAGCCATGCTCTCGATGATCTGGTTGGTCGGCTGGAAGAGAATCTTGAGCCGACATTGAGATCGTTTGAATTTCAATTGCTGGATGCCTTGGGGTACGCCCCCAATTTTGAAATCGATGCAATAAGTGGCGAGGAAATCGTGCCCGAGAGCTGTTATTGCTTCATTCCGGAAACAGGCTTTGCACTCAGCCCCCCGGATACGTTACCGCAGCAAACCATTTTTCGTGGGGCGGATCTACTCGCCATGGCATGTCTGGATTTTAGCGGCCTGGACGTCAGGCGGGCGGCAAAGCGGTTTACGCGCCAGGCATTGCATCCTCTCTTGGGGAATAAGCCACTCAAGAGTAGGGAACTGTTTCTGGCTCCCAAGTCAGATTCACAAACGTAGGAGTTGCCCCTTGATACGTGGTGTAGGTACCGATATTGTCGAAATTGCCCGCATTGAATCCAGCCTGGAGCGACTTGGCGAGGCGTTTGCCAACCGTATTCTGACATCAACAGAGATGACCGACTTCAAACGGGCTGCTTTGCCCAACCATTTCCTTGCCAAACGTTTTGCCGCTAAGGAAGCAATGGGTAAGGCGCTTGGAACGGGAATTGGCCAGGGTGTCTCATGGCAACATATGGAAGTTGTGCATGACGCTCTCGGCGCGCCCGCCTTTCGATTAACTGACCGTGCGGCTGAGCGTCTGGCTGAGCTCGGTGCGAGTTCTCACTATCTCAGCATCTCCGATGAGAGGACGTATGCTGTAGCCTTTGTGGTTATCAGCTCGTAGCAGTGTAAAGGTTTCAAGCCTCGGTTAAGTCGAACAGGCCGTCGAGGTCGTGTTCCTCGGCCCAGTCGAGCAATTGGCGCATTGCCGTATTTAACTGCTGCATGGGGTCGGTCAGTTTTCTGTATTGTTTGGCTTGGAGTTGCTTGTCGAGTTTGCCGCTGGTCTCTGACAGTGCGGGTACACCGCAGTAGCAGCTGCCGCCGTAGAGTTTGTGTACCAACGATTCGAGTTCTTCAAAGTCCTTGTTGTCATAGGCTTGATTAATCTTGATCTCGTCTTTCTGCAGGGACTGAATCAGCATCGACAACATGTCCCTGGCCAATTTGGGTTTGCCGTTAGCGAGCCGCAGGCAACGACTGATATCCACGGGTTTGGAGATTGTCTTGGTTGCGAGACCGGTTGATGCGTCGATGGAAGCAGTCTGTTCGAGGTCCTGATAGGGCTCGGAAGACTCCGGGTTGGCAGGTGTACGTTTCGATTGTGCCGTGCTCAAACGCCGATTGATCATCAGCGCTAATTGGGCTTCGCTGACAGGTTTGCTTAAATAATCGTCCAGTCCGGCCATCAACAACTGTGATTTTTGTTCGGCCATGGCGTGAGCCGTCAATGCAATAATGGGTGTGTGTTGGCCTTTCCTTTCCTTGCCGCGAATGCGTTGTGTCGTTTCTATACCATCCATCCCGGGCATTTGTATATCCATAAAAACCAGATCAAAATTCTCGTCATCCCATAGTTCCAGAGCCTCCCGGCCACTGCCGGCGAGTGTCACTTCGGCACCCAAGTCGGATAAAAGCTCACCCACCAGCTGCAGATTGGCGCGGTTGTCATCAACAGCCAGTATTTTTGGAGGGTTGGCATGGAAAAGTGCCGTTGAAGTTGCCAATGGTTTATCAACACCTTGCGTAGTTGGTTCGGTCAATGCCAGCTGCTGACACAAAGCGTCGCGTAGTTTTTCAAATCGCAGTGGTTTGTTGACGAAAATTGACTGGGTATTGGCGAGAGTTTTCAGTGTGTTCCTTTGGTGTCCAGGCGTGGCGAGAACAATGGTTTTGCAGCAAAAATGGAGCTCCAACTGTTTAATCAGGTCTCGCACAACATGGCCGTCTGTTGAATATTGTGGAGAGGAAATATCCAATAACAACACATTGACCGGCGTATCGGTTAAGCTGGCTTCTTTAATATGTGGCAGAATGTCGTGAAAATCGGTGAGTTCCAATTGCTGGACATCCATCGCCGTCAGCTGATGACTGAGTTGTAGCCGCACCATTGTATTGCTGTCGAAAAAGGCGACCTTGTGACCACGCAGGTCGGTTTTCTGTTCGGCCTCGTGGTGATTGGGGTCTATGCCCAGTTGCGCAGTAAACCAGAATGTGGAGCCCTGGCCCTGTTCACTGTCCACGCCTATGTCGCCATTCATGTGTTCGACGAGGCCTTTGGAGATGGCGAGACCGAGTCCGGTACCGCCGTGCTCGCGGGTATTGGACGCATCGGCTTGCTCAAAGGCGCTGAACAGCGATTGTTGCTCTTCATCGTTCAATCCGATTCCCGTGTCAGAAACGCTGACCTTGAGGCAGAGTTGTGATTCCTCTATGGTATCGGGACTGGCCTGCACGATCACATTTCCCTGTTGCGAAAACTTTATGGCATTGCTTAGCAGGTTGGTGAGTACCTGTTTAAATCGCAGGGGGTCGCCCAGTAAATGCAGGGGAACGTTGTGGTCTATCAGCAGGATCAGCTGCAATCCCTTCTCGTGTGCGCCGGGCGCCAGTATTTGCAGGGTTTCCTCGATGATGCTGCGTAAGTGGAAAGGCACATAATCGAGCACGAGTTTACCGGCTTCAAGTTTCGAGAAATCCAGGATGTCATTAATAATCGTCAGCAGGCTTTGTGACGAGTGTTGGATGGTATTGAGATATTCTTTTTGCAATGCATCCAGTGGTGTCTTCAGCAACAGGCCTGTAAAGCCGATAATGCCATTGAGTGGGGTTCTTATTTCATGACTGGTATTGGCCAGGAATTCAGATTTCACGCGACTGGCTTCCAGCGCCTTTTTACGGGCGAGATCCAATTCGATATTCTGTATTTCGATAGTCTCCAGGGTTTCTCGCAAGTCTGAAGTCGATTGGTCGACACTCTGTTGTAAATCTTTTTGTGATTGCTCCAGCTCCTCTGCCATTCTGTTAATGGAATTCGACAATGCCGAAAATTCCATCAGGCCCTCTTCCTTGATCCGGATCCCCCATTTGCCCTTGGAGAGATTGTCTATGGCATCCGTGAGAACGGCGACAAACAGCTTGAATTTCTGGTTGAGATAGAGATAAATCAGAATGGTAAGACCAGAGCCCACGAAAGTGAGCAGCAATGCAATAAGCACAGTTTGATACTGTAGCAGCACAAAATGCGAACGGGAGGTTTGTACTTCAATCCAACCGAGGAGAGGGGTCTCTCCCGGCTCCTGATGATAGATGGGGTACAACTGGTGGTGGTGGCGTTGCAACGTCTTGCCGTTGGGGCTTCGATCCGCACTCGCAGATGTAAATTTGGGGCCTGTATGCACCAGCACCGTACCTTTGGTGTTGCGGATTTCAATCGCCCGGATTCCTGGGTCCTGAAGCGCGGTATTGGCGAGTGATTGCAGTGTGGCTATATCCTGGTTTACAAGTGCGCCGTGGCTGAGATTGGCCAGTTGTTCCAGGGTCGTGGCTTCCCTTTGATCGGCGTAGTTGTTCAGTTGCCAGAGATATAGACCGCTTACGGAGGTCACCAGGAGAAAAATGGTTATCAGGGCGGGTACCAGCGCCAGCTTGAGGTTATTGGTTTTAAAATTCGGGGTGGTCATGGAATAAGCGCTAGGAATTTCCGTCGATCAGCCTTGCTTGAGTTGCGTTGTCCGTGATCCGGGTCTATCGGCTACCGATTTGCTGTTGATTGGCTTTTACGCCCCATCGTCGATTTTGCCCGGTCTTCGAGTTTCACCATACCACAATCAGCGTTAAAATAGACGGATATACTGATCATTCGAAGTAAAGGTGATTATGGATTTTCCAACAATTGAGTCCTGCGTAGGTGGTACCCCTTTAGTCAGGCTGCAGCGCTTACCCGGCAACACCTCGAATGTGGTGCTGGTGAAGCTTGAGGGCAATAACCCCGCAGGTTCAGTCAAGGACCGCCCGGCGTTGTCCATGATCACCCGGGCTGAGCAGCGGGGTGAAATAAAGCCTGGGGATACCCTGATTGAGGCTACCAGCGGCAATACCGGGATTGCCCTGGCTATGGCAGCGGCGATTAAAGGCTATCGCATGGTGCTGATTATGCCCGACAACAGTACAGCTGAACGCAAAGCGGCTATGGCGGCCTATGGCGCCGAACTGATCCTGGTCAGCAAGGAAGAGAGTATGGAGGGCGCGAGGGACCTTGCACTGGCCATGCAGGCCGAAGGCAAGGGCAGGGTTTTGGACCAATTTGGTAACCAGGACAACCCGCGATCCCATTACGAGGGCACTGGTCCGGAAATCTGGGAGCAAACCGGTGGCACCATTACCCATTTCGTCAGTTCCATGGGCACCACGGGAACCATTATGGGCACTTCGCTGTACCTCAAAGAGCGCAATCCCGAGATAGAGATCATCGGTCTGCAACCCGCCGAAAACGCCAGTATTCCCGGTATTCGCCGCTGGCCCAAGGAATACCTGCCGTCCATTTTTGACGAAGCCCGGGTTGATCGCACTATCAATATGTCCCAGGAAGAGGCTGAACAGATGACCCTGGCCCTGGCCCGGCGGGAGGGTATCTTCTGCGGCGTTTCCTCCGGTGGAGCCGTGGCAGGCGCCTTGAGAATCAGCCAGGAAGTGGAAAATGCCGTGATAGTGGCGGTGATTTGCGACCGAGGTGATCGCTATCTATCCTCCGGGTTGTTTGACCAATAACCTGATTTGGCGGTCAATTACAGTAATCCGCTGGCCATTTGGTGTAGAGCCCCTATTGTCTATGTCCCCCCATCGCCGCTCTTCTCACCGCACCAAAGCAGGTCGCGGCAGGTCGAAAACCAATCATTCCTCGTCTGGTCGGCGCACCTCTTTGGATCGCCGGCCATTCGAGGCGGTGATCGAACGCCTGAGTCACGATGGCCGTGGTATCGCAGTCCACCAGGGAAAAACGCTGTTTGTGGCAGGTGCGCTGCCAGGAGAGCGGGTGACGGTAGGTCTGATTGCCGATCACAGCCGTTTTGGTGAAGCTGAGGTAATTGAGTGGTTGGACCACTCTGTGGAGCGTGTTCAACCTGATTGTCCACACTACCAGCGCTGTGGCGGATGTAATCTGCAGCACTACCATTCGCAAAGCCAATTGACATTTAAGCAGGCCTCGGTGCTGGATCAGCTCCAGCGTTGGGCCGGGGTAGTGCCCGGGCAGTTGTTGCCCGCCATCGAGTCACCTATGACTGGATATCGCCAGCGGGCGCGCTTCAGTGTCTGGTACGAGAGGGATGGCAGCCTGTCCCTTGGATTTCGCGAAGAGGGCAGCAAGCGACTGGTACATATTGAGCACTGTCTGGTACTTGACCCGTCACTCAACGCATTATTGATGCCTTTTCAGTGCTGGTTGGAAGGCTTGCAGGCCAGGCGAGCGGTTTCGCATATGGAGCTGATTGCCAGCGCGAACGGTCCCGCCTGTGTGATTCGTCATACTCAACCGTTCAAAGCTGCGGATCTTGAGGCGCTGGCAGCTCTTTCATCTGACGAAGATGTTGAGATCTGGCTGCAACCACAGTCAAAAGGGGAGGCAAACAGTGGGCTCACGGGGCTCGATGGCCGGGTTTGCGACCCCCGCCTGCACTATAAATTGCCAGAATTTGACCTGCACCTGGGCTTTCATCCCCAGGACTTTACCCAGGTCAATAGCCTGGTGAACCGGGCCATGGTCAACCAGGCTCTGTCACTGTTGGCACCAGCGAGCGACACCCGGGTGTTGGATCTCTTTTGTGGGATTGGCAATTTTACTCTACCATTGGCGCGCCGTGCGGGCCGGGTGATCGGAGTGGAAGCCGCTGACAGTATGGTATTGAGGGGGCGGGAAAATGCCAGGGCCCATAATTTGGACAATTTGGATTTTGTAGCGGCAAACCTGGAGGCCGAATCGGGGACATTGGTAAAATTGGCGGCCGGGTTTGAGTCTGTTTTACTGGACCCGCCGCGAGCTGGAGCCCGTGGTGTAATGCCGCTGATACAGCAACTATCTGCGGAGCGAATTGTCTATGTCTCCTGTAATCCTGCGACCTTGGCCCGGGATACCAGGGCATTGGCCGATCTGGGCTACAGCTTAGAGACACTGGGGGTAATGGATATGTTTCCTCATACTGCCCATATCGAGTCGATGGCGTTGTTTTCGCGCTGAGGGCTCTGATTTCCCGCTGAGGGCTCTGATTTCCCGCTGAAGGCTCTATTTACGCTGAAGGCTCTATTTCTGCGTTTGCAGTTAAGAGAAGAAGGGAGGCTGTCCGGGATTGTCGGTTGGGCGATAACGCCAGGGACACCAGAGATAATCGTAATTAAAGGATGACAATTGATCGTCAGTATCACTGTCAAAGAGTAAACAAATAGATGGTTAAAGTACGAGAAGACCACCCCATTACTGCGGATGGCAGCATTGACCTGCACGTCTGGGTAGAGCGAGTGATGGAAATGGCTTCACTCGAGTCGACGGCGCGAGAGCCTTTGCGTCGGGCCTGCCTGATCAGTTTGCAGGCCGAAGAGGAAGCGATAGCGGCCGAGAATATCTGGGCGGAAGGGGCTAGCAGTTTCCGCACCGGATTGGAAATGGCGGAAATCCTGGCCGATTTACAGTTGGATGTGGATACCCTGGTGGCGGCGATTTTATATCGCTCAGTGAGGGAAAATAAAATGCCCTTGGCCCGTGCCCAATCGGAATTCGGTGATACGGTGGCCAAGCTGATCAAGGGCGTTATTCGCATGGCTGCTATCAGCACCCAGCGTAATGATTCAGACGGCGAGGTGTTTGGCAAGCAATCCCAGGAGCAGGCGGAAAAGATTCGCAAGATGCTGGTGGCCATGGTTGATGATGTGCGCGTCGCCCTGATCAAACTGGCGGAGAGGACATGTGCCATTCGGGCGGTGAAGAACACTCCCGAGGAAAAGCGTCGTCGGGTCGCCAAGGAAGTGTCTGATGTCTATGCGCCTTTGGCACACCGGCTTGGCATTGGTCATATCAAGTGGGAATTGGAAGACCTGTCTTTTCGCTATCTCGAACCCGATGACTATATGCAGATCGCGAAATTATTGGATGAACGTCGGGTCGATCGTGAACAATATATTGATTCCGTCATTCAAACCCTGCAGCGGGAAGTCCGTGACGCCCATATCGAAGCAGAGATCAACGGTCGTGCCAAGCATATCTACAGCATCTGGAAAAAGATGCGTCGCAAGGGTATTGGCTTTTCCCAGGTATACGATATCCGGGCGGTGCGGATTCTGGTACCTACGGTGCGTGATTGCTATACGGTGCTTGGAGTAGTGCACAGTCTGTGGCGTAACATTCCAAACGAGTTCGACGACTATATTGCCTCCCCCAAAGAAAACGGTTATCGCTCCCTGCACACGGCGGTGATCGGTCCGGAACGCAAAGTGTTGGAGATCCAGATACGCACCCACAGTATGCATGAGGATGCCGAGTTTGGCGTATGCGCCCACTGGCGCTATAAGGGCGCTGACAAGGAAGGTACCGAAGGCAGCTACGAGCAGAAAATTTCCTGGTTGCGGCAAGTGCTCGAGTGGCATGATGAACTCGGCGGGCATGTGCTGGAAGATGACCTCGCCCGTGGTATCGAGCAAGACCGTATCTATACCTTTACGCCCGATGGGCATGTGGTGGATTTGCCCCAGGGCGCGACACCCCTCGACTTTGCCTATCGTATCCACACGGATGTCGGGCACCGTTGTCGGGGGGCAAAGGTAAACGGCCGTATTGTGCCGCTTAATCATCGTTTGAAGACGTCTGATCAGGTGGAAGTTCTGACTGGCAAGCGCGAATCACCCAGCCGGGACTGGTTGACCCCGGCACTGGGTTATATCACCACGTCGCGGGCGCGCGCCAAGATCCAACACTGGTTTAAGCAGCAAGCTCGCGACCAGAATATTGCTGAAGGACAGGCGTTGCTGGACCGGGAATTTAAACGCCTGGCGCTGATGGAGCTGGATTTCGACGAACTGGCGAAGAAACTCAAACTGCGCAACCTTGACGATCTCTACGCGGCGGTGGGAGCCAGCGATATTGGCGTTGGCCAGGTGTTGAACGCGGCCCAGAAAATGTTGAGTGTGGGGTCGATCGAAGAGCCCGTTGTTCCCCTTACTCGACGGTCGCCGCAGCCCCAGAGCAGTGCTGATGTGTATATCGACGGCGTGGGTAACCTTCTGACCCATTTCGCTCAGTGCTGTAAACCGGTACCGGGTGACGGTATTGTGGGTTATATCACCCTTGGCAAGGGAGTTTCCATTCACCGTCAGGACTGCAGCAATGTATTGCAATTACAGGCTGATGAGCCTGAGCGCATTATCAAAGTAGAGTGGGGCGAGGCACCCCAGAGTGTCTATTCGGTGGAGGTCATGATTGAGGCCTTCGATCGCCATGGCCTGCTTCGGGACATCACCGCGTTGCTGGATAATGAACGTATTAATATCAGTGCCATGAAAACCTTATCGGACAAACGCAAAAATACAGTGGATATGCTGGTGACGATAGAGATTCGCAGCTTCAATGAGCTTAGTCGCGTTTTGGCCAGATTGAATCAGTTGCCTAACGTGGCTTCGGCGCGGCGCAAGCATTGAGTCGGCGAGGTCAATAACCGGGGGGACGTATAGTGAGCGACGCACGGCACTACAACATTGACGATTTAATTTACTTGATGGCCCGCCTGCGCGACCCCGAAACCGGCTGCCCTTGGGATATTCAGCAGAGTTATGCCACCATCGTGCCCTCTACGCTGGAGGAGGCATACGAAGTGGCCGATGCTATCGAAACCCGGGATTACGATCACTTGAAAGAGGAGCTGGGTGACCTGCTGTTTCAGGTAATCTTTTACAGTCAATTGGGTAGTGAAGAGGGGCGTTTCCAGTTTACCGATATTGTTTCGACCCTGGTGGCAAAGCTGGTGCGGCGTCATCCCCATGTTTTTCCTGAGGGTACTCTCGAGAGTCGGGTTCAACCTGGCGATGGTCGGGATGAAGCTCAGATAAAGGCGAAGTGGGAGGCATTGAAGCAGGAAGAGCGTGTGGCCAAGGGCAAGCGCGGTACCCTGGATGATATTCCTCTGAATTTGCCTGCATTGACCAGAGCCCACAAGCTGCAGAAGCGGGCTGCGGGGGTCGGTTTCGACTGGCCCGATATTACCGGTGTGTTCGCCAAGATTGAGGAAGAGGTGAAGGAAGTCCAGGAGGCTATAGTCGAGTCGGACCAGCCAGCGATTAGCGAAGAGATTGGCGATCTGTTGTTCGCTGTCGTCAATGCCAGCCGTCATCTAAAGGTTGATCCCGAAGGTGCTTTGAGAGCCGCCAGCCGAAAGTTTGAACAGCGCTTTGGCTATGTGGAGCGAAACCTGGCGGAACGTGATCTCACTCCCGAGCAAACTGACCTGGCTGAGATGGACGCCCTGTGGGACGAGGCGAAGCGTATAACGCGAGGCTAGCCTCCCTGTGCATGTCTAAACGTTCAGAGAGACTGTAGAACCCGGCAGGTGAATCAATTGGAGGCCTGGGGGTTCGGGCCCTTACCCGCGGACGAAGTGGGGGAGTGGTGAGAATTTTTAGCGGGCTCTGTGACTGCGGCTTTTGCCGTGTGAGCTTTGGCTTCCCGAGTGGCACCGGGTGCGGTATGTTTGATGGGCTTGGCACCATCGCTGCCGTTCCGGGGGGCGGCTTTGTTCTCCAGCTCTAACGCCAGTTGCAGGCGTCGGCGCACACTGACAGTGGTCTGTAAATCTTCTTTTAGGGTGTCAATCCGTTGATTACGCTCGCTGATTTTGGCTTGCAATTGCTTGATTTCCCGTTCCAGCTTCTCCTGCTGCTGATGAATTAGGGTTTCCTTCCTTTCCGCATCATCGAGAATGTCCTTTATTTTAATATGGGTGGACTCCAGGGTCTTCATAACCACGGTAACCACCGTTTCCTGATTGTCCTGGGGTAGGGACTGCATCAATTTAATAGCGTCTTCGATGGAGTAGGTCAGGGAGCGCTCTGGCGGCGTGGGTTTTATCTCGAAGTGTCTATTTTCGTCCGAGTTCGACAGATATTCCTCATTGATATCTTCCCGGTTGGGAAGTTCAACCCTTTCCAAGATCTCTTCGGCTTCGTCAGCAGACGATTGATTGCGAGAAAATAACCCCATGACCTGTGTCCCTTTAATGCTATTGATATAGCAAACTGTCGTTGATCGGATTAAAACTATGACGCGTTTATAAAACTGTGGAAAGATTTAATCAAATACAAAAATAAATAGCTTTCGTTAATTGGTATCACTGTGCTCAATGTTGGCCCCACTGCTGATCGACCAAGGTATGAAGGTTAGCAGTGGAACCTTCAACATTTAACTGGCTGACTCCGTTTGCTTGAGCTGATCCAGATATTTTTTGGCCAACGACAGAAAGCGGGGCGTGGGGCCAATGTCCTCAAACATTGGATCGCCGAGTTCATCGCGGGCGATGATTCGATCGCCTTTTATATAGGGCATATTTTTCTCAAGGTCATTGAGGGCTGCCGAGACCAGATCCCCCAGCAAATTTTCCAGGGAGCGGCGCGGATACATTTCGGCCAGGGCTTCCAGCTTCGCGGCATCCTCAATAGATAAATGGAGCTGGTATTGCTCCTTCGTGAGATGCCCGCCAGCGGTACCTTCCCACATTTGCGCTAATTCACTGAGCTTCATAGGATTCCTGCCTCCTTGATTTTCACCAAACTGACCCGGTTGCCGTGACCTCCGGTGGGGTACTATTAAGTATATATAGACCATCGCAAATAGTCCGGCGGTGATTGCTCGAAGACGGGCATTCCTTTATCCCGGAACGCCTGTCGCTGAATTCGGGCAAGTGCGCAGGCGGCGCTTCATTTTAATTAACCATATTAAATGTATGGTTTTTGATCGAGATAAAAGTGAATAAAATCAGTTGCTTACAAATGTCAATGAGATTTAGCCGAAGGTCTAGGTTGTGATTGTAGGTGTTGCCGTGTATGGTAGCTCCCTTTTTTCAAGCAGTTGTTTTGGTCGAAAACAGTCGTTAAAGCTGTTTTGGGGAGAACTAAATATAAAGGAGCAATCCTAATGCGAGTCATATTATTGGGAGCCCCTGGTGCCGGTAAAGGTACCCAGGCTCAATTTATTATGGAGAAGTACGGTATTCCGCAGATCTCCACAGGCGATATGCTGCGTGCCGCTGTCAAAGAGGGTACGGAACTGGGGCTGAAGGTGAAGGATATAATGGCCTCTGGCGGGTTGGTATCAGACGATCTGATTATTGCCCTGGTGAAAGAGCGTATCCAGGCCGATGACTGCGCCAAGGGATTCCTGTTTGACGGTTTTCCTCGCACCATTCCTCAGGCAGAGGCTCTGAAAGATGCGGGTGTGGCGATCGATTGCGTTGTCGAGATTGACGTGGATGATGAAGAGATTGTCTCCCGCCTCAGTGGTCGTCGGGTGCACGAAGCCTCTGGTCGCGTCTATCATGTGGTCTTCAATCCACCTAAGCAGGAAGGTATCGACGACGAGAGTGGTGAGCCACTGATTCAGCGCGAAGATGATAAAGAAGAAACTGTCCGCAACCGTCTCGCGGTTTACCATGAACAAACGGAGCCTTTGGTGGGTTTCTACAAGGCAGAAGAAGCGAAGGGCGGCGATACCGCTCCGCGCTACGTCAATATCCCGGGCGTCGGCGGTATGGAAGATATTCGTAACAAAATCTTTGAGGCGTTGGGCTAGACTGCGAACCCGTTTTGCGGGTGCAATATCAGTAAACGCCAAAAATAGGTCCCCCCCGGGGCCTATTTTTTTGTGACCTGCCTTTGGATTTGGGCCGATGAATGGAAATAAAACCAATAATGCCGTAATTCTGGTCAATCTTGGGACGCCCACTGCTCCCACTACCGGGGCCGTACGGAGATTTCTAAAAAGTTTTCTCAGCGACAAGCGGGTGGTGGAAATTCCGCGCTTGCTTTGGTTGCCCATTCTCTATGGCATTATATTGCCGTTTCGCTCGAAGAAAGTTGCGAAGCTTTACCGCGCTATCTGGCGCGATCAAGGCTCGCCACTCAAAGTCATTCTGACTGATCAAGTAATAGCGCTGGAACAATGGCTTTGCTCTGAAAACAATGGCTCCCCGGTGCGGGTAACCGGGGCAATGGTTTATGGCTCTCCCAGTATCGAAGATCGCGTGGTCGAAATGCAGCGGGAGGGAATTGATAAGTTTTTGGTGTTGCCGCTCTATCCCCAGTATTCCGGAACGACTACTGGATCTGTATTTGATCAATATGCGGCCCTGATCAGAAAGTCCAGGAACGTGCCGGACATTAAAATCTGCAAAGACTATTACAAGCGCGAGGACTATATACAAGCGCTGGCAAACTCTGTTCGCGAGTATTGGGCTAACCATGGCAGATCCCAGCGTTTATTGCTGTCCTATCACGGAATTCCCCAGCGCTGTGTGGATCTCGGTGATCCCTATTACAACCAGTGCATGGAAACTTCCCACTTGCTGGCACAAGCCCTGGAGCTCAAAAGTGAGGAATGGGGTGTTAGTTTTCAGTCGCGGTTGGGAAAAGCCCAATGGTTACAACCCTACACTGATCAAGTACTTGAAAACTGGGGAGCATCCGGTGTAAAGAGTGTTGATGTGTTGTGCCCGGCTTTTTCCGCCGATTGCCTGGAAACGATTGAAGAAATAGACCAGGAAAACCGGGACCTATTTCTTCGAGCGGGGGGAGAACGATTTCAGTATATTCCTTGCCTCAACGTTCGCGAGGACCATATACAAATGATGGCAAATATTGCCTGTGAGTATTTCCAATCCTCGAAAAACGACTGCTGAAAGTCATTGGCGGCTTAAATTTTCAAAAAAACCTTCCTCGCACCGACACTTTATCACCTCGATTTAGCAAAAATTGGAATCCTGAGGGGTTTCTACCTTTTGTTGGCGACCTGAATCCCTGTTTTTCGATCGATTTTCGGATTCGCTGACTTTTGGAAAGGCGTTCGAGAGTGTCTTCAGGATCAAATTGCAATGCGAAATGCGTTTTGCCTTAAAAAAATCACCTCGTTTGGTAACTTGAACACCTAAAACCTCGTCGCCAAATAAAAATTTGTGAGAAATACACAAAAATTTGTCCTCAAAACTTAAAAAAAACCATTTTTTTTGCAAATCGTGTCGTTTTTTGGGTGCAAAAGTGAATTTTTTTAAATAATATTCTTGTGTCGCTTTTGGCGATTATTTTTTGTGCTATTGTTTGTAGTGGTTCTAGCAGTAACGTGGTTCTAGTGAAAGCGTGGTTCGAATGAGGGTTACATCAGAGTTACTTCAGATCGAGCCTAAGGAAAGTCGAGGAGAACTATTATGGCGAGAGTTGCTAAGAAATCAGCTGCGAAGAAGAAATCCCCCGCAAAACGACGAGCTGTTAAGCGTCCGGTTACGAAAAAAAAGGCAGTAGCTTCAAAGTCAGTGACGGATTCGACAGTCGTCAAAGCCCAAGCTGCATTTGATAAGCTGCAAAAAGAGTCCCAGGCCCACGCCAAAGCAGTGACGGCAGCACGAAAAAAAGCCGCCGCTGCCAAAAATGCGGCTGCAAAGTCCAATAAAGCTGTTGATAAGCGGAAAGCGAAGGCGGCTGCTACGGCTGCCAGTAAATTGTCCGCCAAATCCAAAAACCTGCGTGCCAAATCTGCTGAAGCCCGGCAAAAACTGGCAAACGCCAAAATTTTGGCTAGTGTGAAAGCGGCTGAAGCCGCCGCTGCTGCCCGAGTTGAAGCATTGGCGTCAAGTTTGGCGGAAAAAGCCGAGGCGGACTTGGCGAATGCCGTCAAGGCATTTGAGGCTAAATGGAAGAGTCAGCGTAACGCCGCCAATGTGAAGCGGGTTAAAGCTGCGGCCAAGAAACTGGCCGTAAAAACCAAGGCCGCAGAGAAGAAGGCAAAGGCCAAAATAGCCGCCGCTGAGAAAAAAGCGGCTGCCAAGACCAAGGCTGCGATGAAAAAAGCGGCCGCCAAGGCCAGGATGGTAGAGCGGAAGGCGGCAGCCAAAATGAAGGCCGCCGAGAAAAAAGTAGCCGCAAAAGCAAGGGCCGCTGCAAAGCGGGTAGCGGCAAAATCAAAAGCCAAACCTAAAAAAGCGGCCGCCAAACCCAAGGCAAAGGCGAAAAAAGCCGCCAGAAAATCCAAAGGGCGGAAAAAATAGCCCGTAATAGGTCCCTGAGTTCCCGATGAGGTGTTCCGGCGCCATTTTTCGGGTATAAACTACAAAAATCCCCCGAGTGAGTACTTGGGGGATTTTTTTATGTATAGCCCCGCCAAATTCTGCGAAAATACGCCCTGAATTTATCCTGATCACCTTCTTTGCTCTATGACCAATATTTTAGCGCTGGATACCTCCACGGATGCCTGTTCCGTTGCCCTGGCTATGGATGGGGTAATCGTTGAAGACTTTGCCATCATTCCCCGTGAACACACAAGACGCCTGTTGCCGATGGTCGATGGAATATTGAGGCAGCACCAGCTGAAGCTGAGGGCTCTGGATGCCATTGCCTTTGGGCGCGGACCAGGCTCTTTTACAGGTTTACGAATATGCCTGGGGGTGGTGCAGGGGTTGGCGTTTGGCGCCAACCTTCCCGTAATTCCCGTGTCCACCCTCGCGGCAATGGCCGCCGGCGCCTTTCGCCGGCAACAAGTCGCTTCCCGGAGCCCATTACTGGTGGCGCTGGATGCCCGTATGGATGAAATATATGGCGGTGTATTCTGCCAAAATGGCAACGTCGAGGCGTTGACTGCGCTGCGGGATGAATTCGTGATGGCCCCCAGTTCAGTGGTGGAACACTTGAGCGACTTGCGGGGAGAGCTCAGTGGTGTTGGCGCCGGTTGGCATTATCCGGAACTTCAGGGGTTGGCACCTGTTATGGTTGATCTGGATTGTCATCCCCATGCCTACGATATTGCGGCTTTGGCCTGCAAGGCCTTTGAGCAGGGAGAAGTCCTTGACGTTATGGCTGCTGAACCCGTGTACTTGCGGGATAAGGTTTCCTGGAAAAAACGCCAAAAAATCAGACAAGGTTAGAAATCGGGAGTAGTGACTGGAATGGAGTGGTTTCAAATTGCTATTTTGGCGTTAATACAGGGCATCACCGAGTTCCTGCCCATATCCAGTTCGGCGCACTTGATCTTGCCGAAGGAGGTTCTGGGTTGGCCGGACCAGGGGCTGGCCTTCGATGTGGCCGTTCACGTAGGTTCTTTAGGCGCTGTCGTGTGGTATTTCCGCCGTGATATCCAACAGTTAATCGTGGCTTGGTTGGCGGGACTTGCGGGAAATCGTACCCAGGAAAGCCGTTTGGCCTGGTACATCATTTGGGCCACGGTTCCTGCCGGACTCATTGGTTTTGTTTTTAATGAGATGATTGAGCAGCACCTGCGCTCCGTGTTTGTCATCATGGTAACAACGTTGCTCTTCGGTTTGTTGCTGGGTTGGTCCGATAAAATGGGCGGGCGAGGCAAACAACTCACAGAAATCACCCTTTGGGTGGCATTGGCGGTGGGCATGGCCCAGTCCCTTGCCCTGATTCCCGGAACTTCCCGCTCCGGTATCACGATAACCATGGCATTGTTTTTAGGGTTACAGCGTGAGGCTGCCGCGAAGTTTTCTTTTTTGCTATCCATTCCGGTTATCGTTCTGAGTGGCGGTTTGAAAGTAGTGGAGTTGCTCGGTAGCCAAGGCGTGATCTGGCCAGATCTTTTCGCGGCTGTCTTGTTGTCGGGCATCAGCGCTTATCTGTGTATTTATTATTTCCTCGAGTTTATAAACCGCATTGGTATGATGCCCTTTGTGTATTACCGCATCGCTTTGGCCGGCATACTCGGGGCGGTGATCGTATTCAGTTAAACAGCAGGCGGTAGAAAGACTATGTCGACAGCAAAAGAGTCTAAAAAAATGGCTTTTCTGGGTTTGGGGGTAATGGGCTACCCCATGGCGGGTCATTTGGCCAGGGCCGGGCACCAGGTCACGGTTTATAACCGCACATCGGCCAAAGCCGCAGCCTGGCTGTCGGAATTTGGCAATCAGAGCGCGTCCACGCCAAAGCAGGCTGTCAGCGATGCCGAGATCGTGTTTGCCTGCGTCGGTAATGACAATGACTTGCGCGAGGTGACTCTCGGCGCGGAGGGGGCGTTCCAAGCTATGGCGCCCAACACTGTGTTTGTGGATCACACCACGGCGTCTGCCGAGGTGGCTCGTGAATTGGCGCAAGAGGCTGGGCGACGGGGCTTTAACTTTCTCGATGCCCCGGTATCCGGCGGCCAGGCCGGCGCAGAGAATGGGCAGCTCACGGTGATGGTAGGTGGTGAAGAGACTGTCTTTAATACCGCGAAGCCAATTATTGACATCTTCGCCCGCTCGATAAAATTGATGGGGCCAGCCGGCAGCGGTCAATTGTGCAAAATGGTCAATCAGATCTGTATTGCGGGATTGGTGCAGGGTCTGGCGGAAGGTCTGCACTTTGCTCGTTCAGCGGGGCTGGATGGCCATGAGGTGGTGAAGGTGATTTCAAAAGGGGCTGCCCAGTCCTGGCAAATGGAGAATCGCTACCAGACTATGTTGGCGGGAGATTACGAGCATGGGTTTGCGGTTGATTGGATGCGCAAAGACCTTTCCATTGTATTGGATGAGGCTCGTAAAAATGGCTCTCACCTGCCGGTAACCGCATTGGTGGATCAGCTTTATGGTGAAGTACAGGCGCTCGGTGGCGGGCGCTGGGATACCTCCAGCCTGTTGGCACGGCTGGAAAACCTGCGTCGCTAACAGGGCCAATTGAAACCTGCTAAATAACATACATACCCCATTGAATGTCTGGGCTCGACGAAAAAGGTTCGTCACTGATTGCCCTAATGACAGCGATAGGTAAGCCACGAACTTGAGGTAAGCCACGAACATGACTCCCGAAAAATTTAGTGAAAAGCTCCGCGCTTTTTTGCACGCGTCACCAACGCCCTTTCACGCCGTTGCCAATATGGCGGCGGAATTTGAGCAGGCGGGATTTGTCGCCCTGGACGAAGGCAGTCCGTGGCAGCTACAGCCTGGACAAAAATACTATGTTACGCGCAATGGTTCCTCCATTATCGCGTTTGTCTACGGTAAATCGGATATGCCCGCCAATGGACTTCGAATGGCCGGCGCGCATACCGACAGTCCTTGCCTCAAAGTGAAACCGCACCCGGAAATCAATAGCCAGGGATATTATCAACTGGGGGTGGAGGTTTATGGCGGTGTATTGCTCAACCCCTGGTTTGATCGCGATCTGTCCCTGGGGGGGCGTGTGACCTACCGCTGTGATCAGGGGCGAATTCACAATTCACTGCTGGATTTTGGTCGGGCGATTGCCGTTATCCCCAGCCTGGCAATTCACCTTGACCGGGATGCCAATAAAAATCGCAGTGTCAATCCACAGAAGGATATCCCGCCAATCCTGATGCAATCGGAGGCCGGGAGTAACATCGAATTTCGCCAATTGCTTCTGTCGGAGTTACAACGTCAGTCGCCGACATTAAAGGCGAGTGCTGTGCTCGACTACGAGTTGAGCTTTTATGATGTCCAGCCACCGGCAGTCGTGGGTTTGGAAGGCGACTTTATCGCCAGCGCCAGGCTGGATAACCTGCTGAGCTGTTTTGTGGAAATGCAGGCATTGATCGATGCCGATGGCGAGGAGAGCGCGCTGCTGGTGTGCAACGATCATGAAGAGGTGGGTAGCGCTTCAGCCTGCGGTGCCCAGGGGCCGATGTTGAAGAGTGTTCTGGAGCGCTGGTTGCCGGATATTGAGTTGCGCAATCGCGCCATTGACAAGTCCATGATGATATCCGCCGATAATGCCCACGGTGTGCACCCGAACTTCAGTGACAGGCACGACGGCAATCACGGTCCGCTGCTTAACAAGGGACCGGTTATCAAAGTCAACGCCAATCAGCGTTACGCCAGTAACAGTGAAACCAGCGGTGTATTCCGTCACCTGTGTGATCAATGCGATGTACCGGTGCAGGCCTTTGTGACGCGCACGGACCTTGCCTGTGGCAGCACCATCGGTCCCATTACGGCCACCGAGGTTGGCGTTAAGACCCTCGATGTGGGCGTGCCCACCTTTGCCATGCATTCGGTGCGCGAATTGGCCGGTGTACGTGATGCGTATTACCTCTATCAGGTACTCCATTGCTTTTTCCAACTGCGCGAAGCGCCCGGGGTTAGTCGGGGATAGGGCGTTCGAGCGCGGAGAAGTCCGGGTGGCGAGGCGACAATGTCGATGAAAGTGCTACTTTTATCCGCCTATGATGCTGCCAGTCATCGTCGATGGCGCGGTGGTCTGCAGGTTCAGTTTCCCGACTATCAGTGGACTCAACTGCAGCTGCCTGCGCGTTATTTCAACTGGCGAATCCGTGGAAACAGCCTGAGCTGGGCATTTGACGAGCGCGACGTCCTGTCCAGGCATTACGACCTGGTTATCGCCACATCCATGGTAGACCTGTCGGCCTTGAGGGGCTTTGTGCCGAGCCTGGGAAAGGTGCCGACACTGGTGTATTTTCATGAGAATCAGTTTGCCTACCCTGCCAGTGACCGTCAGCACAACAGTGTCGAACCTCAATTGGTCAACCTGTACACCGCACTCTGTGCCGATCGCATAGCGTTTAACTCACGCTACAATCGAGACAGTTTTTTTGACGGGGTAGCGGCGCTGTTACGGCGGTTGCCGGATCACGTTCCCAAGGGACTGGTGACGCGGATGCAGGCGCGTGCGCTTTGCTTGCCCGTGCCCCTGGAATCAGACTGCTTCGCGACTGGAGGCGGGGAGGCGGTAGCCTCAGTTGTACCCGCAGACGACGACTGCTTTCATCTGGTCTGGAACCATCGCTGGGAGTACGACAAAGGACCCGACCGTTTTTATGCCTCTTTGCAGCAGCTATTTCCCTGCGAGCAGGCTATTAAGTGCCATGTCGTTGGCCAGCAGTTTCGTCAGAGCCCGGCCGAATTCGAGGCCATCAAGCAATTGCTGCAGAACAATGGGGCCCTTGGGGAGTGGGGTTATATGGCTTCGCATTCGGCCTATCGTCAACTGCTCTCCCAAAGCCAGGCGGTGGTTTCAAGTGCACTGCACGACTTCCAGGGGTTGTCGGTAATGGAGGCGGTGGCGGCAGGCTGTCAGCCTATTGTGCCGGCGCGGGAAGCTTATCCCGAGTGGTTTGGCGAATCTGCCTGCTATGCCAGTAATTTGAAACGGCCGGAAAGGGAAGCGCGGACGCTGGCCGAAGCCATTGCCTGTGCCGCAAGTGACTGGCGGGAGGGTAAAACAGTTAATGCCGCCCCCCTGAATTCAGTTCGAGCGATGGCCTGGACCCGACTGCGCCCTCGGTACAAGGCTTTGTTCGAGGAACTGGCGGCACTTTGAAAGGCGCTTCGCATTTCACCTGGGGTTTATTCCCTGTATCATAGGCGACCTTCAATACCGATAAACATATTCCATAAATTGACATCTCCAATGTCATAAGGGTTGTAAGTAGTAGGCATGAGCAAGCAGAGGGTTCTTACCGGTATCACCACCACAGGTACACCGCACTTGGGCAACTATGTGGGCGCCATCCGCCCGGCAATCGAGGCCAGCCAGAAAGACGACAACGAGTCTTTTTACTTCCTGGCGGATTTTCATGCCCTGATCAAATGCCAGGATGCGGACATGGTACACCAGTCTACCCGGGAGATTGCCGCGACCTGGTTAGCGCTGGGACTGAATACCGATAAAGCCATCTTTTATCGCCAATCTGATATACCCGAAATTGTGGAGTTGTGCTGGTTCCTGAACTGTATGGCGGCCAAAGGGTTGATGAATCGGGCCCATGCCTACAAGGCGGCAGTCGCGGCCAATGAGGAAGCGGGAGAGGATCCGGATTTTGGGGTCACCATGGGGTTGTTCAGTTACCCGGTATTAATGGCGGCTGATATCCTCATGTTTGGCGCCCACAAGGTTCCCGTTGGTAAGGACCAGATCCAGCACGTGGAGATGGCACGGGATATCGCAGCGCGTTTTAATCATCACTATGGCGAGCACTTTGTACTGCCCGAAGCCGAGGTCGATGAGCATGTGGCCGTGCTGCAGGGGCTGGACGGCCGAAAAATGAGTAAAAGCTACGGCAACACCATTCCACTGTTTCTGCCTGAAAAACAGCTGCGTAAACATATCAACAAGATCAAAACCAACCTGCTCGAGCCGGGGGAACCCAAGGATCCGGATACATCAACTGTGTTCCAGCTCTGGCAGGCCTTCGCTTCTGCAGAGCAAACCGCCTATATGCGCGAGGAGTTTACCAAGGGCATCGCCTGGGGGGAGGCCAAAAAGCAGCTCTTTGAACTGATAAACGATCAGCTCAAAGAGGCCCGCGAGCGTTATGAATCTTTGATGGCTGATCCCGCCTATGTGGAATCAGTGCTGCAAGCCGGCGCTGAAAAGGCACGAGCCTACAGCCGGCCGTTTTTGGCCAAGCTCCGCCATGCCGTCGGGATACGTCCGATCAGCTGATGCCGTTGCGTGGATGACGGCTAAAGGGACTGTGGCCCGCACTGGCAATCCAGGCGGGGAAATTGAGTTTTATTGATTCAATTGGGGGGGATGTCCATGTCCATTGCTGTCCAGGCAACCGGTGACAATGAATTCACAATCACGCTGGGGGAAACCTTTGATTTCAGTTGCATGGAGGAATTCCAACACGCCTACGAATCCGTGCGCAGTGACACTGAAAGTGGCAAGCAAAGCTTTGTTATCGATTTACGGCGAACCCACTATATTGACAGCTCGGCGCTGGGTATGCTGATCAATATGCACAAATTTTGGCAGCACAGCCTCGACGTTATTCGCATCATCAATTCCAACCCGCAAATCAAAAAAATTTTTGCAATTTCCCGATTCGACAAGAAGTTCACCATAGAATAACGACAGGGATGGTTATTCGTGAAAATCCTTATCGCAGCCGCTTGTAACCGTGAGGCCCTGGGGATTCTCCTCAGGGAATATGGCTATGACTCCGCCGAAGTCGAAACCGGTGCCCAGGTGTGCCGACACCTGGAGACCCATCGTGATATCGATATGGTGCTGATGGATATCACATCACCGGAGATGGAGGCTTGCGAGGCGATGAGGAATATTAAATCCATGGCAGGCGACCGCCTGCTGCCAGTGCTGTTTGTGACGGATCCGGAGGATGAGCATGCGTTGACCCGGTGCCTGGACGCCGGCGGAGACGATTTTGTCGTCAAACCGGTCAATGAGAAAGTGTTGATCGCCAAACTTAAGGCTCATCAGCGTACCATAGCGATTCATCGCGACCTTCAGGAAAGCAACCGTGCTTTGCAATTCCACCGCAGAAAGATGGATCGTGAACACAGTATTGTTGAGCATGTATTCCAAAAGGGCATGAAGCGGGTTGACACCAACTGCGATAATGTTCGTTTTCGCGTTTCTCCCCTGTCGATGTTTAATGGCGACCTGCTGTTGGTGGCGCCGGCACCCTCCGGCGGGGTGTATACCTTGCTGGGTGACTTTACCGGCCACGGTCTCGCGGCCGCCATTGGCTGTTTGCCGGTGTCGGACATTTTTTATGCGATGACGGCAAAGCATGCCAGTGTCGGGCAGATTGCGGCCGAAATGAATTTACGCCTGCGGCGGCTTCTGCCGGACAATATGTTCTTCTGTGCCACCTTGATAGAGTTGAACCAGACTGGCGATCGCCTTTCGATCTGGTCGGGTGGGATGAACGATCTGCTGATTATCGACAGCAATAATCAGCTGGAACACCGCGTCCAGGCCCAACACATGCCGTTGGCGATTTTATCGGTCGAGGAATTCGAGGACGATGTGCAGGTGATTCAGCCCAGCGAAGGCGCACGCCTGTGTGGCTACACCGACGGTGTTATAGAGGCTAAAAACGGCCAAACCCAGTGTTTCGGAGAAGCGCGATTATTGGAGACACTGCTGTCTGCCCCAGCAGATGGCATTCATGCAGTATTTTCTGCATTAGAGGAATTTCGTGCCGGTATGGATCAAGATGACGATACATCCCTGTTCGAATTGCGCTGCAGCGAGGTAATCCATTCAGCTGATAGGGAAGCTGGGCAGGGGCCGATTTTGGAGAATGATACCGAAGTTGTGGCGATCGATGAATCGAAGTTCTCCCAGGCAGCCATGGAGTTGCCATTACGGCTTTCCCTCACCCTGACGCCAGAGTACATTCGTGCGCCTGACGTTCTTCACCAGCTGCTGGATATCCTGGGGAGTGTGGAAAGTGTCAACGCACACCGTGACATCCTCTATACGCTGTTGGCCGAACTTTATAATAACGCGATAGAGCACGGGCTGCTGCAACTGGATTCCCAGCAAAAAAAAACGCCCGAGGGATTCGTTCGTTATTACGAACGGCGCGCTGAACGGCTGGATCGTCTTGAGGAAGGCGAACTGAACATGCAGTTGTTGATGCAGCCAGCGACCAGCGGGCAGCCCGGCAGTTTGCATGTGCGCATTACCGACAGCGGTCCCGGATTTGATTACGGAGATATGCTGGCGGCGTTGGATAATTCCGGGCTGCCCTTTGGACGAGGCATCTATTTGGTAAAATCGCTGTGTGAAAAACTGTCATATAGCAACGGTGGCCGCACCGTGGAAATGATCTATTCACTGGCCTGATTTTCCCCGACCCGGGGTATTTGCAACTTGAGCACGTCCACCATGGCGCCAGTCAGCTGTCGCAACTGATCGCGGTCAATAATGAGCGGCGGCATGGTATACACCAGTTTGCCAAACGGCCGAATCCAGACTCCCCGCTCCACAAAATGCGCTTGAATAGTGGCCATATCCACAGGTTCTTTCAGCTCTACCACGCCAATAGTGCCAAGCACGCGTACATCGTTAACCTGCGAAAGTTCACGACAGGGCGCCAACCCTTCCAGCAACTGGCTTTCAATTTCCTTGACCCGCGCCTGCCAGTTGCCCGACAGCAGTAACCGGATACTGGCCACTGCCACGGCACAGGCCAGCGGATTGCCCATAAATGTGGGACCGTGCATGAAAACACCGGCCTCACCCTGGCAGATACCTTGACTGACCTCTTCCGTACAAAGCGTGGCGGACAGGGTCATGTAGCCGCCGGTCAGGGTCTTGCCCAGGCACATGATGTCAGGGCTGATGTTCGCGTGATCACAGCCGAAGAGTTTACCTGTGCGTCCAAACCCGGTGGCAATCTCGTCGGCGATCAGCAGAACCTGGTATTGATCGCAGAGTTCGCGCACGCGCTTGAGGTAGAGGGGAGAATAAAAACGCATCCCGCCGGTGCCCTGGACCACCGGCTCAAGTATCACCGCGGCCAGTTCCCGGTTGTGCTGTGTAATCAATTGCTCGAAATCGCGGATGTACGCCTCATCCCAGGACGCGTTAAATCCGCACCGGGGCGCTTCGGCAAAATAGTGTTGGGGCAGTACGTCCTTAAAGAGGTGGTGCATGCCGGTGACAGGGTCACAGACGGACATAGCGCCAAAGGTGTCACCATGGTAGCCATTGCGCAGAGCCAGTAGCTTTGTCTTCCGTCGCTGACCCTGTGAATGCCAGTATTGCAGGGCCATTTTTATGGCCACCTCCACGGCAACGGAACCGGAATCGGCCAGGAACACCTTTTGTAACGGCTCCGGCGTCAGCTGTACCAGCAGCTGGCATAGCTCTGCCGCTGGCTGATGTGTCAGGCCACCAAACATCACGTGCGACATTTTATCCAGCTGCTGCTTTGCCGCCGAGTTAAGTACCGGGTGATTGTAGCCGTGCAGCACGCTCCACCAGGATGACATGCCATCGATAAGGCGTCGACCGTCACAAAGCTTCAGGTAAACACCCTCGGCACTTTCGACCGGGTATACCGGTGGCGGCGAATCAAACGAGGCATAGGGGTGCCAAATGTGTTGACGGTCGATGCAGAGCAGTTGCTCTTGACTGTAGGCGCTCATAGGGAATATCTGCGTGATTTGAAAAATGAGGCCTATTGTAGGGGGTCCCCGGCCCGGCGGCAAAACATTGGCCGGGCCAGGGAAAGGGTGCAATCTCTAATGGAAGCGTTCAACCAGGCGAAACTGTTGTTCCGCCAGTTGCGTCATCTCCTGGCTAATGTCTGCGGTTGCAGAGGCCTCGAGCTGGGTCTGGTTCGAAATGGTGGAAATGGCGTGGGTGTTTTGCTCAATTTCCACGGCGCTTGCAGACTGTTCCTCGGCTGCCGCCGCAATCCTCTGTGACATGGTGTCGATGGTGCTTACTGCTTCCGAAATGGAGGACAGCGCCGTGCTCACATTGGTCATTTCTTCAACGCTCCGGTCCGCCAGCTCCCGGCATTCAAACATATTACTGGCGGCATCGTTGGTGGCGGCGGAAAGGTTGCCGATAATCTCCTGGATATCCTGGGTCGACTCCTGGGTGCGCTGGGCCAGGGTCCGCACTTCGTCTGCCACCACTGCAAAGCCGCGGCCTTGCTCTCCCGCACGGGCCGCTTCAATCGCTGCGTTGAGTGCAAGCAGGTTGGTTTGCTCCGCGATACCGCGGATTACATCCACCACACTGGCGATCTTGCCGCTGTCTTCGGACAGGCGCTCCATCACTTGACTGAGCGTGCCCACGGTATTGGAGAGGTCGGAAATGGCGTTGTTGGCACCCGCCAGGACCTGATTTCCCTGTTCCACTTCCGACAGGGCGGCACTGGTGGCGTCGGATGTCTGTGTGGCGCCGGTGGCTACCTCCTGTACCGCCAGGGACATTTGCTGCATTGCGTTGGCTACCTGGGTGGTTTCGCGCTGTTGGGCAGTCATACCGGCATGGCTGGCGTTGGCTTGGTCCTGAGCGCGTTCAGCCTTTTGGCAGAGTTCCTTGGCGGCTTCGCTAAAGCGTCCCAAGGCTGTTCGCAGGCGAGCTTTCTGGGCTATATCGGCCAACTGGATCTCACCGGCGGCATCGGCGCGACCGGTATAGATATAGGCCGCCAATGGGTCGTTGATGATCTGACGCGCCATGGCAAGGCTGTAATTCTGCGACGACCGGGAGAGTGCCATCAGTGCGAACGCCGCCAGGATGGATGCTGCCAGTGAAGATACCAGTGCGGCTGCATCCAGTTTTCCAAACGAGGTGACAAAGCCCAGTAACAGCAGGAAAACCACGCCGGTGCAGATGAGGTGGTTTTTCCAGCGTTGCCACTGTGCCAGGGCGGTTGGAATGGCGGGTTGGCCGTTGTTGATGCGTTGGTAGGTGGTCTCGGCTCTATCGATTGCCGCTTTGGAGGCTTTTACCCTCACGGATTCGTAGCCGACAATTTGCCCATTATCGAGCAAGGGGGTGACATAGGCATCAACCCAATAGTGGTTCCCGTCTTTACAGCGGTTTTTGACGATACCCATCCAGGGGTGACCGGCTTTTGCCTTCTCCCAGAGCATTTGGAACGCCGCTGGCGGCATATCGGGGTGGCGCACGATATTGTGAGCCTGGTTGAGCAACTCGTCTCTCTCAAATTTGGCAATTTTGCAAAAGGTGTCGTTGCAGAAAGTGATCACACCTTTTGAGGTGGTCGCTGAAACCAGTTCATCCTTTGAACTCAAGTGTATTTCGTTGCCCGTGACTGGACCGGTTTTTCTCATCGCGGTTCCCTCTTACTGTCAGTACTCACTGAGTCAGGTCTGTCGCTGTTCAAGTTTGTCTATGTCTATGAATGTAGCCCGTAACTTACTATCGGCAGAATTCACTCCAATTTAAGGGGGTTTACCGGTAATTCGATCCCAGCGTCCTGACTCAGGACTAGGCAGCCATTGGCTGCTCCGCGCCGAGGGCATTGATCAACTGCTGTAGCTGTAACCGTTGCTGGGGCGACAGATCGACAAATTCAAGGCTGATTTGTGTGTGTCGGTAAGGGCGGCGGCAGAAGCGGTACCCCCGTACGCGCGCCTTGCAATGTACTTGGAAATCAGGGCTGAAGCTGAATTCGCAGGAAGGCAACAGGCAATCCCGCTGAAGCTGGGGAAGGGCGTTACCGCCCAGGGCGACGCGCATGCCGCCGGCGGAAATGTTGTGGGCGGTGGCGAACCAGGGGGTTCGCAGGGGGGATTGCAAGCGTACCGTGAGCGGTTGCTGCTGGCTGAGCGTGAGTCGCGGGTATAGACGACGCTGTCGATAGCCCACGCTCTCGGGCAATGCGAGCGCATAACAGCGGTTGCCCTGGCTGGTGCCGATATGGAGCAGGCGCGAGCGGAAGGTCAACAGCTCACCCTTGTGGTGGTGCTTCACGGTCAGGTGGTCTCCCGGCTGCAAGTGGTCGATCCGGGGAACAGGTTCATCCAGCAGGATATAACCGCTGCCAAAATTGATTTCCAGAATCATGGACTGGCAGCTCTGCCACTGGGAATCGGCATTGGGCCTCTGTTCGGTATCGGCATTGGGCCTCTGCCGATCGGTGATAACCTCTAATAGTTGTCGCCTGGCCTGCAGTTCCATCAGTGGACCAAAGCGTTCCAGGGCGTCCTCAAGGCGCAATTGAGGGCGAGTCCGGGGCTCGGGCTGGGATTTGGGGCGGGAAAACTTTTGCAGCACACTTTGAATAATGGTCATTCCCTGAAACCTCCTGGAAAACTGGGTCTTTGGCTAGCATGGCGAGTGCTAAGCCACGCATTTGGAAAACGGTTGACAATGAATCTGAAATTGCAAAGAGCAAAGCGTGTGCCATTTTTAAATAATGCTTGTCAAAACAGGGGGTTGGGGCGGATGTAGGGCAACCTTAACCGGCGTGAAAGAGGGATTCGGCAAGTCTCTGCCGGCAGAGCGGCAAACCGTCTGACAATGTGTCCACAGCGGTCACATTTAGTAGTTGTTTTAAAGGGCCGACATGGTAAGCTTCGCGCAAAAATCCTTAACCTTGGGGTTCTAATGCCTGACCAAAATCCGCCGGAGCAACCGCCTCTGTCCCTGCCGGTCACGATCGAGCAAACTGCTCGCGTCGAAACGGTGGGCTCGGCAAGCGCAAAGGTGGAGAGAAGGTCGTGGTGGAGACGCCTGCGCAGCCTGCCTATCACGTATAAATTGACCTTTGGCCTGTCACTGGTGGTTGTCGCAGGGATGGGGGTTTTGGGTTTTGTCGTGGTGAACTCCCAAAGTGAGCTGATGCAGCGTCAGATCAATGAATACGGGGCGACCATCGCCGGTCAGTACGCCGCAAGTGCCACCGAACTGGTGTTTACCGACGATCAATTCGGGCTGCAGGTATTGACCTCAAATCTGGTGAGCGACCCGCGTATCCTGGGGGCCGCTGTTTACGACAGGGAAAAGCGGCGTTATCTGGCCAAATCCGGTGAGGTGCCCATTGCCTCCGCCCTCAGTCAGGCCAAGCGAACGCGTGATGTCATCGGCGATTACCGTACCTGGGACTGGCAGCGTCTCACGTCCCATGGTCGTGAGCAGATGGTGACTTTTCTCACGCCGGTCAGCTTTCGCGGCGTGGAGGCCGCCGAGGCCCTGGTAACGTTTTCCCAGGCTTCGGTCAGTCACAGCTTTCACCAGGTGATTCGCACCATGGTGATGGTTACCATCGGCATTATGGTGGTTGCCCTCGGTATCGCCTACCTGATGAGTCAGCGAATGGCGAGACCCATTCGACAGCTGGTAGCCGCTACCGATCAGCTTGGACAGGGCAATTACCAGGTTGTTCTCTCGGAGAAGCGGGCCGATGACCTGGGCCAATTGATCGAGGCCGTCAACCGCATGGCTCAGGGACTGCGCGAAAAACACCAGGTGGAAGGTGTATTGTCGCGGGTGGTGGCCAACGACGTGGCGCAGAAGATGCTTACTGAATTGGACGCCGTGGATATCGGCAGTGAGCGGGTTGATGCCTCGGTACTGTTTGTGGACATCGCCGGATTTACCTCCATGGCCGAGCAATCAACCCCGGAAGCGGTGGTGGAGCTGCTGAACGAATATTTTGGCTACTTTACACAGTGCAGCCGTCTGTTTTTCGGTACCGTGGACAAGTTTATCGGCGATTGCGCCATGGTGATTTTCGGGGCTCCCCGACACAGCACTGAACATCGATTTAATGCGGTAGCCTGTGCCGTGGTGATCCAGCGACTGCTCAAACAGCTCAACTCTCGCCGGCGGCGGAAAGGGATGCCGGAAATTCATGTGCGCATAGGTATAAACAGTGGCGAAATGATGGCCGGTATTATCGGTGCCCAGGATCGGATGGAGTACACGGTGGTGGGGGATTCGGTAAACCTGGCATCCCGTTTGAGTAACCTGGCGGAGCCGGGAGAAATACTGATTGGCGAAGCTGTATTAAAGCAGCGTTCCGTATTTAGGCGAGTAAAAGTGGAACCCTATCAACTGGTTAAGGTCAAGGGAAAAAGCCAGGCAGTGGAAACCTATCGGGTAGTGAATATTGATTCGGAGCACCAGCGCATGATGGATGTTATGATTGACGATATTCTTGGAGGTAGAACCGGTTAATGGTGTCCCCGTCGATGATGTCCTGGCATTGTCCCCTCAGCAGTCTGAAACTTGTTTGCCTGACCGTCGTCCTGTGGCTGGTTGGGTGTGCGCATTTGTACCAAGGTCCGGGTGGACGACTGGCCCAGGTGGAAGCATTAGTTGAACAGCAGGATTTTATCAAGGCGCAAAAGCTGTTGTCGGATATCGGTGTTGACGACCCGGATTTCGAGGCCCTTGTCACCCGTCGCCGAGCCCTGGGCCCGCTGATCGAGCAGTACGAATTTAATCGGGTGCGGGAGTCTGAGCGGTTGCGCGCCGAGGAAAAGTGGCCCGACGCTATGCAGGTGCTCGACGAGGCCCTGAAGAAAGTACCGGGCAGTGAAAAGTTGACCACTGCCCGCGCCGAATTAATCGCCGCGCGTGGATTGCGCCAGGCGGAGTTGCAATTGGAATTGAATGTCCTGTTGGGGCAGCAGTTGCCGGCCCAGACTGCCATCCTGGAAAAAATTACGGCTCTGGACCCTGAGCGTCTTGGCAATCGCTGGCAGATGTACACCCATCAACGTGAACTGGAAGATCTCGCTGACAACCTGCTGGATTGTGGACGTGAAGCCATCGCATCGAAAAACCTGACACTGGCGAACAACTGCCTTGCATCTGTTCCCCGGTTGACGACCGATACCGACAAGTCGAAGGAAGGGGAAAGGCTTCAGGCTTTGGTTGTGCAAAAGCAACAACAACAGGCATTGCTGGAGCGCGAGCTCGCTGCGCAAAGAGCGGACAAGCTAGCCCAGAAGCGAGCCCAAAGGCTGGCCCGTTTGAAAGACCAGTATCGCGACCTGGTGGCTGCCGGTTGGTGGGTGGCGGCACGGGGTAAGTTGGTGCGCCTGCAGCGCCTGTCCCCCAAAGATGCAGAAGTGAAGCGGTGGCAGGTGGAGTTGCAGCAGCAGATCGATACGCGCGTCAGCCTGGTGATCAAGCAGGGTGAAGCCCTCTACAGCCAGGGCCACTTGCACGAAGCGCTGCGAGTGTGGCAGCAGGGCGCGAAATTGGACCCCACTAACCAGGAGCTTCAGAACCATATCGCCCGCGTGGAGCGATTTCTCGAAAAGCTGGACCAGTTGGACACCCCGGAGGGATAGACACTGTATCCCTGCCAGATTACCCCCTTATAAAACCTGACCGGTAGCCGTACAATAGCCCCGGCCCTATTCCCCTGTGTGTAAAATTTAGTCAGATTGACGGTACTCCCTTTATGACCGAGCTCGCCAGAAAACAACGCCTGGAATTTAACAAGCTGCAAAAGCGGTTGCGCCGTCAGGTGGGCTCGGCAATTGCCGATTTCAATATGATCGAAGCTGGCGATAAGATCATGGTGTGCCTGTCGGGGGGGAAGGACTCCTATGCCATGTTGGATCTATTGCTGCACTTGCAGAAAACCGCGCCGGTGGCTTTTGAGTTGGTAGCGGTCAATATGGACCAAAAGCAACCCGGCTTTCCCGAGCATGTTCTGCCGAACTATTTAACAGGGTTGGGTATTCCGTTCCACATTATTGAAAAAGACACCTATAGCGTAGTTCGGGACAAGATTCCCGAGGGTAAAACCACTTGCGGTCTATGTTCGCGTTTGCGACGGGGCACCTTGTACGCATTTGCGGAGAATATCGGTGCTACCAAAATCGCACTCGGTCACCATAAGGACGATATTGTCGAAACCCTGTTTCTGAACATGTTTTACGGATCACGCCTGTCAGCCATGCCTCCCAAGTTGTTGTCCAATGACCGGCGCAATGTCGTGATCCGTCCAATGGCTTACAGCCGTGAGCGGGATCTTGCCGCCTATGCAGAGCACAAGGCATTTCCCATTATTCCCTGTAACCTCTGTGGCTCTCAGGAAAACCTCCAGCGGCAGAATATCAAGCAGATGCTGGCGGAATGGGAAAAGCAGCATCCAAGCCGGGTGGAGAGTATCTTTTCCTCCCTTCAGAGTGTGGCTCCGTCTCAATTGGCGGATAGAAACCTGTACAACTTTGCCGACCTGGCTATCGATCGCAACGGCGACAGGGATGCTTACGCTTTTGAACATGAAGAGGTGGTATTCAGTTCCGACGCGGGCCCAGCCGATCAGGCGGAATCTTTCTCCCCTTCCGCAACCGAGAGCCCCGTGAACATTATCGAGGCGACCGTTCTCGGTTAGCGCGATGCGTACCGTTATCTCCCTGGTGAGTTAGCCGCTTGCCAGACTGTCGATGCCCAGCCATTTCAACCATCGCTCGGTGATTTATGTAAATCACATTGTCGTCCTTTTCATCATGGTCTAATTTTTATAAGAGAGGCGGGTCTGATTAAGCGATGCCTGCTGAGCATTTTATGGGGATGTTACTATGGAAGGGAAAAACTATCAGGTTGTTTATATCGATAAGTTTTATGATGCACGAGAGAGCGCAACGGTGTCGCAGAATCTGCGAGACCTGTTTGGGCTCAATGAAAAAGTCATCCGCCGATTAGCGTCGGGCGAGCCGGTGGTGGTGAAAAAAAGCGTATCCTACAGTATCGCTGAACCGATCCAGGTGGCGATCTGCGAGGCCGGTGGCACGGCCTGGATCGAGGAAATGGAAGTGGAGCGGGGCCTCGGTTACCGGGATCGTCGCAAGCAACAGCGTCGACAACTTTCCGATCGGCGTCAGTATTACCGCGGATCCTCTATTCTTCCCGACAGGCGCCACAAATGTGGTCGTCGCTCGAGCGATGGATTCCGGCAACACTGAATTTTGTCGATACGCTGACCTGTCCGGGGCCTCTCCCGGAAGTCGTAAAGAGGGAGGGGTGCCAGGTCCAGCGCTGTGGACCTGCCCCGGTTCCTGCCATGTTGTCCACTGTTTTTCTCTGCTCTCGTGTTAGAGTAGCGCCACCGTAATTGCCCAGGGAAAAGTCCTTTCATGAGTGCATCTGTACTGGTTGCGGCTACCTTTGTGGTTTATCTGCTGGTGGTGGTTGCTATCGGCGTGGTGGCCTACCGACTGACTAATAACAATACGGATTATTTCCTTGGAGGGCGGCGCCTGTCGCCCTGGGTGGCCGCACTGAGTGCGGGGGCATCGGACACCAGTGGCTGGTTGTTGATCGGGCTTCCCGGTTACGCTTATGCCGCCGGGTTTGAAGCCGGTTGGATTGCGCTGGGCCTGTGTGTGGGGGTGGCACTGAGTTGGGTGTTAGTGGCAAAACGGTTGCGGGTTTATAGCTACCTACTGGATGATGCGCTGACCCTGCCCACCTATTTCCAGCGACGATTCGCCGACTCAGCTCCCTGGTTGCGCAGTGTGGCGGCGCTGTTTGTTCTTCTGTTCTTCCTGTTTTACGTCAGCTCGGCACTGATTGGTGGGGCCAAATTGTTCAGCGCCGTGTTTGAGCTGCCCTATAACTGGGCTGTGATCGTCGGTGCGCTCGCGGTGATCTCCTATACTCTGTTTGGTGGCTTTCTGGCAGTGTCCTGGACCGATGTTCTGCAGGGGTTGCTGATTACACTGGCCCTGGTGGTGGTGCCGGTCATGGTTTACCTGAAATTGGACGATGCGCTGTCGGTGCTGCAGGTGCGCAATCCGGAACTGTTGACAGTGTTTCGAAATGCCGAGGGTCAGCCTCTGGGCGGCCTGGCGATTGTCAGCCTGCTGGGATGGGGCCTGGCTTACTTTGGTCAACCCCACATCCTCGCGCGTTTCAAGGCCGTCAGGCACCCCTCCGATATGCCTACTGCCACCGCTATTGCCATCAGTTGGTCTGTGCTGGTTTACAGTGGCGCGGTGCTGGTCGGGGTATTGGGTGTGGCCTATCTGTCGCAACCCCTGGCGGATACGGAAACTGTCTTTATGGTTCTGGTGGAGACCCTGTTCCACCCACTGGTGGCCGGTGTCCTGCTGGCGGCCATCCTGGCGGCCATCATGAGTACGGCGGATTCGCAGCTGCTGGTGAGCTCTTCGGCGCTGGCGGAGGATCTGTGTCGGTTATGGATGAAGTCCGACCCCGGTCCCGATCAGGTGGTGGCGCTGGGGCGCTGGGCGGTGGTGGGGCTGGCCACCATGGCCGCACTGATAGCCCTCGACCAGGATAGCAAGGTGTTGGAGGTGGTGGCTTACGCCTGGGCCGGTTTGGGGGCTGCATTTGGTCCGGCGCTGCTTATCAGTCTCTACTGGCGCCGCATGAATCGTCAGGGGGCCATGGCAGGTATTCTGGTCGGAGGTTTGACGGTAATCACCTGGAAGAACCTGGAGGGTGGTTTATTCGACCTTTATGAACTGGTGCCCGGGTTTGTACTGTCTTTTCTGGCGGTGTTGGTCGTCAGCCGCATGACCCCGATGCCGGGAAAGGCGGTGACCGGACCCTACGAGCGTATGCTTGAGGCGCTGGTAAGGCCTGAACTGGCAGTGGCCGATGTCAGGCACAAGCTGGGAGAAACCCCATGAATGCAACGATTGAAGTCCTGCAGGGCGATATCACTACATTGGCTGTGGATGCCATTGTCAATGCCGCCAATAGCCGGCTTGCGGGAGGTGGTGGTGTGGATGGTGCTATCCACAGGGCCGCAGGTCCGGAATTGCTGAACGCCTGTCGTTCGCTCGGGGGTTGTGCCACTGGCGATGTCAAGCCAACTCCCGGTTTTCGGCTTCCGGCAAAATCGGTGTTCCACGCTGTTGGACCTGTATGGCAGGGGGGCGGTAGGGGCGAGGCGGAAGCCCTGGCTTCCTGTTATCGAAGAAGTATGGTTCTGGCCGAGCAACAGGGGTTGGAGAGCATTGCATTCTCTGCAATCAGTTGCGGAATCTATGGATACCCCCACGCCGAGGCCGTGGCCATCGCGGTGAGAGAGGTCAGGAAAGCCCTGGCAGGACCGGATTCGCGGGTCAAACGGGTCATTTTTTGCTGTTTTGAGCCGGAGATGGCGCAACTGTACCGGGACGCCCTAACCGCCTGAGTGCAAAAAGGCGGGTGAGAGGTTCTCCGGACATTGGCCTTGCGCCTATTTCTGCCCTTGGTCCTATTGAAGGCCCTCTAAAGGCTTTGAACGTTAATCAAAAGCGCAGAGGGTGAACACCGCTACTCCCGCTTCCTGCAGGCGTTGGGTGCCGCCTTTGTCGGGCAAGTCGACAATGGCTGCGGCTTCGGCGATTTCGCCGCCCTGGCGCCGGATCAACTGGCTGGCTGCCAACAGGGTGGCGCCGGTAGCAATCAGATCGTCGATCAACAGCACTCGTGGGGATTTGGAGGGAGTGTCTTCCGATTGGGTGGTGTGGCTGTGCCCCTGAGTCGACAGTGTATGCTGCTGGATTTCCAGGGTTCCGGGGCCGAACTCACCGTTGAAATTCTCCCGGTCTACAGGGCCGGGTAACTTGCCGGATTTGCGGATGAGGACCAAAGGCTTGTTGATCAGGTAAGCCAGGTTGGAGCCGAGCAGAAATCCCCGGGATTCCACTGCGGCGATATGGCTGATGTCACTGTCCAGGTAGCGCTGGGCGAAGGCATCGGTAACCATACGTGCGGTTCTGGGATTGTGAAATAGCCGTGTGATGTCGCGGAATTCTGCCCCGGGTCGGGGCCAGTCCTGCAGCAACGGGATTTCAGATTTAATGGCAAATTCGTCGAAAAACATGGTGGTTTATCCTTGGATCTTTCCCCGCATTGTCTGTCGCGGTTGTGAGAACCCGGTTTATCGGGGGGTGCTTTTTATTAGAGCACCGGCTGTGGCGATAAAAGAATCCCGGCTCTAGCGGTTATAATGTACAGGAACTTCCAGCGTTTCCTTGACCTGCTCCATCACGACGTAACTGGTGCACTCCTGCACGCCCGGCAGCGTCAACAGGGTTTCGCCGTAGAATTCCCGATAGGCGGCCATATCGGCGACGCGAGCCTTGATCAGGTAATCGAAATTACCCGAAACCAGGTAGCATTCCTGAACCTCCGGCAGGCCTGCGGCGGCTGTGCGGAAATCCTCGAAAATATCCTGGGAGGAGCGGTTGAGGCGGATCTGTACAAATACCACCAGTGCCGCATCAAGGAACTCGGGATTGATCAATGCACTGTAACCCTGGATCACCCCTTCTTTTTCCAGTTTTTTCACCCTTTCCATACAGGGGGTGGCGCTAAGTCCTACCTGACGGGATAACTCCGCGTAGGATGTGCGTCCATTCTTCTGTAGAACGCGCAGGATATTCTTATCGATAGTGCTAAGTTCTTTTGAGCGTTTCTTCATTGTGCTGTCTGTCCTTTGCCCGATAAGTGTCCTCCGGGCAGTGTCAAATTAAATGACTGTTTGAAATAGCTCTGCCAGGTGCTTCTAAGTTGGTGGAAATGCCTGCTGGTTATATCACTGTAGTTGATTCCACTATAAAAGCCCTTAATCAGTCAAGGATTCTCTGGTTTGCTCTACATATACTAGACCCATCTTCACAAGGCTACGAGCGGGACTTCACAACGCTCTTGGCGAAACTGCGAACACAGAGGTTAGTGCTATGTTGATTGGTGTGCCCAAGGAAATTAAAAACCACGAATACCGTATCGGTCTGACCCCGGCGGGTGTGCGTGAATTGGTGGTAAATGGCCACGAAGTGATCGTAGAGAACAATGGTGGTGCCGCCATCGGTTTCGAGAATGATCAGTATATTGCTGCCGGAGCCCGCATTGTCGACTCTGCCGAGGAGATCTTTGCGTCAGCAGAGATGATTATCAAGGTCAAGGAACCTCAGCCCGGCGAATGCAAGATGTTGCGTCCTGGCCAACTGTTGTTCACTTATCTGCACCTGGCTCCTGATCCCCAGCAAACAGAACTGCTGGTCGCTTCAGAAGCCACTTGTATCGCTTATGAGACGGTCACCGATGCTCGCGGTGGTTTGCCCTTGCTGGCACCCATGTCAGAAGTTGCCGGACGCATGTCCATCCAGGCTGGTGCGCATCACTTGGAGAAAGCCCAGGGCGGACTGGGAGCGTTGCTCGGTGGTGTGCCCGGTGTCGCTCCGGCCAAGGTTTTGATTATTGGCGGTGGTGTTGTGGGTACCCAAGCCGCGCGCATGGCGGTGGGAATGGGGGCGGATGTCACCATACTGGACCGCTCCCTGCCGCGCCTGCGGCAACTGGATACCGAATTTGACGGTCGACTGCGCTGTGTCTATTCCACCGCTGATGCAGTTGAACAGTACGCTGTCGAAGCGGACCTTGTGATTGGTGCCGTGTTGATACCGGGAGCGGCAGCGCCGAAGCTGTTAACCCGCGACATTATCGGCAAAATGAAGAAGGGCGCTGTGGTTGTGGATGTGGCTATCGACCAGGGTGGCTGTTTCGAAACATCCAAGGCTACCACACACCAGGAACCCACCTATGTGGTTGATGATGTAATTCATTATTGTGTCGCCAATATGCCTGGCGGTGTAGCGCGTACATCCACCATGGCACTGACCAATGCCACCCTGCCGTTTGCCGTGGCTCTGGCCAACAAGGGGGCCCGGCAGGCGCTGCTGGATGATGAGCACCTGCTCAATGGCCTGAACGTGCACCAGGGCAAGGTGACTTACAAAGCCGTGGCCGACGTTCTCGGCTACGACTATGTCGATCCCAAGATGGCCCTGGAAGGCTAAATACCGTTTGAAGAGATGATGCTCTCCCTGCATCTGTGAGACCTTAGCGATTTTCCATGCTCGCAAGCCGCCCAATCCCTGGGCGGCTTTTTTTTCGAAAGAATAACGGCCTTTTAAAACAGTTTCGCCAGCAAAACCGGGATAGCCGTTTCCACCCGCAGAATGCGAGCCCCTAGGCTGACGGTGTCGAATCCGCAGGCATTCAACTTTTCGATTTCGTAGGGGATAAAACCGCCCTCGGGTCCGATTGCCAGGGTGACCTGCTCTGTCAGGGATTGCGGACAAGGGGGAAAGTCGCCCGGATGTGCAACCAGGGCCCTGCTCCCGGCGGCGATAGCCGGTAATTCGTCTTCCACAAACGGCTTAAACCGCTTGCGCAAAGTAACCTCGGGCAAGTGCGTGTCTTTGGCCTGTTCAAGTCCTAGGATCAAGTGTTCGCGGAGTTTGTTTTCGCTCAAAATGGGTGTTTGCCAGTAGCTTTTTTCCACCCGGTAGCTGTTGATCAAAATCAGTTTTTTGACGCCCATGGCGGCCACAGTTTGCAGAACCCGTTTGAGCATTTTCGGGCGCGGCAGAGCGAGGATCAGTGTGAGCGGCAATGCTGGCGGTGGTGGTTGGGTCAGTGTGACGCTCAACTGGATTGCGCTGTTGTCAGCTGCCGTTACACGGCCTTTTCCCAGCGGTCCATTGGCGAGTCCGACACTCAGGTCATCGCCGACCTGAATGCGGTGTACATTCAGGATGTGATCACGGCGTCGGCCTCGTAGAACGACGTGTGTGTCGTCGATAAAATCATCGGGAAACAGCAGAACCAGATTCATGGAATATAGGTCAAAACTTCAAGTTGCTCTGTCAATGGAGGTGAACTTAACACAACTTTTGCGGGTGGTCTTTTAGGTAGGGTTTTCGCACGTCAAAGAGGTCGCCGGTCATTAATGGTTGCCAGCGAGTGTCTGCATTCACGAAAGTGGCGCCCTCGGCAGGAGTCGAACCTGCAATCTTACCCTTAGGAGGGGTCTGCATTATCCATTATGCTACGAGGGCGGGGCGAACAGGGCGCAAATTTTAAGGCTGCTGGATCGGTGATGTCAATTTGCCTAAAAATTACTCGTCGTTACCGAAGAGACCAAACAGCGCGTCTTTTTCCTCGCGGGTAACCTGGGCTTCGGCTTCACCCAGATCACTGACAGCATGACACACCCGATTGCGACCTTCATTCTTGGCCCGGTAGAGCAGGGCATCAGCGCGCTTGACAAAGTCTTCCGGACTGTCTCCCTGTTCCGCGGTGAACACATCCACACCCAGGCTGGCAGTAAGACGAATTTCTCCACCAGGGACGGGCAGCGGGGTGGATGCAATGAGATTCCTCAGGCGTTCCGCCACCTGAATGCTGATCAGTAAATCGGTAGAAGGCAGGATAATGATGAATTCTTCTCCACCGTACCGACAGGGGATGTCCAGTTTACGGACCGCCGTGCGCATAAGGTTGGCGGTCTGCACGAGTGCATCATTGCCGATTTCATGGCCCCAGGTATCGTTGACATTTTTGAAATGGTCCAGGTCCACCAATATCAGCGCCGTGGGTTGGCCAGAGCGGCGACTGCGCTCCATTTCGTGTTCCAGAGACCGGCGAAAGTGGCGATAGTTGTAGATACCGGTAAGCGTGTCTGTGCGAACCAGTTCTAACAGTTTGTCGTTGAGTAATCGCAGTTCCACCAATTCATCGATATAGACACAGTGATCCTCACCCACAGGACAGCGGAGGGATTGATTGTCGTTGCCCTCCGGGAGTTCTAGCGACCTGTCATCATCTGGTGGCTTGGGACTCATGCCAGTACATTCTCGGTGGTGGATCCTTTTCGGTGAGCTGTTTTTTGTTGCTTTCAGCTGGGCCGACTGCTTTGGTTTGGGATTTATGATGCGACAATTGCTCCTACGATTGCAAGGCTAAATCCAGTTGTTTGACGCAATTGCTGCTAACACGATGGTCCTCATGTTCTGCTTTCAAAACTATTTGAGCCGGCAGTGGCCATACTCGTTTCAGGGCGTTAAAGTGTTGCTGTCGGCAGTCGCATACCCCATCGGGAGTTTAAGGTTGTAAAAAATGTTGGACACTGGCCCGCTATTGTTTGAATCAGACTTTCCCGCTTTGCAGCGCGGGGTGCTCGACACTCTGCAGGTGAACCTGGGATATCTGTGCAATTTGAGTTGCACCCATTGTCACGTCAATGCCGGACCCAAGCGGACCGAACTGATGGGGCATGAAGAGGTGGAACTGGTATTGCAATTTATGCAACGGCAGGAGGTTCGCCACCTGGATCTGACCGGCGGGGCTCCGGAAATGAATCCCCATTTCGAATATCTGGTAACAGAGGCGCGAAAGCTTGGTGTCGAAGTAACCGATCGCTGTAATCTCACTATTTTGCTGGAGCCCGGCTTTGAAACGATGGCCGAATTTCTGGCCGCCCAGCAGGTAACTGTTACAGCGTCCTTGCCCTGTTACTCGGAAGACAATGTCGCAGAACAGCGGGGCAAGGGGGTTTATCAGGATTCTATCGCAGCGTTGCAACGATTGAATCAACTCGGCTATGGGCGCGATCCCGGGTTGTTACTCAATCTGGTGTACAACCCCAACGGCGCCTTCCTGCCTCCGGCGCAGCAACAACTGCGGGAGGATTATCAGCGGGAGTTGCAGCGTCGTTACGGAATCGTGTTTAACGAGCTGCTCACCATCACCAATATGCCCATAAGCCGTTTCGGAAGCATGCTGTTGTCCAAAGGGATCTACGACGACTATATGGCCCTGTTGAAAGACAATTATTCGGCTGAAAACCTGGCTACAGTAATGTGCAGCTCTTTAATCAGTATCGATTGGCAGGGTTATGTCTACGATTGCGATTTTAACCAGATGCTGGGTCTGCCCCTGAGGCTCGTGTCCGGGAATGACCTGGTGGCGTCCGACAGGAAAAAGACCCATTTGCGAGAGTTGATGACGATCGATTTGCAAGACAGGCCAATCGCGGTTGCTGATCACTGCTACGGGTGCACCGCAGGGCAGGGCAGCAGTTGCGGTGGGGCCTTGACATAGGCGAGTTAGCGATGAAGTCGACAGCGCCGATTCAGCTCAGCGTGATTGTACCGACGCTCAATGAGTCCAGAGGGTTGGTGGAACACCTGCAGCGACTGCAGGCATTTCGTGCCTCCGGAATTGAAGTGCTGGTCGTCGATGGCGGTAGTGAGGATGGTACTGCGGATATAGCCGGTGATTGGGCGGATCAAGTGCTGCAATCACCTTCAGGGCGGGCGTTGCAGATGAATTGCGGGGCTCTGCGGGCTCGCGGGGTGTATCTATTGTTCCTGCATGCGGATACCGTGCTGCCCGAGCAATTGCCGCAGATGGTGATTGATTGGTTGCGCAGGGACGTTGCCTGGGGTTTTTTCAAGGTGCGATTGAGCGGCAATAGATGGCCGCTGCGGGTTATTGAGCGATTTATCGGTTGGCGGAGTCGGCTTACCGGAGTAAGCACAGGGGATCAGTGCCAGTTTGTGCAAAAGCGGATTTTTGAGCAGGTAGGTGGTTTCCCCGAATTGCCGCTGATGGAGGATGTGGCCTTAAGCAAGCGTTTGAGAAAGCTGGCATGGCCGCGGGTGGAAGCGACGCCGGTCATTACCTCCAGCCGTCGTTGGGAGCGCGCCGGAATTGTGAGGACGGTGTTGCTGATGTGGGGGTTGCGCCTGGCGTATTTTGGGGGTGTCAGCCCGGGGCGGTTGGCTGTAGCCTACTATCCCACGCGTCGAGCTGAGCGTGGCGGGCAAAAAGCGGCGCACGAGTTGTGAATCGCTACGCTTTTCCCCATTACCGACTCTTGCAGTTTGCCAAAGCACCCCGCCTGGGAAAGGTGAAAACGCGTTTGTTGCCAAGGCTGTCGGAGGCGGCGTGTGTGGCCCTGCACTGCGATTTGACCCGGGAAGTGTTTTCGCGGGTCAGGTGTGCGCAGTTGTGTCCCCAGGAGCTTTGGGTGGGGGATTGCCCGGGGCACGCGCTGTTTTCCGAGCTGGTCGCGGGCACCAATGTACCGGTGCGTCAACAGACGACAGGTGATCTGGGAAGGCGCATGTCAGTGGCTGTGGAGGAGACCCTTGTGCAACCGGGGGTGGAGGGGGTTATTCTGATCGGGAGTGACTGTCCATTTATCGATGCGTCCTATCTGTCGGATGCGCTGCGTCGTTTGGCGGCAGGCGCGACTGCCGTTATGGGGCCAGCCACCGACGGTGGTTATGTGCTCTTGGGGGTAAAGTGCTTCGACGTGTCGCTGTTCGAGGGAATTGAATGGGGAGCCGGGCGCGTGGGGGCACAAACGCGGGAAGCTTTGACAAGGCTGGGTTGGTACTGGGAATTGCTTCCGACGCTATCCGATATCGATCGACCCGAAGACCTGGAACTCTTGCCAGAACACTTAAAGCCGCCTCCCTGATCCGGGCTTTAAATCAGACTTCGATAAACTGGTGGTTTCCGGTGGTGACCTGGCGTCCGCCTTTCTGATTGTAGAGTTCGGGTGTTTCTACCTGGCCGCGCACAATACTCAACAGGCGACCAAAAATTTGACGGCTGCGGCCGATCATCTTGCCGTTGACCTGGTTGGCCTCCTGACATTCTGCAAAGGCTTCCTGCAAACTGCGCCAGAGTTGCTGCAGTTGCGGGTTTTCGGCATTTTTGATCAGCTGTTCCCAGGCTGCTTTGGTTATAGGCTGCTCCAGTGTGCTGAGCAGGCGTTCGCGTTTTTGTCGGTTGGCGTCCAAAAGGTTCAGGCGCCGGTTTTTTTCTTCAATCAGGTGGGATTGCTGTTGGTAATCGCGACCTTTCAGGGCCTCGCGCTCCTGCAACAGGAGTTCGTTCAATTCGCGAACCGTTTGAAGGTCCTGTTGCAACAGGCTTTCAATGGCGCGCTGGTACTGGGGATCGAGGGGGCTGCTTGCTGGCATAGAGCACCTATTTGTCACTGGTAGTCACTAGTTGTGGTATCTCAGTCTTTCGATAGTCCGGTGGCGACCAGATCTGAGGTCGGGTTGCCTGGGTTTTGTCGTTTCGCTTTGCCGTGTCTGCAGTTGGGAATGATGGCGGTCGCGAAAAAGGACTTCATTGACGGTTCAATTTAGGCGAGCAGATCGTCCTGGTCGAGCATTCGACCGGCAATGCGCTCGGCATTGATCTCATAGGTGCCGTTCTCAATGGCCTGCCTGATGGCGGCGATCCGGTCGCTGTCGACGTCGCTGGCAGCGTTGATTTTGGCTTCCAGGCGCGCCAGGATCTGGGCCTCGCTGCTGAGTGAGACACTGTCCGTCCCGCTCTGGCCTGCGGAGTTGCCGGTTGTGCTGTGATCGCTGTTGTGACCGACGCCGGTGCTGCCTTTGCTTCGGAAGCTACCTGAATTGGCGGTAACGCCGTTATTTGTGTCAATAACCATGCTTATCATTCCCTAGGTTTCATACCCCACTTGGCGGCTGCAAATCCTTAAGCTGCCAGTGTATCTATACTCTGTGACTATCTATCTAAGTGACTATCTATCTAAGTGACTATCAATGTGACCTATATGACTATCGAGACTGGCCTCAACCTGAAGACCAAGTGCCTCACCGTGGTTATCGGCAATCCGATGATTGCCTTTAATAAAAACCGCGAATATTTAGCTGTCCGTCCTTCGGCTTCCCCGGCTTATGCTTCCCGCCTTGGCGCGATGGCGGAGTATAACGGCCGTTTCGGGCTCGTCAAATTCGCTATTCACCCTGATTGGCCTGACTTAAGGGCTGACCAGGGCTCGGCCGGGGCCTGTAACCCGGGCCTTGATAATGCGTTCCGAATCACTGTTGCGTACCCGGATTTGCTGGCCTACACGGCCATCGGTGAGCGCCACACCGGAAGACGCCACGGCCACAGCACCAAATCTTGCTTCTATAGCGACCTCGTCGCCACGATTTATCACCGTCGGCTCGGTGATATGGGCCAGGCGAATAACTTCACCGGGGTTGAGGGCACGCTTGAGTTCCTTTCCGGGAAGGCGATCTTTTTCCCGGATAAAACCAGAGGAAAGCTGGCTGATATTGCGGGAAACCATACGAATATCCCCCTCCTGCAACTGCTGGCCGCGCTTTAGACTGCGGGCGGCAACGGCGACTTCCGTGGTAATCGCTATTGTGGCAGTGACATAGATTCCCCAGGCGTTGTTGCCCTGGCAGCGTATTTTTACTGTCGCACGACCGTTACGACTGCCCTGACCGTGCAGCTCTGGCGTCAAAGCTTTGTCGCATTTCGCCAGGCGAAGTCGAGTGTCCGGTTTGTTGACGCTGACTTCCACCTGTTGTTGTGGCGAATGGTTGTCGTAGTAGGATTGCAGGAAACTTTCCGCCGCCCGCTGAATGTCTTCAACGGACTCGTATTCTCCGGCCTGGCTCGCAGTGGCGGAAAAGGCCAAGAAAAAGGCGAAAATTAGGCTAATAAGTCTTATCATCATTATTCGCAAAAGCCGAGATCCTGATTCGGTAATCGGGGCGTTCATGGCACATGTGCCGCTTAAGGACACCTGTCTACTGGCAGCCTGTGATTACTAAAGAGTGACGGAAATTAGCCGTTATACTCCAATGAAGTCTGGAACTTGCAAACTATGTGCCTATAATTGCCAAAAGCTGATGGACTTGCCAAAAGCTGATGGACTTGCCAAAAGCTGATGGACTTGCCAAAAGCCGATGGAAATGTGCGAGACCCTGGCCGACAGCGGGGAAGGGCGCTCACTTCGCCCGGATCTGTATCCCGGGCAACAGAGAGGACGATAGATGGCTGGAGTATTGGATAGTGTTAACCAGCGCACGCAACTGGTTGGGCAGAACCGTCTGGAATTGCTGCTCTTCCGCCTGAATGGGGACCAGCTTTATGGCATCAATGTGTTTAAGGTCAAGGAAGTCCTGCAGTGCCCCCATTTGAATGAAATACCCAATCGCAATCCCGTGGTACGCGGCGTGGCCCATATTCGCGGCGGAACCATATCCATAATGGATATGAGTATGGCCACCGGACACCGGGGGTTGGTGGATCTCGAGAACGCGTTTGTCATTATCACTGAATACAATCGTACAACCCAGGGCTTTCTGGTTCGCTCCGTCGAGCGAATCGTCAACATGAACTGGGAGGATATTCACCCACCACCCCGGGGAGCCGGCAAAGAGAACTATCTCACAGCGGTTACCGAGGTTGAGGGTAAACTGGTTGAAATTATCGATGTAGAAAAAATTCTTGCTGAGGTCAATCCCATCGTAGAGGAAGTCAGTGAGGGTATTATCGAAGACGGCATTGCCGAACGCGCGGTTCAAAAACATGTTTTGATCGTGGATGACTCCACCATTGCCCGCAAGCAGATTCAGCGCGTGGTCGAGGGGATGGGCATTAAAACCACGCTGAAAAAGGATGGTCGCGAGGCGATCGAATACTTGTACTCGCTCCTGGAGGAAGGCAAGGATCCCTATTCGGAATTGATCCTCATTATCTCGGATATTGAGATGCCGGAGAAGGACGGCTATACCTTTACCGCGGAGGTCCGGGCGAATCCGAAACTGCATGACCTGTATATCGTGCTTCACACGTCCCTCAGCGGTGTATTTAACGAAGCTATGGTAAAAAAGGTGGGCGCAGACGATTTTCTGGCCAAATTTCACCCCGACGAGTTGGCTCAGCGGGTCAATGACCGAATCATTGCCATGACCGGGGAAAGCATGGTGGAGCAGACCTAACCCTTAAAAAACCTCGCCCTCAGGCGTGGGGTTGATCCCTGCGAGTGGTGTAGAGAGGAGCGGAGACGGGATATTGGTGATCAGGGTTCAGGAACAGTGTATATATGGTCAGAGAAGTTTTAGGCCAAAACAGCGGTGGGAAAACGGGCAGTGCAAGTCTAAGTCCCGAAGATTTTGACCAGTTTCGCCAGTTTTTACAGGAAACCTGTGGAATTTTTCTGGGGGAAAACAAGCAGTATCTGGTCACGACCCGAGTTCGGCGAATACTGGAGGCACAGGGAATTGCCTCTTTGGGTGAACTGATGACGCTGTTGCGTCGCGGGCGTCAGGGCAAATTGCGTCAGGAAATCATTGACGCCATGACCACCAACGAAACCTTTTGGTTTCGGGATATTTACCCTTTCGAATACCTGAGAAAAAACCTCTTGCCCGAACAGATGCGGCAGGGGCGAGGGACGCTGCGTATTTGGTCGGCGGCCTGTTCCTCGGGGCAGGAACCTTACTCCATCAGTATGGCGGTTGAAGAATATCGACGCTCGGCGGCCGGCATTTTGCCTCGACCGGTCGATATCGTCGCCACGGACCTGTCTTCCGGGATTCTCGGCCAGGCCCGCCGTGGCGAATACGACAAAATGTCAGTGATGCGAGGGTTGTCGCCGGAGCGTCTTGAAGCCTTCTTTGACAAGCAGGCTGACGATTACTGGCGAGTAAAGCCCGCGGTGCGGGATCGTGTCGATTTTCGTTCTTTGAACCTGATAGACTCCTACGCCGGACTGGGTAAGTTTGATATGGTCTTTTGCCGCAATGTATTAATCTATTTCTCTGCCGATCTCAAGCGCGATATATTGCGCCGTATTCACGCCGTATTGAAACCTGGTGGTGTCCTGTTCCTGGGCTCTTCAGAGGGGTTGGCCGGGGTGTCCGATCTGTTTCAGATGGTGAACTGCAATCCGGGCATCATGTACCTGTCCCGCTGATAATTCTGTGATACCGCTGGCCGGACCTCCGGTACGGGAAGCGGTGCTCCTATCATAAACATCCCACTCACTCCGTCCCATGCGGACTACCGTTGTCCTGGCTTGCGGAGGGCAATAGCCTTTGCCGCAGTTGCCGGAAGCGGGGGTAAGTCATTGCCGCTTGCCGCTTTTCCGGTGCTCCAGCGATCTGCTGCATTTTTAGAATTCTCAATAAAAACAATAAGTTAAGTGCATTCTTTATTCTTGGCATAGCCATTGCTAAATGTTTACACAGGCAACGTGCTTGCACGGTATCCAACAAAGCCAGCAACCGGAAAACCGCGATGGCCATTAACTTTGAAGCAGCTCTGGGAATTCACGAATCGGCGTTGAAATTGCGTACCAAACGCGCGGAAGTGCTGGCCAATAATCTGGCCAACGCTGATACCCCGAACTACAAGGCGCGAGATCTCGATTTCAAGGCCCTGCTGAAGGGACAAATGCAATCAAGTGGTACCGGCATAACGATGGCTGTCACTAACGAAGGGCATCGCCAGGGTAACGGTTTGTCAGGGCGGGATGACAATCTTCTGTACCGGACGCCACAGCAACCCTCCATTGACGGAAATACGGTGGAGGAGCATGTGGAACACGGTGAATACATGAAAAACGCCCTGGCGTTTCAGGCAAGCTTCACCTTCCTGAACGGCAAGTTCAAGGGATTGCAAACCGCAATACGTGGTGAGTAACGAAACATCAGAGTGGTAGGAAGGCAGTTATGGGATTGAGTACAGTATTTGATGTGGCCGCCACCGGTATGAATGCGCAGACCGTGCGTATCAATACCACCGCCAGTAACCTAGCCAATGCCCAGTCGGCGAGCAGCAGTGTCGACAGTGTCTATCGCGCACGCCACCCGGTATTCGCGGCTCTGCACCAGGCGGAGATTAACAGGATGGCAGGCGGAGACCCTTTTGCGCCTTCCTCCGATGAAAGCACCGGCGTTCAGGTGATGGGTATTGTCGAGAGTGATGCGCCGCTACAGCGTCGCTATGAACCCCATCATCCACAGGCCGATGAAGAGGGTTACGTGTTTTATCCCAACGTTAATGTGATGGAGGAGATGACCGATATGATTTCCGCCTCGCGCTCCTTCCAGGTCAACGTCGAAACCATGAATGCCGCCAAGACTATGATGCAGCGGGTGTTAACGTTGGGGCAGTAAGGTTTGTGAGTGACCCTCAGGTTTATGGGTAAATAGTCAGGCGACGTGAAAGACAGGTGCTGAAGCCATGAATGTTGATTCCTCCACCACTACAAGTAGCGTTCTCGAGCAGTACCAGAGAACCACGGAGACTGAGTCCAGCGACAGTCAGGCGTTGGGTAAAAACGAGTTTTTGAAACTGTTTGTCACCCAGTTGGAAAACCAGAATCCCCTGGAACCCCAGGATAACGGTGAGTTTATCGCTCAATTGGCGCAGTTCAGTTCCCTGGAAGGTATCGATAATCTCAATACCACCATGACTGATTTTACCGAGAGCTTTCAATCCAACCGGGCGCTCGAGGCGTCGGCGCTCGTAGGGCGTGAGGTACAGGTGAGCACTGATACTGCCTGGATGTCTCAGGGGCAACCCTTCACCGGCATTATCGAGCTTCCAACGAGCAGCTCCAGTGTCAAATTCAATATCTACGATGCGGATGGCTCTCTGGTCAGCTATACCGACCTTGGCAGCCAGAGCGCCGGTGAAGTGGAATTGCTCTGGAATGGCACCGACAGCAGCGGCAATCAATTGCCGTCGGGAAGTTACCGGGTGGAAGCCATTGCGCAAATTGATGGTGAAAACCAGCAGCTGAATACGCTTCTGGGGGCGAACGTCAATAGCGTCACGCTTGGAGATGGCACCACCGGCACTATGTTGAATTTATCCGGGATCGGGAAGGTGTCTTTGTCAGAAGTGCGGACAATTCAATAAGGTTTTATGAAATACCTGGGCTATGGTTGCCAGGTTGTATTTGCGGTTGACGTCGTCATTGCACGTCGCCTGAGAAACTGAAAGAGCAGTCAGCAGCTTATCTGCTGCAAAGGATAGTTAAAAAGGTGAGGACAGGCTTATGTCGTTTAACATCGGGTTGACAGGAATACGTGCCGCGGACAGTGATCTGCGTATCACCGGTAACAATATCGCCAACGCCAGCACTACAGGCTTCAAGCGCTCGCGGGCTGAGTTTGGCGATGTTTACGCGAGTTCGACCCTCGGTTCAGCCAGTAACTCCACCGGCAGTGGTGTCCAGCTCACCGATGTGGCCCAGGAGTTTACCCAGGGCAATGTCTCCTTTACCGACAACAACCTGGACCTGGCCATCAATGGTGGCGGATTTTTTATCATGAGCGACCAGGGTGATCTCAGTTATTCCCGCGCCGGCATGTTCTCCACGGACCGGGATGGTTATCTGGTCGACAACAGCGGTGCACGCTTGCAGGGTTTCGGTGCCGATAGCGACGGCAATATTATTAACGGTGTGCTGACCGATCTGCAGGTGGATACCGGTAACCTCGCTCCTCAACCGACGTCATCGGTGCATTCAGAGTTTAACCTCGATGCTACCGAGACATCACCGGAGTCGCTGGTACTGTTAGCTAACGGAAGTGAGGTGCAGACTGCCAAAGCGGGTGTAACCGATAACGGCTACGAGCCCGGGGGATTGTTGATAACCAATGGTCTGGGGCAGACGTCGCTGGATCTCAATACTGCCCTGAGCAGCAATGCCACTGCCCGTGAAATTGCCGCCGAGATGAATCTGCAAAACCAATTGCAGACTTTTGGTGTGACCGCCACGGCGACTACCCGGGTTCGGCTTGATGCCATTAGTGCCGGCTTCACCACGGGAGAACTGGAACTTGCGCTGAAAACAGGTGCCACCAGTACGGTCAGTTATGTACCGCTGACCCTGTCAGGTACCGGCGCCATTGAAGACCAGATTGCCAACGCCGTTAACGGATTGAATATTGCCGGCTTGTCGGCAGCGGTCAATACCGCCGGTGAAGTCGAAATCACGGCCCTTAATGGCGAGGATATCCTGGTGCGTAACGCCACTACCGGCGCTGATTCCATTTCGGTAACCGGCCTCAACAGTTCCCTGACCGCCGTTGGTGCGTCCGTGGCCCTGGGGTCCGCCGGTGATACGGCCCTGGTTGGCGGGGCAGTGAGTCTCAATGTGGAAGATGGCGTGTCTGTGGCGGTGGATACCAGTGTGTCACCCAATACCGTGTGGAGCAGCCCGTTACCGTCGACCAACAGCAACCAGTTTGATCCCCTGGACCCCAATACCTACAACGCTGCCACTTCCGTGACTATCTATGACAGCCTGGGTAATTCACATATTATGACCCAGTATTTCGTCAAGGAACGTACCGATCCCACTGTATCCGCGACCACCTCCAATACCTGGTCCATGTATGTGTTGATTGATGGCCGCAATGTCGGCAATCCCCTGGCCGGTAGCACCACACCCACTGAGGCGCGTTATACCGTGCGTTTCCGTCCGGACGGATCGCTGGATCCCTCAGCGGCAGGTCCCTTTCTGATTAGCAACTGGACGCCGGCTGATGACAATGGCACCTTTAACGGCGCCTTGGGTCCCAATACAGCTGGCACTTTGCCGATCCCTTCACCGGCCACCAGTTCCAACTTTGAAGTTGATATTACCGGCGCAACCCAATTCGGCAGTGCGTTCAGTGTGGATGATGTGAACCAGGACGGATTTACAACAGGCCGGCTTACCGGACTGAGTTTTGATGACACGGGCATTATGTTTGCGCGTTTCACCAACGGTCAGGCGCAGGTGTTGGGGCAGGTTGCCCTGGCAAGCTTCTCCAATGAACAGGGGCTGCTGCAATCCGGCAACACCGGTTGGACAGAGACCTTTGAGTCTGGCAATCCCATTGTTGGCACACCGCAAACAGCCGCCCTTGGGGCTTTGCAGTCCGGTGCACTCGAGGAATCCAATATCGATCTGTCCACCGAATTGGTGCAACTGATCATTGCCCAGCGTAATTATCAGTCCAATGCCAAGACGATTGAAACGGCAGATCAGGTGACCCAGACGATTCTTAATATTTAAGGAAGTTGTAAGGCGCAAGCGGCAAGCGGCAAGCCGCAAGCCGCAAGCCGCAAGCCGCAAGCCGCAAGCCGCAAGTTAAAAGCAACTAGCTAATAGTCTCTTGCCGCTTGCCGCTTGCCGCTTGTAGCTTCCAGCTTCTCCCCACTTCTGGCACTCCTCTTGCAACTATCCATATAACACCCCGCCAGGCTGCAAATTGTTGCCGCCTGGCGGCAAGGTTGAAAACCTTACCGGTTTTCAAGGCCCTGCAGGTTTTCAGGATAGGAGCATTCCATGGACAAAGGCTTGTATATCGCCATGACCGGCGCCAAGCACAATATGCTGGCGCAGGCCGTGCACGCCAACAATCTCGCCAATGTCAACACAAACGGTTTTCGTGCCGAGTTTGCCCAGGCCCGAAGTCAGGCGGTCTACTACGGCGACGGACACGCCAGTCGTGCCTACGCACTGACTGAATCACCGGCAACGGATTTTTCCCAGGGTGTCATGGTTAAAACCGGCCGTGATCTGGACTTTGCCGTTCAGGGCGAGGGCATGATCGCGGTACAGGCACCCGACGGTACTGAGGCTTATACCCGCGCCGGCTCTCTCAATATTGGTGCCAACGGAGAATTGACCACCAGTAACGGTTTGCCGGTACTGGGCGAGGGCGGACCTATTGTGATTCCGCCCTCGGAAAAGGTCGATATAGGCATCGACGGTACCATCACGGTGTTAGGCTCAGGCGAGGGTGCCGCAACGCTGATTCAGGTGGATCGTATTCGCCTGGTCAATCCCGAAATGAATACTATCCGCAAGGGGCAGGATGGTTTACTGCGGGCCAAAGCCGGCGTTGAAATCGAAGCCGATGCCAATGTGCGACTGGAGTCAGGCTTTATCGAGTCCAGCAACGTGAACGCCATTAATGAATTTACCCAGGTGTTGTCCCTGGCGCGGCAGTATGAGTTGAACGTCAAGCTGATGACCACCATGGAGCAGAATTCAGAAACCTCGGCACGCTTATTGCAGATTAACTCTTAGTTTGTCCTCAGGGGCTCCTAATGGGTGATTTGCGATTGCAATGTGTCATTTATTCGGCGTTTTTATTCTCACAATGTGATGGTCTGAAAAATCCGCCAAGAAGTAAGCATCAATGCGGGATGTAACACGTTAAACCGAAATTTCATTTGTTAAGTAGGTGACAGCATGCACGCAGCACTTTATGTCAGTAAAACCGGTTTGAGCGCACAGGACTCTCAACTGACCACCATATCCAACAATCTGGCCAACGCCTCCACCGTGGGTTACAAACGTAACCGCGCCGTGTTTGAAGATCTGTTTTACCAGATTCAACGTCAGCCGGGTGCCCAGTCCAGTCAGGACACCCAATTGCCTTCGGGATTGCAGATAGGTACCGGTACCCGAATAGTGGGCACACAAAAGCAGTTTACTTCCGGCAGCATGCAGGTGACTGAGCAAAGTCTTGATATCGCCATCGATGGGCGCGGTTTCCTGCAGGTATTGCAGCCCAATGGAGAGCTCGCTTACACCCGGGACGGGCAGTTGCACATGAGCGCGGATGGTGAACTGGTCAATGCCAGTGGACTGGTATTGCAACCCGTGATCACGGTTCCGCAGGGTACCCAGCAAATCACCATTGGCGATGATGGTGTCGTTTCGGCAACCGTTACCGGACAAGCCGCCCCTGAAGAGATCGGCCAGATCGAGGTGGTGGACTTTATCAATCCCGCCGGATTGCAGGCGGTGGGTGGAAACCTGTTTCGTCAGACCGCTTCCAGCGGAGATCCCATCGTCGGTACCCCCGGACTGGATGGCCTGGGATACATCAAGCAGGGTGTGCTGGAAAACTCCAATGTCGATATCGTGGAGGAAATGGTGAACATGATCACCACCCAGCGGGTTTACGAGCTCAACTCCAAGGTTGTCTCCACCGCAGACCAGATGCTGCAGTACGCTTCGCAGAATCTGTAATGTTCAGCTTTGGTCAGACAGGGGGATGCACATGGTGACAGTAGCCTATGACAAAGTAACGATCCGGGTGATTCGTTATACTCTCCTGCTGACATTGTCCTTCCTGCAGATAGCTTGTGTAGTCCAGCCCCCGGTGACACCGGGTGATCCCAGCTACGCGCCGGTGCTGCCTCAAATGCCGGTGCCCGAGGAGGTCAGCGATGGTGCTATTTACCGCAGCGATTTGGCCGTCTCCCTGTTTACCGATCGCAAGGCCCACCGCGTGGGCGATGTGATCACCATTGTGTTGAGTGAGCGCACATCGTCCACGAAAAGCAGTAAAGTCGAAGTCGACAAGGACAGTAATGTCAGCATTACCGGAGATAGCGCCAGCACCAACAACAGTACGCTGTTGGGAACCAACCCGTCTTTCAAGAATTTTAATTTACCCACCAATTTGACGGGTAGCCGAGCCTTTGAAGGGGAAGCGGACGCTGACCAGAGCAACAGCCTCAGCGGTCGCATTTCCGTTACGGTGGCCCAGGTGTTGCCCAACGGTAACCTCGTGGTACGCGGTGAAAAGTGGATGACACTTAATCGCGGTGACGAATATATCCGCGTCAGTGGCATTGCCCGCCCGGACGATATCTCCGAGGAAAATACCCTGCGTTCGACACAACTTGCCAATGCCCGTATTACCTACAGTGGAACCGGCGAATTTGCCGATTCCCAGCAGATGGGTTGGCTGTCGCGTTTCTTTAACAGCCCTGTCTGGCCTTTTTGAGCGAGTGTCTGACCATGTTGCGCGAAAGTGAAAAAATATCCCGCCAATCCCACAGTGCTCGGCAGTCAGTGTCGCTGTTCAGTGTACTGGCGTGTGCGTTGGTCAGCGTCATGGCGATGTTGCTGTCGTCGGTGGTTGTCGCCGAGCGTATCAAGGACCTGACGTCGGTGGCCGGAATTCGTTCCAACCAGCTGGTGGGCTACGGCTTGGTTGTCGGCCTCGACGGAACCGGCGACAAGACCAACCAGGCCCCGTTTGCCACCCAGTCGTTTATCAATATGTTGAAACAGTTCGGTATCACTGTGCCGAGTGGTACCCGGTTGCAGCTGAAAAATATGGCGGCGGTGACTGTGCACGCAGACCTGCCACCGTTCGCCAAGCCAGGCCAGACGATTGACGTGACGGTATCATCCATCGCCAATGCAAAGAGCCTGCGTGGTGGCAGCCTGTTGATGACACCGCTGAAAGGCGCCGACGGGAATGTCTATGCGATGGCCCAGGGTAACCTGGTCGTTGGCGGGCTCGGCGTCGAGGGCGCCGACGGCTCCAGTATCACCGTCAATATTCCCAGTGTCGGTCGAATTCCCCACGGTGCTTCGGTGGAGCGCAGCGTGCCGACGAGCTTTGCCAGTGGCCAACCCCTGGTGTTGAACCTCAACCGCGGAGACTTTACCACGGCCAAGCGTATTGCCGATCGCATTAACGAGGTGCTGGGTCCGCAAGTGGCCAGACCTATGGATGCAACGTCTATTAGGGTGGATGCGCCCGTCAATCCCGCACAGAGGGTGAGCTACCTGTCGCTGCTGGAGAACCTGGAGGTCACTCCAGGCGAAGAGCCGGCGCGGGTGGTCATCAACTCCCGTACCGGCACCATCGTGGTGGGCAAGAATGTGCGCGTCTCCCCGGTGGCGGTGACCCATGGTAGCTTGACGGTAACCATTGCCGAAAGCCTGAATGTCAGTCAGCCCAACCCCCTCAGTGATGGCGCCACCGTTGTGGTACCAGAGACCGATATCGGTGTGGATGTGGATAAAAGCCTCAAACCCATGTTCAAGTTTGCCCCGGGGCCTTCACTGGACGACATTGTGCGGGCGGTTAATCAGGTGGGGGCGGCGCCAGGCGACCTGATGGCGATTCTGGAAGCGCTGAAAGAGGCCGGGGCGCTAAAAGCCGAATTGATGGTGATCTGAAATCGGCGGAAATTATAGGGATCGAAATAATGAGCATGCAATTGGACAAGGCCAGTGTTTTTACCGACCTGGCGGGACTGCAAAGCATCAAGCGCTTGCCCAGGGGCGAGTCTGAAGAGGCGCTGCGCGCCGTGGCCGAGCAGTTTGAGTCGATCTTCGTCAATATGATGATGAAGAGCATGCGTGACAGCAACGCCGTTTTTGAAGAGGGTAGCCTGACCAGCTCCAACGAGCAGAAGTTTTACCGCGATATGTTCGATCAGCAGTTATCGCTGACAATGGCTTCCGGTCGGGGTGTCGGTCTTGCCGACGTATTGGTACGCCAGTTGAGCAAGTCCTATGGTGCGGAAGTGCGACAGACATCGGAAAACCTTCCGGGGACTGCGCTCGATACAATTGACCACAAGCCGGTGGTTGAGATGCAAGGCGATACCGGGCAAGAGACACCCGATACCGCCCCGGTATTTGAATCGCCCCAGGCTTTTGTGGATTACCTCTATCCCCGGGCGCAAAAGATCGCCAGCCGTTTGGGGTTGGACCCTCGATTTATGGTTTCCCAGGCGGCACTGGAAACGGGTTGGGGACAAAAAGTGATGTCCAGGGCGGATGGTGGCAGCAGTTATAACCTGTTCGGCATCAAGGCAGATGAGCGTTGGCAGGGGGAGGTGGCCCGGGTTTCCACCCTGGAGTATCGCGGTGGTATTCCCCGCCGCGAGCAGGCGAGCTTCCGGGTCTATAACTCGTTCGATGAAAGCCTGGAAGATTTCGCCGATTTCCTGAGTTCGAGTCAACGTTATCAAAAAGCGTTGTCCGTAAGTGATGATCCGGAGCAATTCATCCTTGAGTTGCAGCACGCGGGCTATGCTACCGACCCCGCCTACGCGGACAAGATCAGCAACATTGCCAACGGCGATGTTTTTGACAAGCAAAACCTCCAGGGGAAGGGCGCGGCCTAAGGTCGACGTAGACGAATATGGCGGGGATTCTCAACACAGCACTGTCCGGATTGCGCATCAGCCAGACTGCTTTGCGCGCCACGGGTCATAATATCGCTAATGCCAACACAGACGGCTACAGCCGCCAGCGCGTTGACATTGAGACCAATAATGCCTCCTTCTCCGGTGCCGGCTATATTGGCAACGGCGCCCACGTGGAGTCTGTGGAGCGCATAGCAAATCAGTTTGTGATCGATCAGCTGCGCATCGACAGCTCCCTGACGGGAGAGTTAAGTGCCTTTAACGAGAATATTCGACAGCTGGATTCTATGCTGTCAGATCCCGCCACCGGTTTGTCAAACAGCCTCGATTCCTTCTTCGCAACCTTGCAGTACGGGGCGGATGATCCCACCTCGATTCCGGCGCGGCAGTTGATTATCAGCGAGGCCGAGAACCTGGCGACCCGGTTTCACACACTCTACGAACGATTCGAAAGCCTCAACGAAGGCGTGAATCAGAAACTGGAAGCCTCGGTCAGTCAAATTAATGCCTTGTCTGCCAATATTGCGGAACTCAATACCAGTATCGCCGCGGCTATGGGACTAAGCGACAGTCCCCCGAACGACCTGCTGGATCAACGGGACAATGCCCTGCGCGAGCTGGCTTCCCTGGTTTCCATTCAGGTGATCGAACAAAATGACGGTAAGGTCAATGTCTCTGTGGGAAGTGGCCAGGCCCTGGTGGTGGGCAGCGATGTCCGCAGATTGAAACTGGTCGAGGGAGACGAAGATCCGAGCCAAATGGATATCGCCTATGACGATGGCGGTAAAGAGCAAATTATCACCCGTTTTCTGACCGGTGGTGAAGTGGGGGGATTGACGAGCTTCCGCGATACTGCGCTCAACGACGCTTATAACGAATTGGGACGCGTGGCCCTGGTCATGGCTGACACTTTCAACGAGGCGCACCGGCTTGGGCTGGATCTCAACAGCGATTTTGGCGGGCGATTTTTCGCTGATATCAATGATCCACAACTGGCCTTGAGCCGGGTATTCCCGTCGTCGTCCAACGCGCCACCCAGCGATGGGGTCTTGAGCCTGGAGATTAGCGACAGCAGCTTGATCACCAGTAGTGATTACGAGTTGAATATTACAAGCAACAATATTTACCGTGTAACCCGCATCAGTGACGGTGTCGAGGTGGCGGCGGGGGGGCTACCGGGTGCTTTACCGGCGAGTATCGCTTTCGACGGGTTCGAACTGAACCTGATCAGCGGTTCGTTTCAGGTGGGCGACAAATTTATTATCCAGCCGACCCGTACCGCCTCTCGCGATATAGCGGTTGAGATTTCCAGGCCCGAGGACCTGGCCTTTGCCAGTCCCCTGTCGACCGAAGCCTCGCTGGGAAATATCGGTGACGGCAGCATCAGTCCCGGAGAGGTTTTGAGCCTGGAGGGTATCGGCGGCAGCACCTTGCCTCTGTTTGCGACACCGGGACAAATGTCGCCACCACTGATCGTACAATTCACATCGCCGACAACCTACGACATTCTGGATAACAGCGACCCCGGCAATCCACAACCGCTGGATCCCCCCATTCGTAACCGCCAATACATTCCGGGGGTGATCAATAATCTGTTCGCTTCGGATCCCGGTGAGACGATTATTCTGTCTAACGACGACCTGGCGACCACTGCTCTCGGGTTGGCTTCGGCGACTGCGGGTGGCAACGGTTACCCGGCGGAGACCATCAGCTTCTCCACCTTCGATCCCATCACCGGATCATCCTCGATAAGTTCGGTGACTACCGTGGCTGGTGCGTCGGCCAGGGAGACTGCCGCACTGTTAGCGGCGGAGGCAGGTGTTAGCGCCAGCGCGCACAATTATATCGATCTGTCCGGGATGAACCTGACGCCGGCGCCGGCTTCGGTGGAAATCAACCTCAATGGTACTTCCTTTGTGGCTGATGCCACGACCGTAGGGGATATGACTTCCGAGGCGCAGGTGTACGATTATCTGGCCCAGCAAATTAACCAGGATGCGGGTTTTCAGAGTCAGGGTATTTACGCCGTCAGTGGTACAGACGCCAGCGGTAACCGCGAGTTGCGAATTTATGACAGCAACGGTGATGACCTGTCGATTGGATTGGTGGCCGGGCCAGACGTTAATTTGAACGACGAACTGGGTAACCCGGCGGTGACGCTCAGCGCAGGCGACACCCGTGTGGTGGGTGGTTATATCGATGTCACTCTGGCTGATAGAGTCAGTATGAACACAACGCCGACGGTGAGTGCTTTATTCGGCGATAGCAGTGCCGCGGGCTTCGCTCAGTCGACCTACCTGGGCATTCAGGCGAGTATCAGTGGTAATCCCGTTACCGGCGACAGTTTTACCCTGGATTTCAATCAGGATGGAATTACCGACAATCGCAACGCCTTGCGGATGGGTAATCTTGGGTTGGGCAAGTTTGTCGATGAGGGGCGCTCCACCTACAGCGAGGCCTATGCCGCTTTGGTCGAAGGTGTGGGAATCAAAACCAGCGCTTCGAATATCAACCTGAAAGCGAGCGAGCAGGTGTTGCAGCAAACCTCGGATTTGCGTGATTCCATTTCAGGGGTCAACCTCGACGAGGAGGCCGCCAGTCTTATCAAATTTGAACAGGTATACAATGCCAATGCCCAGGTGATATCCGTGGCGCGGGATTTGTTTGATCGCCTGATCAATGTATTTTAGGCCGCCTGTGTTTTATTGATGGTTTTAGTCATCAGTCCTTAGACAACCCGGATTGCAGACATGAGAGTATCCACGGTCCAGATCTACAATATCGCTACCAACAGTATTGCCGATACCAATGCGGAGATCGCCAAAACCCAGACGCAGTTGTCAACCGGACAGCGGGTGCTGACACCCGCCGACGACCCGGTGGCCGCGACCAAGATCGTGCAGTTGAATCAGGAACTGGCGAAAATCGAGCAGTACAACAACAATATCGATATTGCCGAAAACAACCTGCAGTTGCAGGAATCCACGCTTAACAGTGTTGAGAATCTGATCCAGCGCACGCGCGAGCTTACCGTGCAGGCGGGTAATATCGGCACCTTGAGCCCCAACGATTATATTACCCTGGCCGCGGAAGTGGATTCGCTGCTCGATGAGATGGTGAACCTGGTCAATACCACCAATGCCAGTGGCGATTATATTTTTGCCGGTTACAAAGGGGGGCGGGAGCCCTTCACCGGCAGCGCTGAGACTGGCTTCGATTACCAGGGCGATGAGGGACAGCTGAACATAAAAATCTCCAATAACAACAGTATTGCTGTCACGGATTCCGGCAAGCGGTTGTTTGTGAATGTGGATAGCGCGCAAAAAACCATTCGTACGGAGGTCAGCCCCGTCAATCAGTCGTTGCCGCCATTGATAATCAGTGTTGGTCAGGTGGTGGATCAGACCACCTACGACGCCTTTTATCCGGAAGATATGGTGGTTACCTTTGACAATCCCCCCACCAGTTACACCATTACCGAAAAGTCCACAGGCAATGTCATTGTCGCAGCCCAGCCTTATACCGCTGGCAGCGAGATTCAGGTCAACGGGGTCAGCTTTACAATCTCGGGAAGCCCTGCGGCCAACGACCAGTTGTTTATCGACTCCACGGAACAGCAAGGCGTTCTGACTACGCTGGCGCGATTGAGCGATGCCATGAAGAATACGGACGGCAGTGCCAGCGACAATGCCATGTTGGGTAGGGTAGTGGCAGATACCTTGAATAATCTCGACTACACCCAAACCAGTGTGCTTGAGGTGAGATCTGAGTTGGGAGCCAGGTTTAATACGCTGGATAATACGAGGGATTTACACCTGGACGCCGAACTGGCTCATCGCGAGGTTCTGTCTGAATTGCGGGATCTTGATTACGCCGAGGCTTCCGCCCGCTTGTCTGCCCAGACGTTGATTCTGGAGGCGGCACAAGCGAGTTTTGTCCGCATCAGTCAGTTGAGTCTATTCGCCCGTTTATAGTCTTTTGCCTGTTCCCGGGACAAGCCCGGCCGCTTACTGGTGCTGCTGGTAGATTTTGGCCGCCTTGCTGCCTTTGTTGAGGTTTTTCAGTTGTGTGGCACTGTCGGCGTGACTGACTTCGACCAGCGATTTTATTTCACTGTCTATTTGTCTGATCCGTGCAATGCAGTCTCCCGCGAGGGTGGCGAATTCGCCCGGTATGTTTCCCGGGAATGTCTGCTTTAGCAGGTTTTCCCGTTCTGCATGACGGGTTTCCAGTTCCTCCCAGCGCTGCTCATTGGCACAGCGCAACATGGTTTGGCTCAGGGCGATAAGTCGGTCAATATTTTGGTGAAACTGCTCGGGGGTCATTATCGTCGTTTCCAGGTTGTCGGCCCATAGACTAGCCCAGCCCGGTGCGCGCCCGCAACTGTGGTGATTTTTCTCCGGTCATTGTAAACAGGATTTGACTGGACGTTTGCCGCTTGAGGGGAAGACTTTTGCCGCCCCGCTGTAAATGCCGGTTCGAACCTCTGACACGGCAACTAAGGCGACAAAAAAACTAATAAAAACAGAGCAGTAGCAACGTTCAAATGCATTTGGCATAGGTGTTGCAAAACTATCTCCAAGCCCGAATGTGTAGCGCTGTTGGGATTCCCTGAAGTGCGAGAGGTGATACAGCAATCCTTGACGACGGCGAGTACCTAAAAATATAGGAGATGAAATATGCCTTTAGTCATTAACACCAATGTGACGGCACTGAACTCTCAACGTCAGTTGGTTAAATCCGGCGATGACCTGAGTCAGGCCATGGAGCGCTTGTCGTCGGGTAAGCGTGTCAATACGGCCGCTGACGACGCCGCGGGTCTGGCTATTGCCAACCGCATGACTTCGCAGATTCGCGGTCTTGATCAGGCGGTGCGAAATGCCAATGACGGAATTTCCATGATTCAGACCGCTGAAGGTGCCATGGATGAAACCACCAATATTTTGCAACGTATGCGCGAGTTGTCGATTCAGTCCGCAAACGGCATCTACTCCGACGCTGACCGGGCCACGCTGGACGCCGAAGTGCAGCAATTGAAACAGGAACTGGATCGTATTGCGGATACCACATCCTTTAACGGCCAGCCGCTGCTGGATGGTTCCCTGGCCAATGTGACGCTGCAAGTGGGTTCGATGGCCAACCAGACTGTCGACCTGGATATAGGCTCCTTCAGCACATCCAGCCTGGGTGGCGCGTCCGGCGATATTGTGGGCAGTGCTTCCACCAACGGTTTGGCGGATTTCACCACTGTCTTTACCGCAACCGGCGATATCACTATCAATGATACGGACATTACCGCCATCGACCATACCGCCACTTCCACGGATACGGTGAATGAAATACTCAATTCCATCAATGCCGACCTGGATGGCAAGGGCGTGGAAGCCTCTGCTGTTGTGACAGTCGAGGGGACGTCGGTAGGTACGGGAATTTTGCGAGCGGGCACTGACACCTTCACCATTGATGTGGTTGATGGGGACGGTAATGCCCAATCCTTTGTGATTACCGGCACCAACAGTATGAGTGAGCTGGTCGCAAAGATTAATGAAGAGACCAGTGTTGATGCCAGTGTTAACGATAAAGGTTATCTGGTACTGGCCCAGGAAAACGTGCTCAGTATCCAAACCACCGATAACACCACGCTTCCAGATGACAAGGCCAGTGGTATTTCCGATGCCACGACCAATTTCTCGTTTGTGCTGACCGATACTTCCGCCGAGAACAACGGCATAAAGGTGGAAATTGTGGCCGCTACCACAGCGGCTGAACTGGCGGCATTTGGTTTGAATTCCAACGATGACAATGGCGCCCTGCAGGGAAACACCGTATCTGCCGCCTCCATGGCTGAGGGTGACCTGATTATCAACGGGGTCGAAGTCGGGGCGGTGGTGCCCTCCGCGGCGACCGCTGCCGCCAAAGCGGCGGCGGCTATCAATGCGATCAATGCCATTTCCGATCAAACCGGTGTGATTGCCTTTGCCGGGACAGCAACGGATTCCATCGCGCTGCGTTCAGCGGACGGCACTGAATTCTCGATTGAGGCCGGCAATGGCGTTACCGCGGCTGCGCTGTTCACCACGATCGGCTTTACCGAGCAAAATGCTGCGGGCGGTGTCGGTTCTGTGGCCAGCATCAGCATCGCTACCGCAGCGGGAGCCCAGAAAGCCATCGATATCATCGACCGGGCCCTGGAGCAGATCAACGCCACCCGCGCAGATCTGGGTGCTGTCAATAACCGGCTCGACTTCACCATTTCCAATTTGATGAACGTCTCCGAAAATACCGCAGCCGCGCGTTCGCGCATCATGGATGCGGACTTCGCGGCGGAAACCTCCAACCTGGCCCGTGCGCAGGTGTTGCAGCAGGCATCGACGGCCATGCTGGCCCAGGCCAACGCCCAGCCACAGCAGGTTCTGCAGCTGTTACAGGGGTAAGCGCCAGGCCGTGACAGATGTCACAGGCGGGCAAAAAAACCAGGGCTGAACCCCTGGTTTTTTTTTGCCCTATTTACTGATTTGTTGAGTCTGGCTTGTAAGTTATTGAAATACATAGAAAAACAACTTTCGACATGAAGATTGGGGCTGGCATATATTTCAACATTTTTTTCTAAAGTTCACTGTTGAGCCGTCGATAAAGGTAGTCAGAGGTGACATACCGAGTGTTTATGGTCACTTCCGAAGGACCTGAACAGGAAGGACCTGAATGGGCTGGTCACGACTGACCGGCGTTAGTAACCAAGTAGGAGGCTCATAATGCCTTTAGTGATTAACAGTAACATTTCCTCGCTTAACTCACAGCGCCAGTTGGTGAAGTCCGGGATGGAATTGGAACAGGCCATGGAGCGTTTGTCCTCGGGTAGGCGAATCAACACCGCTGCAGACGACGCCGCCGGCTTGGCTATCAGTAACCGCCAAACCGCCCAAATTCGGGGGCTGGATCGTGCCGTAGCCAACGCCAACGACGGCATCTCACTGATCCAGACCGCAGAAGGTGCCCTGGATGAGGCCACCAACATCCTTCAGCGTATGCGTGAACTGTCCATCCAGTCTGCGAACGGCATCTATAGCGACACCGATCGCGCCACCCTGGATGCAGAGACGCAACAGCTAAAAGCTGAGCTTGACCGTATTGCTGAAACCACCTCTTTCAATGGACAGAATATCCTCGACGGTTCGCTCGGTACACTGTCGCTGCAGGTGGGCGCTGAAGCGAATCAGACCATCGATCTCGATGTGCAGGGCTTTCGCGCCGCGTCCCTCGGTGGTTCTTCCGGCGATATCGTGGGTGACTCGTCTGCCAATGGCCTGGCAGATTTTACCACCGTATTCACTGCGACCGGTGACATGACGATCAATGACACGGCAATTACCGCCATTGATCACACAGCGACAAATACCGATACCCTGAACGAGATCCTGGCTTCCATCAACGCTGATCTTGACGGCAAGGGCGCTGAAGCATCCGCGCTCACCACTGTGGAAGGTACCGCGGTTGGTACCGGCGTATTGCGCGCTGGCACAGACACCTTCACTATCGCCGTGGTCGATGGGGACGGCAACAGCCAGTCCTATGTGCTGACGGGCACTAACAGCATGGATGAACTGGTTGCCAAAATTAATTCTGAAACCAGTGTCGATGCCAGCCTGAATGAAGACGGATACCTGGTGCTGTCTCAGGAAAATGTACTGAGTATCCAGACCACAGACAACACCACCAATGATGCGGCCAGTGGTATTGCCGATGGCACCACCAACTTCTCATTTGTACTGACGGACACGTCGGCGGAAAAAAATGGCGTTAAGCTCGAGATCGGAGCCACTACCACCGCTGCGGAACTGGCAGCTTTTGGTTTGAACGCCCAGGATGACAACGGTAATTTGCAGGGTGATACAGTAGCTGCAACTGCGCTTAATGAAGGTGACCTGATCATTAATGGCGTCGAGGTTGGCGCCATTACTGTTGACGCCACACCGACGGCCGCCGAAAAAGCGGCTGAAGCCATCAAGCAGATCAACCTGGTATCGGATCAAACCGGCGTGGTTGCCTTTGCCGGCACCGCAGCCACTTCCATTGCCCTGCGCTCCGCTGACGGCGGCGAGTTTTCCATCGAGGCAGGTAACGGTGTGACCGCTGCGGCGCTGTTTACCTCTATCGGCCTGACGGAGCGAAATGCCGCTTCAGGAGCCGGCTCCGTTGCCAGCATTGATATTTCCACTCAGGCTGGCGCACAGAAGTCCATCGATATTATCGATACCGCCCTTGAGCAGATCAACGCTCAGCGTGCTGACCTGGGTGCGGTCAACAACCGTCTGGACTTCACCGTATCCAACCTGATGAATGTTTCCGAAAACACGGCTGCCGCCCGTTCACGGATTCAAGATGCGGATTTCGCGGCGGAAACCGCTGCGCTTTCCCGTGCGCAAGTCCTGCAACAGGCATCGACAGCCATGTTGGCCCAGGCCAATGCGGCTCCGCAACAAGTGTTGTCGCTGCTTCGATAAGGATTAATCAGGTAGGTAAAACGCCTGTGGGCCACCCGGTCCACAGGCGTCAGGGAAATGCTTGAGGTTAGGGAGGTCAATCCTATGAATGAAGTCAGGGGAAATCAATCGGTGGGTTACCCCACCGCTGTTGCTGCTTCTTCAAAAGGGGGGGACACTGCTCGTACCAAGGTGACGACCGCTGAAAGTTCAACTTCTACGGTTGCGTCCGAGGTGGCGAGCAGACAGCTGGAAAAGTCTGCCGATGTCGTGGAGAAGGTCAGCCAGGCAATTGCTCAAATGAATGAGTTTATTCAGAGTGAGCAGCGCGACCTTCGCTTTAGCATTGATGAAGGTTCGGGTCATACAGTCGTGCGAGTGGTTGACCGCGAAAGCGGGGAGCTGATTCGCCAGATTCCCAATGAGATTTTCTTGAGATTGGCCGAAGAGGCTCAACAGAATGAATCTCTGCACCTTATCAATGTTCACGGTTAATCTCGGTCAGGTTTGTTTGTAGCCTCAAAGAGGGCATGCCTTTGGCATGCCCTTTGCTGTCTTAGAGGGTAGTAAGCGCTGGCCGGATCGCCGGCGGTCAATAGTTGCCGCCGCTTAAGAAATCGTCAAGCCAGTCGACAAATATCGAGGACAAATATCGAGGACAAATATCGAGAAAGACGGGATTTGTTCGATACACAGCCTGTGAAAAATGAGCCATGATTAACAACAACATAATTTCATCGCTGGGTGCAGGTTCGGGTATAGATACCCAAAGCCTTGTCGACCAGCTAACCGAAGTCGAGCGCGCACCTCGTCAAAATAGCATTGATTCGCGCCGGGAAAAGTACGAGGCTCAGATTTCCGATTTCGGTTTGTTGCGCAGTGCGCTGGCAACGCTGCAAGACGCCGCCGATCTTCTGGGGGACGAAAGCTTTCGGGCAATGACGGCTTCATTTTCCGATAGTAGTGTCCTCACCCCCACTGAATTGGGAGACAATGCCCCGCCGGGCGATTATACCTTCGAGGTTTTGGCCGTTGCTCGCGCCCAGTCTCTTTCCACGAATGCGCTCTTTGACGACCCGTCTGATGCGGTGGGCACGGGAACACTGACGTTTGATTTTGGTGACTGGGACGACACCACCGACAATTTTACGGTCAATGGCGACAAGCCCACTCAGACAATCACCATCGACGACTCCAACAACTCCCTCACTGGCTTGCGCGATGCGATTAACAATGCCGATATGGGAGTGCAAGCCAGTATTGTGCAGGACGGAGACGGCTATCGATTACTGCTTCGGGCGCCCTCCGGCGAAAACAACCAACTGCGGATTACCGTGGCGGAGCAGGGCGGCACCGCCACCAATGTGGATGCCAATGATCTTTCGCGATTTGCCTTTGGCGCCGGCTCAGCGAATCAGCAGCTGCTACAAAACCAGGCCGGTACTGATGCCTCTGTGCAGATGAACGGGTTTACGTTTACCCGTGAAAGCAATGTGATTGATGACATCATCGAGGATTTCAGCTTTACCCTCAACAAGGCGTCACCCGGGGAATTGGTCAATATTTCCATCTCCCCCGACAAACAGACCGCGGAGCTTGCGGTGAGGGATTTTGTCGATACATTTAACGCGTTTTTGGAAGCTATCGAGCCTGCGGTCGGGTCGATCGAGGTGGAGGATGAGGAGGGCAATACCAGCACAGAGTTTGGCAGCCTGCGGCGGGAATCGACTGCGCGGTCGATGATCTCGATGATACGCAGTGAGCTTGCCAGTGGAATTCCGGGGCTCGGCGATGGCTTTACCACTTTGGGATCTATCGGTATTCGTACAGAACTCGATGGAACCCTCACGATTGATGAAGAGACGTTTACCGCCGCCTTTGATGATAACTTCGAGCTGGTGCAACAGCTTTTTGCCCCACAAACGTCCTCTTCGTCGGACAAAATAGAAGTGACTGGCTTTTCCGATAATACTGTACCGGGTACCTATGAGGTGGTGATCACCCAGCAACCCGCACGGGGCGAGCTGGTTGGGGCGGCGGCCTCGGGTACATTGCTTACCGATCTGGCGGCAGCGTCGGTGCAGGGTTATTTTAATGGCGAGGCGTCAGCTTTCTCCTCCACCGATTTGTCCGGGGCGACCTCTGGGGATTATGCCTTTGATATATCGATTGACGGAGGGACGGCGGTAACCATTACCTTGCCGCCGGCCAATTATGCCGACGAGTCGGCAATCGCGACGGCCTTACAGACAGAGTTCGACAACAACACAGTCAACGCCGATATTGTGTACGACGGAACGCGTTTTGTGGTGACATCCAATACCACGGGCACGGGATCGTCGGTGGCAATCAGTAACGTACAGGAACTCACCGCGGGTGAGTTCGGTTTGGCTGACGGCGTCAGTGCAAACGGCAATCGCGATTACGACTTTACCATTACCGTGGATGGCACCACTTCAGGCACAATCAGTTTGACGCCGGGCACTTATGCCGACGAGGACGCCCTCGCAGCCCACATACAATCGCAGATCAATGGCGATTCGGCACTACAGGCGGTAGGTGCCGATGTGGATGTGGTGTGGAATACGGACCACTTTGAAATAACCTCCCGCGCTTACGGATCCAAATCCAGTGTATCGGTGACGGATGTCGGTGGCAGTGCCGCCGACCTGGGATTGGCGGCGGGCACCAGTACCGCAGGCACTGATGTCGCTGGTACCGTAGATGGCGAAGTGGGCTTTGGGGTGGGGAACGTACTCTTGCCGGAATTGAACACAGATCCCCACGGTTTGACCTTTGTGGTAAGAGAGGGGGCAACCAGTGCCTCGATCAATTTTTCTCGCGGTTTCGGCGGAGAATTAAGTCAGTTGATTGACACATTTGTGGCCTCCAATGGCGCCTTTGATGTCAAAGAAGACAGTCTCGATTCTCAATTGGAGCGGCTGGATAACGATCAGGAACGTCTGGACCGGCGCATGGATGCTTACTACGAGCGGCTTCAGGCCCAGTTCCTGGCGATGGAGCGAATCCTCAGCGGGCTTAACAGTTCAGGTAGCACATTGGACGATATCGCCAATCGCCTGCCGTTTACAGCGACTCAAAACCAGTAATCGTTAGCCTTGGCCTAAAGAAGTTTCGGTTTTGGCCGCCATAGAAACTAAGTCAAGCTGATGATGCATTATCTTAGGGGGATGCGTGAACGCAAATGCTGCAATTCAGGGTTATAGTCGTGTCAAGGTCGATGCCAGCGTTCAGGGGGCGAATCCGCACTATCTGATCCAGATGCTGTTCGAGGGCTTGTTGGAGCGAATCGCCCAGGCCAAGGGTGCGATGCAACAAGGCAATATCGAGCTCAAAGGCAAGAAGATTAACGACGCCGTGAAGATTCTCATGGGGTTGAAGGACAGTTTGGACGTGGAGCAGGGCGGTGATTTGGCGCTCAACCTGGAGGCCCTCTACGATTATGTGCAACGTACGCTGTTAAAGGCACATCTGAACAACGAAGAAACCCTGCTCGATGAATGCTCCGGTCTGATTGCTGACATCAGCGCTGCCTGGCGCCAGATCGGCTAAATATTTTCTGTTATTTTTTCTGTTTGGCATTATTTGTGCTCTTAGTTCAGTGAAAACTGCAAACCGACGGTATATTGCCGCTGGTTAAAATGTGAGCGCCTTCGGTCTTGGAACCGTAGTTGCTGATAAAAGAGGACAAACGAATGCCAATTGCCGCAACGCAAGCCGCCCTTGTTGTCGAGGAGCGAGCAGATCAACTTTCCCCTCATGAACTTATTGCGCAACTCCTGAATGGTGCCCTTGAGCGTATCGACCAGGCCCGCCGGATTCTTGCAGATGGCGATACCAGGCAGGCTGGGCTGCTAATAGTCAAGTTGGTGGGCATTATCAACGGATTGCGTGAAAGCCTGGATATGAAAGAGGGTGGCGAAATAGCTGCAAACCTGGATTCGGTTTATGAGTACATCAACACCAAACTTTGTGAAGCCGAAGAAGATAATGGCTGCGAAGTCTTGGATGAAGCGGAAAAGTTGCTGACCGAAATCAAATCCGGTTGGGACGGTATTGCTGCTTAACTGAGGCCATTAAATCAGCCTTGGTATGTTAAAGCTTTTTTTATAGTGGCCGCTAACCTTGTCAATGAGATGTTGATTGTTGATGAGGTTGCCTATGTCTGTCGTTCCCCTGTCGCAGTTGAACTTGTGCCGTGCTCGAAAAGAGCTCAGCTCTGCGCTTCAACAGTTTGATTGGCCGGCCATTGGTGGGCTTGACCAAAATCTTGCCGCCGCTTTGAATTCTGCCGCGGATGATCCCCATTGCGACAAACTTGCCCTGATGAGTGAGTTGGAAAAGGTCCTGACCCTCTATCGGGAGTTGATTGAAGGGTGTCGTAGGCAGGTAGCCACGTTGGCTGCCGAATAAAAACAGGTTTTATTGTCGCGGTTCGCGGCGTTGCCTCCCGGGGTGCCTGGTTAATTTCCATTCAATTGAGCATTCCCCTCCGAGATCCAGATCAAATGGATCTCGAGATTGCCCTTGTAAATCCTTCAAAAAAAGTTAAGATCCCTTCGTCATTTAATTGACAAGCGACCGATTGTTTCGTGCTCTGATGGCTCGAAAAGTCGTCATATTGGCGATTTGGCAGGCATGTTGGAGGTGTTAACTTTTGAGGGCGCTTAAAAGCTAAACTGAGGGCGCTTAAAAGCTAAACAATATGATAAAGCCCGAGGGGTAAAATTCAACGACCTGGTTCACAGAACCCGACGGTCGTGATCGGTCGCAATAAAAATTATAGACAAAGAAAGCAGGATCCGTATTTGCATGTGGCGTGACAGTAAGGTGTTGGTGATCGATGACAACGAGCAGCGTCGACACGACCTGAAAGTGGTGTTGGACTTTCTGGACGAGCAAACGTTGAGTGCAAGCTGTGATCAATGGCAGGCGTCGGCCGCCGCCTTTGTGGAGAGCGCTGACGCCTGTGTGACGGTTTTCCTGGGCGATTGTTGTCACGCGCATACGCTGGATTCCCGTTTGCGGGAGCTGCGAGACTGGAACGAATCTGCACCTGTCATTCTGGTGGGTGAAATCCAGCAAATACCCGATGAGTTGGAAGCAAACTTGAAGCGCATGGTGATCGGGGCCGTGGAGATGCCGCCTACTTACCACAAGTTGCTGGACACCCTGCATCGCGCACAGCGCTATCACGAAGCACATGCTTTGAGCAAAAAACAACCGACCGCACGTCCCTCTCATCTGTTTCGCAGTCTGGTCGGTACCAGTCGCCAGATCGAGAACGTTCGCACCATGATGTCCCAGGTGGCCGACAAAGAGGTGTCTGTGTTGATTACCGGAGAATCGGGAACCGGTAAAGAGGTCGTTGCTCGCAACCTGCACTATAACTCCGATCGTCGCGAGAACCCCTTTGTCCCGGTCAACTGTGGGGCGATTCCGGCGGAGTTGTTGGAAAGTGAACTGTTCGGCCATGAGAAGGGCGCCTTTACCGGAGCCATCAGCTCCCGTGCCGGACGTTTCGAGATGGCCGAGGGTGGTACCCTGTTTCTCGATGAGATCGGCGATATGCCTCTCAGTATGCAGGTCAAGATTTTGCGAGTGTTGCAGGAACGTTGTTTTGAGCGAGTGGGTGGCAACAAGACCATCCCCAGCAATGTGCGCATTATTGCCGCGACTCACCGCAATCTGGAGAAGATGATCGAAGAGGGCGGCTTTCGCGAGGACCTTTACTACCGTTTGAATGTATTCCCCATTGAAATGCCGTCACTGAGGGAGCGTGCAGAAGATATCCCGCTGTTGTTGACTGAACTGGTATCGCGGCTGGAGAGCGAAAAACGCGGCTCCATTCGCTTCAATTCGGCAGCAATTATGTCCCTGTGTCAGCACCCCTGGTCGGGAAATGTGCGAGAGCTTGCCAACCTGGTGGAGCGCATGGCGATTATGCACCCCTATGGGGTGATTGGCGTGCAGGACTTGCCGGCCAAGTACCGCCATATCGATGTGGCAGAAGAGGAGTTCGAAATCAATATCGAGCCGACGGTGCCCGCCCAGACTACGGTGGTGAGTATGTCCGATACCGCCCTGTTGCCGGAGGGCGGTATAGACCTCAAGGAATACCTCACCAGCCTCGAATGCAACCTGATCCAGCAGGCCCTGGATGATACCGGCGGCGTGGTGGCGCGGGCGGCAGATCGTCTGGCGATCCGGCGCACGACACTGGTGGAAAAAATGCGCAAATACGGTCTGCAGCGGGGATAGCGCGCCAATCCTTTGACTCCAGTGTCTAATTACTCCTGATAACCCTCTGAAAAATAAGAAATATATTTTTTGGCATTAGCTTTGCAGTCTCCTTGATGTCGCAAATGCGGAGCGGCGTGACTTTGACGCTGTGAGTGGTGTTGGTCAAGTGCTCCGCCGCAAAGGAGATTCTGTGCATGCCCCAGGCCGCACAAGCGCTGCCACTCGATACGGACGACCTGTCGCCCGCCACCAGGACCCAACACCGGCTGGACGATGCCGGCCAGTCCCCCGACTCTATTCCGCCGCTGCAGCCGGCACCTGAAGGACCACAGTCCGGTTCCCTTCCGGAAAATGCGTCGGGAACCGATCTCAAATCCGCGTTTGAACTCTTTAACCAGATGTCTCAGCAGCTGGCCGATTCCTATAGCGTGTTGGAAAATCGCGTCAGCGAACTCAACAGGGAGCTGAAAACGGTCACTGCCCAGCGTCTCAGCGAATTGGCGGAGAAGGAACGCCTCGCTCATCGCCTGGAAAGTCTGCTTAACTTCCTGCCCGGTGGTGTGGTGGTGTTGGATGCCACAGGTCGGGTCAGCGAGTGCAACCCGGCGGCGCGGGAAATGCTCGGCGAACCCCTGGACGGACAATCCTGGCGCGATGTGATTGTGCGTTGCTTCGCTCCGCGTCGCGATGATGGCCATGAAGTATCCACCCGCGATGGACGTCGCATCAGTATCGCTACCCGTTCCCTGGGAGAGGATGGCCAGATTATCCTGCTTACCGACCAGACGGAGACCCGCCGGCTACAGGCCGAACTGAGCCGTCACGAAAGGCTATCGGCTCTGGGCAAAATGGTCTCAGCACTGGCTCACCAGATTCGCACCCCGTTGTCGGCAGCCATGCTCTACGCCGGCCACCTTTGCGGTTCCAAAATCAAGGAGCCCCAGCGCCAGCGATTTTCCGAAAAGCTGTTGAAACGCCTCAATCATATGGAACGGCAGGTACAGGACATGCTGCTGTTTGTTAAAGGCGAGATACCGCTTAACGATTGGGTGACAGCCGCCGAGTTGCAACGAGCCTTGGCCGATGAGATGGAAGTGGTGATCACGGCCTCAGGGGCGCAGTGCAGTTGGGACAATCAGTGTCCTGAGCAGTTTTTGCTCTGCCACCGTGAAGCCCTGGTCGGGGCGTTGCTAAATCTGGTTAACAACGCCCTCCAGGCTGTCGAGAGTCAGGCGCGTCTGCATATTCGCCTGGCCCTGACCCCGGAGCAACAGTTGGCCGTCAGTGTGGTCGACCAGGGGCCGGGAATTCCCGCCGACATCATGGACACTGTCAGCGATCTGTTTGTGACCACCAAGCCTCAGGGGACCGGCCTGGGGTTGGCGGTAGTGGAATCTGTGGCCCGGGCCCATAAGGGGCGTTTTGTATTGCAGTCCGAACCGGGCCAGGGCACCTGCGCAACGCTGATACTGCCGGTGGCAGATTTTTACCGTACCAGTGAATCACTGGAAGACGACTCGAGTGTGGTGGAGAAGTAAGCATGGCGATTGCAGCCTTAAAACAAGAACAAGACACAGCCATCAAGATTCTGGTTGTTGAGGATGATAGTGACCTGCGAGAAGCACTGACGGACACCCTGGAATTGGTCGATTACCAGGTAGTGGCTGCGTCCAGTGCCGAAGAGGCCGTCAAGTTACTGGCGCTGCATACCGATATTCGTATGGTTGTTTCCGATGTCAATATGGGGCAGATGAGCGGTCATGATCTGTTGTGCGAAGTCAAGCAGCGCTACCCGCATATTCCGGTCATGTTGATTACCGCCTACGCCAGCATCAGCCAGTCTGTGCATGCGATGCGCGAGGGGGCTGTGGATTACCTGGTGAAACCCTTCGAACCCAAAGTGTTACAGGAAACCGTCGCCCGTTACGTGGGCGGTGGTGATTTGCCGCAAGGGGACGAGCCCGTGGCCAATGCACCCTCGAGCCAGCAACTGCTGCAACTGGCTCGACGGGTGGCGCAGTCGGATTCGACCGTGTTGATCATCGGTGAGTCTGGCACCGGTAAGGAAGTGCTGGCGCGCTACGTCCACAACCATTCGCCACGGGCCACCCGACCCTTCGTTGCCATCAACTGTGCCGCGATTCCGGAGAACATGCTGGAAGCGATGTTGTTTGGTCACGAAAAAGGGGCCTATACGGGTGCCGTCAATAGCGCTCCGGGAAAGTTTGAGCAGGCCAATGGTGGCACTTTGCTATTGGATGAAATCTCTGAAATGGACTTGGGATTGCAAGCCAAGCTATTGCGTGTGCTGCAGGAGCGGGAGGTGGAACGCTTGGGTGGGCGCAAGACCATTCCTCTGGATGTGCGCGTTATTGCCACCTCCAACCGCGACATGCGCCGAGAGGTGGCCGAGGGCAAATTCCGCGAAGACCTGTATTTCCGCCTGAGTGTACTGCCCCTGCAATGGGCGCCCCTGCGAGACAGGCCCGAAGATATTTTGCCGCTGGCCCGGAAACTGCTACAGCGCCATGCCCGGAAACAGCGGCGCTCCGGGGTTCAACTGGGTGCAGAAGCCAGGCAGGCGCTGCTCAGCTATCCGTGGCCCGGTAATGTGCGAGAGTTGGACAATGTTATGCAGCGGGCCCTGATCCTGCAATTGGGGCCGGTCATCGGCGCCAATGACCTGGGTTTGGAAGGGGTCTCGGCTATGCCTGTCTACAGCGAGAAACCCAGTTTACTGGATGCAGCCGTGAAAGTAGGGCCAGCTACCACCGAGCCTCTGGCAAGCCCGCCGGTATCCACAGCGACTGTGGCAATGGTCGCCCCTGTGCCACCGGAATCGCTGACAGGTTTTGCGATGCCTTCAAGGTCGGAAGTGCTGGAGGCGGTGGATGATGCCGGCGCCGTGCTGGGCGCCGATCTGAAACAGCGCGAGTTTGAGATCATCGTCAATACCCTGCGACAAGAGCGCGGCAGCCGCAAGCACACTGCTGAGCGTCTGGGCATCAGCCCCAGAACCCTGCGCTACAAAGTGGCGCGCCTGCGGGAGCATGGCTTCGATGTGGACGCTGCCCTGGTATAGGGGCAGCGTAGAGGAATCGGGTATATTTATCTTAAAACTGCAATGCAGGCGTCATGGAAGCGTCATCTTCAAAAGGTAGTTTCTGGGCTTGACCACCAGCAGCGAGCAGGTTATTTTCCGCTTGCGGTTTGCGTGTATATAAAAAACAGTGACATTGTGAGTATCGATAAGGAGTCTCGGTATGATCAGTAATAAAGCCTCGAAACCCGCTTCATCCTTACCCTTTCCCGCTATTGATAGCGAAGAAATTCTCAGTACGATTTTTAACGACACCGTCCCCCCTGATCCAGCAACTGTAGACAATCGCCGGCGGCTGGAAGACCGTTTGGAAACTCTGCGACTGCGCCGGGAAATGCGTGAGTTTGATTTTGAATTTGACGGATAACCTCCATCGCTTCCAACGCGAGCGATGTACCCGTTCACTCGGGCTCACTTTAAAATGTTCGGCTTTTTTCGGTTTGGCCTTTGGCAATTGATCCACTGAGGAGAGATACAACACCTTTAAATTAGGTTCCTCTGAATAATCCGTGGGTATGATGTGGTTCGAGAGTCTATTAACCTGTTGAAATTCAAGATCTTTTTGTGGTAGGTCGGTAAATATTATTCGAATATCATTTATGAAGGTTTAGGCACGAAGTGATAGTCAGCAAAGTGCCAAAAGCGGACTCTTGCGGCTTGCGGCTTGCGGCTTCAAGCGGCAAGCCACAAGTATTCGTGGCACGTCGGTTCGTCCGCTTGCGGCACGAACGAGACGTCGTTACCAATGCATGGATCATAACAACCAACAAATTTTTCTGAAGAACCTTAAATTAAGGTGTTGCGTCTCCAGCTGTCGTTGAAGCCGTCATTATTTTTATCCCCCAGCTATCAGCGGCAACTCTATGCCGAGCGGCAACAATTGGCCCATTTTGTGCAGTAGTTCACCGCAAAGGATAATTTGGCTAAAAAAGCCAAATATTTGTCGAATCCTCCCAGGCAACCCCTGGTCGGGTGAAAATTGGTGATTACAGCATGACAGATCGCGTTGATATCAGTCGCTTAATGGTGGAGATGCGGGCACTGAAAGCCCAGACCCAGGCTTTTAGCCGCCCCCAGGGCATAGCCGCCCAGGATATTGCCGAGCTCAAGTCCAGCACAGGCTTAAAAGTTGGCGACGGTCCGGAGGCCCCCGGTTTTGGCGAGCTCCTGGAGCAGGCAGTGAACAAGGTTAATGAGACCCAAAAAGCCGCAGGGGCCATGCAAAAGGACTACGAGTTGGGGGCGCCAAACGTGGATATCACCGACGTGATGGTGGCGTCGCAAAAAGCCAGTGTGTCTTTCCAGGCGATGGTCCAGGTGCGTAACAAGCTCCTGGAAGCCTATAAAGATGTAATGAATATGCCTGTGTAATAGGATTTTCGGCCGTTACGGCAACCTAGACAGTCGAACACAGCCTGAAACAAACGGGATTTTATGGCAAGCGATACCACCTCTGATGATCTCGCCGGCGGCGCGCTGCGGGATCGCAGCACAAGTGATCTGGTTGAGGGTTTCAATAACCTGAATATCCTGCGCCAGGCAGGATTGATGGTTGGGCTGGCCGCCAGTGTCGCCATCGGTTTTGCCGTGGTGCTTTGGACCCAGGGCGAGGATTATCGTCCCCTCTACGGCAGCCTCGATCGCCTCGACTCCGCTGAAGTGGTGGAGCTGCTGGAACAGCACGACGTCAAGTTCAAGGTGGACGGCGCTACCGGTGCGTTGCTGGTGGCGGACAAAGACATTCATAAAGCCCGACTCAAATTGGCTGAAGCGGGAATTCCCGGCGATAAATCGGTCGGCTTCGAACTCCTCGATCAAGAGCAGCCGCTGGGCACCAGTCAGTTTATGGAAGGCGCCCGTTTTCGCCGCAGCCTGGAGGGTGAACTGTCGCGCACCATTACCAGTATCCACAGTGTTCGCAGCGCCCGGGTGCACCTGGCCATACCCAAGCGGTCAGTGTTCGTGCGCGATAGCCGCAAGCCCACGGCATCGGTTTTTGTAGAGCTGTTTCCCGGGCGCGCTATCAAGCCGGCTCAGGTCAAGGCGATTGCCAACCTGGTGGCGTCCAGCATTCCCGAGATGGCAATGGAAGATGTGACCGTCGTGGACCAGAAAGGCAACCTCCTGTCCACCGGTGAGGAAAGTCAGGAACTGGTGGTGGCGGCGCGGCAGCGGGAATATACCCGCAAGCTGGAGTCGGATATCACCCAGCGTATCAACAGTATTCTCGATCCCGTTGTCGGCACCGGCCGCTACAAAGCTGAAGTGAGTGCCGATGTGGATTTCACCCAGGTGGAACAGGCCGAGGAAATTTTTAATCCCGACCTTCCCGCCATGCGTAGCGAACAGACTCTGGATGAACAGCGCGTCGGCGCCGACACTGTCGGCGGAGTGTCCGGGGCCCTAACCAATCAACCGGGCGCGGATGGCGCAGCGCCGGAAGTGGCCAGCCGGCGTCCGAACGGCGATAGTCAGCCCTCGAGCAATACCCGTAAACAGGCCACGCGAAACTATGAACTGGATCGCACCGTCAGTTACACGCGCCACCAGCTGGGAACCCTGCGCCGGCTTACGGTGGCGGTGGTGGTGGACGACCGGCTGCTGCAGGATGCGGGGGGCAACACCCGGCTGATGCCCTGGAGTGAAAATGAACTGGAGCGTCTGTCGATTCTGGTGCGCGATGCCGTGGGTTTCTCGGCGGTACGCGGTGACAGTGTCAATGTCCTGAATTCACCTTTCGTTGCCCGCCAGGAGTTCGAGGTGAGCGAAACGCCTTTTTGGGAGCAACCCTGGTTCCTCTCTGTTGCCAAGCAACTGGCAGGCTTGCTGATTATTCTGGCGCTGATCCTGGGGTTGTTGCGACCGGTGCTCAAGAGTTTGACGGTGGCTGGCGTTAAATCGAAAGAGGCGGAGGATGCCCGCGAGATGGCGGCTTTGGAAGAGGCGGGCCTGACCGCGTTTGACAATCTTTCCGATGAAACCGTGACCTTGACCGGCACGGGCGATGCGCTGGCGTTGCCGAGCCCGGAAGAGAGCTACGAACAGCAGCTTAATGCCGTTAAGGGCTTGATTGCTGAAGACCCGGGACGGGTGGCGCAGGTCGTCAAGGGCTGGGTAAATGCCGATGAGTGATAAAACTACCGCCCAGGAATCGAAACCGATCAAGGTCAAACTGAGCAGGGTGGAGCAGGCGGCGATCCTGTTGATGACCCTCGGGGAGAGCGATGCGGCTGAAATCCTCAAGCATATGGGGCCCAAGGAGGTCCAGCGTATCGGCACGTCCATGTCGCAACTGAGCAATGTGCAACAGTTTGAAGTGGAAGCGGTACTGTCCAATTTTCTCGATGAGGTCCGCACCCTTACCGGCCTGGGAATGGGCTCCGACAGCTATATCCGCAATATGCTGGTTACGGCGCTGGGGGAAGATAAAGCCAATGGTTTGATCGACCGCATATTGCTGGGGGGCAACACCACCGGCCTGGATACCCTTAAGTGGATGGAGGCCCGCTCGGTGGCGGATATTATCCGCAATGAGCACCCGCAGATCCAGGCCATCGTCATGGCCTACCTGGATCCTGACCAGTCCGCCGAAATCCTGACTCACTTCGCCGAAAAGATGCGCCTCGATATTATGATGCGGGTGGCGGCACTGGATACGGTGCAACCCAGTGCGTTGCAGGAGTTGAACGATATTCTTGAGAAACAGTTCTCGGGTAACGCCAGTTCCCAGACAAAGAATATGGGAGGCTTCAAGGTCGCCGCCGAGATCATGAACAACCTGGACAGCTCGGTCGAGGCCGACTTGATGGATTCCATCAAAGAGGTGGACGAGGATATGGGCAATCAGATCCAGGACCTGATGTTTGTTTTCGACAATCTGCGGGAGGTGGACGACCGGGGCATCCAGGCGCTTCTGCGCGAAGTCTCGTCGGAGGTATTGATTCTGGCGCTCAAGGGTGCAGACGAAGGCCTGCAGGAAAAAATCTTCACCAACATGTCGAAGCGGGCGGCAGAATTGCTGCGTGATGACCTCGAGGCGAAGGGGCCGGTCAAGGTCTCCGAAGTGGAAGGCGCGCAAAAAGAAATTCTCACCATTGCCCGGCGCATGGCCGATTCCGGCGAAATCATGCTGGGTGGCAGTGGCGAGCAGATGATGTAAGCCTGCGGCGCCTGCCTGGATATGAGTCAGAAATTACCCAACCGCATTCCCGCCGAGGATCTGGAGTCCTGCCTGAGCTGGTCGCTGCCTGAAATTGGCAGCGGAGGCAAAATACTCCCCAGTGCTGAAAAGGAAGCTCGAGAGCGCCAACAGGAACAGCGGCGGCGAGATTCGGAAGTGGTGGAAGAACTCGACAGCAATGCCGTCAGCTTTGAGCCGATCACCGCCAAGCAGTTACAGGAAATGACTGAAACGGCCGAAAAGGAGGGTTACCAGCAGGGACACGAGCAAGGCTACAGAGACGGCCAGACCGAAGGCTACAGGGCCGGGCAGCAACAGGGAGCGGAAGAGGTGCGCACACGGCTAACGGCCGAACAGCAGCGATTGACCCAGGTGGCTGAAGCGCTGTTGCTACCATTGGCCCGCCAGGATGATGCTATCGAGACCGCCTTGTTGGACATTGTCTGTACATTGGCGCGCGCGGTGATCAAACGCGAACTCTATACCGACTCCAACCATATTTTGAGCTTGGTACAGGAAGCCGTGGCGTCGCTGCCAGTGGGCGCAAAAAATTTAACGGTGGTACTCAACCCCGATGACCTGGCACTGGTGGAGGCCTTTGCCGAGGAGAGGCAAAAAGAATGGCGGTTTGTCGGGGACAATGATTTGCTGCCCGGTGGTTGCCGCATTGAAACCTGTGAGAGCCTGGTGGATTACTCCGTCGAGAAACGCATGGAAACGGTGTTGGCGCAATTTGTAAACAGGCAGTTGGCCGCCGCAGATGAAAGCGACGATATATCGCCGCCCGAGACGATCGAACCCGGGGTGCCAGAATAATGGCGCTTGATAGACTTGATCCGCTTGAGCGTTTAAACCGTTACCGTCCCAGCGGACCCATCAACCTGCACCCGGAAGCGGAAGGGCGCCTGACGCGCCTGGTTGGCATGACCCTTGAGGCTGTGGGGCTTAGGGTATCGGTCGGCCAGCAGTGCGAAGTGATTGGGTCGGACCAGCGTCGAGTCGAGGCTGAAGTTGTGGGTTTCGCCCAGGATAAAATTTATTTGATGCCGATTCAGCGGGTCGAAGGCGTACAGCCCGGCGCGCGGGTGGTGCCTGTCTCCAGCCAAATGGGCATGCGGGTTGGCCCGCAGTTACTGGGACGGGTGGTCAATGGTTTGGGGCAGCCCCTCGACAGTAAAGGCCCGGTGGGAGGTGAGGACTTCCTGGAATTTGCCCCCATGGCTATCAACCCCTTGAATCGCCACCCTATCAATAAGCCGCTCGATGTGGGGATCCGCGTAATCAATTCGCTGATCACTGTCGGTCGGGGCCAGCGCTTGGGACTTATGGCCGGCAGCGGTGTCGGCAAAAGTGTGCTGATGGGAATGATGACCAAGTTCACAACCGCCGATATTGTGGTGGTGGGTCTTGTCGGCGAGCGTGGTCGGGAGGTGAAAGAATTTATCGACCATATTCTTGGTGAAGAGGGTTTGCGACGCGCTGTGGTGGTGGCATCGCCCGCGGACGATGCGCCGCTAATGCGCCTTCGAGCCTCTCAGTTGGCCACCCGTATCGCCGAATACTTCCGCGACAGCGGAAAAAATGTCCTCTTGTTGATGGACTCCCTTACCCGTTACGCTCAAGCGCAGCGGGAGATTTCCCTGGCCATTGGCGAGCCGCCTGCCACCAAGGGTTATCCACCCTCGGTGTTTGCCAAGATTCCGCAGTTGGTGGAGCGGGCCGGCAATGCCGCTGAAGGTGAAGGCTCGATCACGGCTTTCTACACGGTGTTAACCGAAGGGGATGATCTGCAGGATCCCATTGCCGACGCCGCACGGGCTATTCTCGACGGACATGTGGTGTTGTCGCGCCGACTTGCCGAAGAGGGTATCTACCCGGCAGTGGATGTGGAGGCTTCCATTAGTCGCGCCATGCCCAATATCGTATCGGAAGGGCACCTGAAAGCCATGCAGCGGTTCAAACAGTTGAACTCCCGTTACCGGCAAAACCGTGACCTGATCAGCATCGGTGCCTACACCGCCGGGGCGGATCCGGAAACAGACATCGCTATCGAGCGCCATCCCCACCTGCGCCAGTTTGTGCAACAGGGATTGGGTCAGGCGTTCGGCTTTGATGAGAGCCTGGCGCAACTGGAGGCCGTGCTGCAACCGGGGCATACAGCCCAGCCGGCGGGAGCCAGTGTACCCCAGCCGGACTAGAAAATTGATAGAACCTGTTTCTGTGACAAATAATACAGGGTTGCATTGGCCGTGACTGATAAGCCTGCGCAGCGGTTTAAAGCGGTGTTGATGTTGGCCGAGCGTCAGGAGCAGGAGGCGGCGTCCCGGTTGGGCAGCTATCAGCAGCAGTTGCAGCGTGAGACTCAACAGTTACATCAGTTGCGTGCCTACAACCAGGATTACCTCGCTAAATTCGGCAACCAACGCCAGGGGCTGAGGGCGAGCGAACTGGCTAGCTCCCGGGGCTTTCTGCAGCGTTTGGCCAATGCCGAACACGAACAGATAGCCACGCTTGAGCGGATGCAACTGACACTGGATCAACTGCGCCAGCAGTGGCGACAAAAATCTCATTACAGGCAATCGATCGAAAATCTGATCAAAAGGTTTTCAGAGGAGGAGGCGGCTTATCTGGAGCGGCAGTTGCAGAAGGAACTCGACGACCTGGTCAACCAGCGTCGATCACAGTAAGCCTTTGACGGGTTGGATTGTATAAGTATTGATTTCTCGGAATTCCACCCGGTGTTTTTGGAAGAGCGATTCGAATGCCTGGAGGTGATGCAGCGGGCGCAACACTATTCCCCCGGCAGAGGCTTCGCCTTGGGTACTGCGGCAGTGGAAGTCGCCGGAGCCAATGAGAAGGACGGGGGGAATAGGATCCCTGCGTCGGACAAATTCGCGAAATTTATCCTCTTACTAGGGTGATTCCCCGAACAGTGGATAATTTCCGCTTGCACCCACCCCTTTGATTTCGTTAGAGTTCGGGGAATTTCCCTATAAAAAGCCGGCCCGATAGGAAGTCGTTGTCGCAGTGAGAGGTTTACCTGGGCAGTGTGGGATTATGGGCTAAGCTTAGTTTTGATATCCGGGGTGCCTACCCAACCCGCGTGGGTATTGTGGTTTAGGCAGTCACCCATAATTGATAAAAGCGATTGGCCGATGCGGAAAACACCTCCAGTCAATGTCTTGGTACAGGTTTATAGGGAAAACTACCCTTAACTCAATCAGAGAACAGGATATGGCCATCACTTCAACCTTGTCCCCTGACGGAAATGAATTGACCATTCACATCCAGGGACGGTTTGATTTCAGCGCGCATCAGGATTTTCGCAACACCTATGAATCCTTACCTCAAGCCCCTTCGGCCTACTTGGTCGATATGGATGAAACCACCTATTTAGACAGCTCAGCACTGGGCATGCTGCTACTGTTGCGGGACCATGCCGGTGGCGATTCCGCCTCAATCAGAATCATCAACTGCAGTCCCGACGTGAAGAAAATTCTTACCATTTCCAATTTCGAGCAACTTTTTAATATACAGTGATCACGCACAGCTCAAGCCGAATTCCGCTCGCCCGCGATTTTACGGGGGACAGCGGAGACTCATATTCGAGTTTAGGAACATAACCGACATGTTCGCGAGCAAACACTATGGCTGAGCATTCCGTTCTCAAGGTATTGATCGCGGACGATTCGGACACCGATCGCCTGATTCTCGAAACTATTGTCAAGAGGGAGGGGCATCAGGTGGTCTCTGCCCGTGATGGTGAAGAGGCCGTTGCCGCTTTCCGTCAGGAACGGCCCGACATCGTCCTTCTCGATGCCTTGATGCCCCGGCTCGATGGCTTTGGCGCTGCGCGCCAGATCAAATCACTGGTTGGTGAAGAGCTGGTTCCCATCATATTCCTGACCTCTTTAACCGATACCGCTTCACTGGTCAAATGCCTCGATGCCGGCGGCGACGATTTTCTCTCCAAGCCCTATAACCGGGTAATTTTGCAGGCGAAGATCAAGGCCTTTAACCGCATGCGCGAAATGCACGCCACCATGCTGGAACAAAAGGATCAGATCATGCTGCACAATCAGCACCTGATCCAGGAGCAGACGGTAGCCAAGCAGGTGTTCGACAATATTGCCCACTCCGGTTGCCTGGACGCCAGCAACGTCAAGCACTATATGTCTCCACTGGCGGTATTTAACGGGGACGTGCTGGTGGCGTCGATGCGCCCCTCGGGCAGTATGATGGTATTGCTGGGGGACTTTACCGGTCACGGGCTGCCGGCCGCCGTTGGCGCCATGCCCCTGGCGTCCACCTTTTACGGCATGGCCCCCAAGGGCTTTTCGATGACCGATATCCTGCGGGAGATCAATCAGAAGCTCAAGGATATTCTGCCGGTCGGCGTCTTCTGTTGCGCCACCGTTTTCGATATGAACTTTCACAAGCGCAGCCTTAAAATCTGGAACGGTGGCTTGCCGGAGAGTTTTATTTATCGCCGCCAGGGAGCGCAGGTCGAGCCGGTGCTTTCGCGCCACCTGCCCCTGGGGGTATTGTCGAACAAGGAATTCAAAGACGATTGCCTCCATTTTGAGTTGGATTATGGTGATCAGTTCTACATGTGGTCCGACGGTATTCATGAAGCGCGAAATGCCGACGGCGACATGTTTGGCGAAGAACGATTGAAGCAGGTATTTGCGGACAACCGCAATCCGGACCGACTGTTTGAAGATATCCTGTCCCGTGTACAGACATTTGTGGGGAACGTGGACAGGGATGACGATGTGTCACTTATCGAAGTGCAGTTGGTGCCGCCGGAGCAGGTGAAATCCAAGTCCACCCAGGGATTTACCAATAATGGCCGTGGCCTCATGAGCTGGACCATGGATTTCGAGGTGGAACCTAGCAGTTTTCGCTTTTTCGATCCCTTGCCACTGCTGTTGAACGTACTGACAGAGGTGCCGGGATTGCGAAAACATACCGGGAGCCTCTATACCATACTCTCAGAACTTTATTCCAATGCCCTGGAGCACGGGGTCCTGGGGCTTGACTCCGGGCTCAAGTCATCCTCCGAGGGATTTAGCCAATACTACCAGCTGCGCAGTGATCTTCTGGAAGCTGTTACCGAAGGCTATATCCGATTTCATCTGGCGCACCACTCTGAAGGTGACCACGGCACGCTGACAATTCGCGTGTCTGACAGTGGCGCAGGCTTTCAGTATAAGAATTATGACAAGAGTAAACACAAGACAGCGGGTTACAGTGGTCGGGGTATTGCCTTGATTCGAACCATGTGTCAGTCCCTGCGCTACCTGGGTAATGGCAGTGAAGTGGAAGCCATCTATACCTGGGAAAACGATAATTAGACCCCTGTGTGAGGGTGGACATGTGTGAGGGTGGGGAGGACATGAGATGAAGAGCCCTGCTAAGATAACAGAGTCGGGTCCCTGGAGTGGGACTGCAAGAAAGAGTGGATTCCTATGATGAGCAGTGTACACATCGATCACGAAGCCATTGGCACTTTGAAGGAAGTGATGGAGGACGAATTCCAGCTGTTAATCGATACTTTCCTCAGCGATTCCGAAGAGCGATTGGAAGCGTTGCGGGAGGGGCTATCGACCCTCGACGCCGACGCCGTTCGCCGGGCCGCCCATAGTTTCAAGGGGAGCAGCAGTAATATAGGCGCGCCTCAACTGGCGGAAATCTGCTTCCAGATGGAAGAGGCCGGGCGCACCAACCAGCTCGATAACCTTCCTCGGTTGCTGGCCGATGCCGAAGCCGAATTCGCAGTGGTCAAACAGGAAATCGATGCCCTGTAATACCCCGGCGCCAATCCCTGATCTTTAAATTGTCGTTGCTGGTAGCGGGTAAAAACCGCCGGGCCACTCTCCCAACTGGCAATCAGGGACCGCCTCCACTTTTCTGGCATCCACTTTGCAGAACTTCCTTCAAACGCACAAGTGCGGTGCTCAAGCGGCAAAGATTGCCGCTTGAGCGGTAATCTTTGCCGCAAGCGTGTCCTTTGCCGGTCTGGCGCCGGAAAAGGACACGCTGGTCCGGAAAGGGGCTTGGGCGCGGATAACCGGGAGTTTACTAGTTGGAAAAAACTATGAGTGGCAATCAATCCAGTGTTTCTCTAACGGCCCTGGCGCCGGTGAATGTCAATAAACTCAACGCCCTGCAGGACGACTTGCTTGGCAGCCTTTCCAAGGTGAGTTTTCGCGATGTGATGTCCGATCAAACTGCGGGGGCAGGGCATTCTGAGCGCCGACAGGCGCGGGATAACCAGGGTGCGGGGGGGCGACCGGAAACCCAAAACAAGCAAGGGGCAGATTCGAGGGGAAAGTCGGACCGCAGTGCTCAGGGTTCCGCTGATAAATCCTTCCCGTCGAAAGATGTGCGGGAATCCAAACAGTCTGCCGAACCATCCCCTGCAGAAAAATTAGAACAAGAGCAGGTTGCCTCGAAAGATAAGGCGGCTGATGTTGACGGTGAAGCCCAGCAGAGCGCGTTGGACGAATCGGTAGAGCCAAATGCGACGGAAGAGAGTGAGTCAGCATTGGCAAATAGCGAGGACTCAACTGTGGATCCCGCGCTGAGTGAGGCTGATCAAACCACGGAGACCTTGACTCAAGCAGCAAACAGCGCCGGCACTGTCGGGGAGTTTGAAACGGTGGGGGGAGATCTGACGGTGCCCGCCGGCGAGATAGATGCGTCAGCGGGGGATGCCGCCGGCTTGGACCCAACCGGGGTGGCGGACGAGGTTGCCGGGCAGATTGATGCCGGGGTATCAATGACTTCAGTGGCAGAGTTTACTGAAGACGCCGCTGAAACAGTAACGGTAAACCCTTCGTCGTCGACCGGGGACCGGGGCCCGGCTGCGGTGGCAGGTCGGAATCCGCAGTCGGCAATCGCCACGCAATTTGGCGGTACACAAATTCCGCCAATGACGAAGCCCATCTCTCCACCGGGACAGGCAGTGGCGGAGATGGTGAAAGCCGAATTCAATCCGGTGGCTGCGTCGCAGGCATCGCTGTCGGAAGCTGTCGAACACGCCTCTGCGATGGCGGCCAAAGGCGCAGGTGGCGTGGCGGAGTCGACGCTCGCAAATTCGCTTTCACTTTCCGGCGGGGCAACCGTCAATTTATCCACGGCTAATGGGCTTGCACTGCAGCTTTCGGGTGCCGGCGACAGTGGGGTGGACGGTCAGGCACTGAAAGAAGCGGTGGCTTCCGCTACCGCTGCGATGGGGGCAAACCGGCAACTGCAACCGGGACTGAGTCAATACCAGTCGGCGGAGGGACGCCTGCAAACCTATATGCAGACCGCCATGGGGCAGCCTCAGTGGGGCAGTGCGGTCGGTGAACGAGTCCTGTGGCTGGCATCGCAAAATATCAAGGAGGCGGATATTCGCCTGGATCCACCTGAGCTTGGGCAGCTGCAGGTTCGGGTTTCTGTGAATCAGGATCAGGCCAGTGTCACCTTTACCAGTCCCCACGCCAATGTCCGCGAAGCTCTCGACCAGAATGCCTTCCGATTGCGGGAGATGTTTCAGGGCGAGGGCATGGATTTGGTCAATGTCGATATCTCTGATCAATCCCACCCACAGTATTCGCGGGGGGAAAGCGACGAGCGGGGCGGCAATCCCCTGGACGCCGTTGAAGAAGATCAATCCGCCGGGATCACGCAACCGCTGGGCTCGGGGTTGGTCGATCAATATGTGTAACCCGCCGGCCTGATCTCTTCCTTGAAAGCCCGCTACCGGCGCGATCCCGCTACCGGCAACGGGCTAATTTTCTCAGTATCCTTTCGCAAGTTCTTGTTTATAAACTAGAATCCAGTCTTGGCCCGGTGTTGCGTCAGCGCATGGACATCGGGGCATTTGGTGGCATGAGAATTGCCTGATAAGCATAAAATCAGCCGTTGGGCTTGAAATGACGGACTTTTGACGTATGGCAAAGGAAAATGAACGGGCGGAAGCCTCGTCAGGGGGGGGCAGGAAAAAGCTCATTCTATTGATCATTGTCGGCCTGGCACTTGTGGGTCTGTCGATCGGGGGGACCTTGCTGGCCCTGCAAATGCTTGCCCCGCAGTCCGCACCGACCGAGATGGCCGGCGTCGAGGCGGAAATCGAACCCGAAGAACCGGCGCGTAACCCGGCAATTTACTACCCGCTGAAACCGCCGATTATCGTGAATTTCCAGGCGCGGGGCCGCCAGCGATTTCTGCAGGCGGAATTGACACTGATGGCGCGTGACAATGATGTGGTGGAAGCGATCGAGCTGCATATGCCCATGATTCGCAACGCACTGGTGTTACTGTTTGGTGGTCAGGTTTACGAAGAGCTGCAGACTGCGGAGGGCAAGGAGCTGCTCCGACAGGAAGCGTTGACCGAGGTCCAGCGTTTGCTGGCGCAGGAAATCGGCAAGCCTGGTATCGAACAGGTTCTCTTTACCAATTTTGTTATGCAGTAATACCGGCACAGGGTTGGTATCGGCTGTAAAGGGGGGCGTAAGCACCGTGCAAGACTTATTGTCACAAGATGAAATTGATGCGTTGTTACACGGCGTCGATGACGGTGACATTGAAACCGAAATGGATGTTGATCCGGGGCAGATTTCCGCCTACGACCTCACCAGTCAGGATCGTATTGTCCGCGGGCGGATGCCCACCCTGGAGATGATCAACGAGCGTTTTGCCCGCTATACCCGCATCTCCATGTTCAACCTTCTGCGTCGTACCGCCGATGTATCGGTCGGTGGCATCCAGATTCAAAAGTTTGGCGAGTACGTGCACACCCTTTATGTGCCCACCAGCCTCAACATGGTCAAGTTTCGTCCCCTGCGCGGCACGGCTCTGGTGATTCTGGACGCGAAGCTGGTGTTCAAACTGGTTGATAACTTTTTCGGAGGTGATGGCCGTCACGCCAAAATCGAAGGGCGTGAATTTACGCCAACCGAGTTGCGGGTTGTACAGATGGTGTTGGAGCAGGCTTTTGTCGACCTGTGCGAGGCCTGGAAAGCGGTGATGCCGATCGAGTTCGAATACATCAACTCGGAAGTAAACCCCTCCATGGCCAATATCGTCAGCCCCAGCGAGGTGGTGGTGGTAAGCACTTTTCATGTGGAACTCGATGGCGGCGGCGGCGAGCTGCATATCACCATGCCTTACTCGATGATTGAACCGATTCGGGAAGTGTTGGACGCGGGCTTGCAGACCGACAGCGATGAGATGGACGACCGCTGGGTAAAGGCCCTGCGCGCCGATATTATGGAAGCCCGCGTCGATCTCGAATGCGATGTTGTGCGACGCGAGATTACCCTGCGCGATATCGTCGATCTGAAAGAGGGTGACGTGATTCCCATTGAAATGCCGGAATTCCAAGTGGTCACCGCAAACGGGGTGCCCATGTTTCGCAGCAGCCTCGGCCAGTCCCGGGGCAATCTAGCGTTGAAAATAGAAGACTTTATTGACCGGTCCAATGCCTACAATGTGACGGCCGCGGAAGGAGACTCCCATGAGTGATGATGATTTAATGCCCGATGGCGATGTGGTTGACCAGGATGCGATGGCCGATGAGTGGGCGGCGGCCATGGAAGAGCAGGTGGGTTCGGATACAGAGGACGACGACACTGATGTCAGTGCGGTTGAACTCGACGAACTGTCCGATGAGGGTGACGGTTTTATTAACGCAGAGGGCCAAAACCTGGAAGTGATTCTGGATATCCCCGTATCTATATCCATGGAGGTGGGACGCACATCCATCACGATTCGCAATCTGCTGCAACTCAACCAGGGATCCGTTATCGAACTCGATCGCCTGGCGGGTGAGCCGTTGGATGTCCTGGTTAACGGCACTCTCATCGCCCATGGCGAGGTGGTGGTGGTGAACGAGAAATTCGGTATCCGCATGACCGATGTCATCAGCCCCGCTGAGCGCATCAAAAAGTTGCGCTGATATGGCCGCGGACGTTTCCCCTCCTGTCGTCGAGGCCGCGCCACTGGCTGCCGGCGCCTCACCCTTGGGCAACAGTGCCTATTTCGGGCAGGTGATGCTCGGTCTGTTGCTGGTGCTGGGCGCCATATTTGTTATCGCCTGGCTGTTGCGGCGTTTCGGGCAGGGCTCCCTGATGGCCAATAACGCCATGAAAATTGTAGCCAGCCAGGCCTTGGGTACCCGCGAGCGCATTGTGATGGTGGAGGTGGGGGAGCAGCAAATCCTGCTTGGTGTGGCTCCCGGTCGGGTGTCGACACTGCACGTATTTGAGACGGCCGTGATTCCCTCGGGTAAAAAAACGGGTAGTGGCCAAAAGGTGGTGGGCATTCATTCAGATTTTGCCAGCAAGATTCGAGAGGCCATGGCGGGCCGTATTTCCAGTAAATCAGGTGCAGCCGGTAATTCAGGCGCCGATACCGGTGATGTAGAGAGCAGGCCCCGGTAATGTATCTGGAAGAGAAGGTTGTAACGGCCAGTGCATCTACAACCAAATTGAGTCGGTCAATACTTACGACAGCGTTGTGGATCGTTCTGGGGCTGTTACCAACCGGCGCCTGGGCGCAGACTGCGGCGGAAAGTTCTGAGCCCGCGGCCAAGGCGGAGAGCATCATGCCGGTCAATGGTATACCCGGCCTGCCGGCGTTGACGGTTACCACCAATCCCGACGGCAGTCAGGATTACACGGTAACCTTGCAAATCCTCGCCATCATGACGGCCCTGAGCCTGTTGCCGGCGATCCTGATGATGATGACGTCTTTTACCCGGATCATTATTGTGTTTGCCATATTGCGTCAGGCACTGGGTTTGCAGCAGTCTCCGTCCAACCAGATTCTTATCGGCCTGTCACTGTTTTTAACGCTGTTCATCATGTCGCCGGTGTTCGACACTGTAAACGAAACGGCGTTACAGCCCTACATCAACCAGGAGATCGGTTCAAGGGAAGCCCTGACCCGTAGCACCCAACCTTTCCACCGCTTTATGTTGTCACAGACGCGGGAAACGGACTTGGATCTGTTTATGCGTATTGCCGACGCCAAACACATTGACGGACCCGAATCGGTGCCCTTTTCAATTCTGGTGCCGGCTTTTGTGACCAGTGAGTTGAAGACCGCTTTTCAGATCGGATTTATCCTTTTCATCCCGTTCCTGGTGATCGATATCGTGGTCGCCAGTGTGCTTATGGCCATGGGCATGATGATGCTGTCGCCGCTGATTATTTCGCTGCCGTTTAAAATTATGCTGTTTGTGCTGGTGGACGGCTGGGCGTTGATTATTGGGACCCTGGCGGCCAGTTTTGGAACCTAGTAGTCCTTCAAGGTGATATTGACGTATGTATGATTGTAGGCTTCGATGAGAGGCAGGGGTGCCTTCAGAAACACGCCGTAAACCCATCCCTGGACCCAAAGCACTCGTTGCACTCGTGGGGCCGGCCCGGGGCTCGGGCGCGACGTCCTTGTCGCGCACGGTTTCTGAAGGCACCCCTGCCTCTCAGGCCTGACATCGCAGTGGATTTGCAACATTAATACGTCCTTATCAGATTGAAAGACTACTAGTTTATGGATGGGCGCCAGTATCGGGCCCTGGGGTTCAGTTCGGAGGACAGAGCCGTGACACCTGAAGTCGTAATGGATCTCTTTGCCGACGCATTCTACCTCACCGTAGTGATGGTGGCGTTAATTGTCGGTCCCAGTCTGCTGGTGGGTTTGTTGGTGAGCATGTTCCAGGCGGCGACCCAGATCAACGAGCAGACCTTGAGCTTTTTGCCGCGACTGCTGATCACCCTGGGGACCATTATGCTGGCCGGCCCCTGGTTGATAACCGAATTTATGGATTTGTTTACCCGCCTGATCACCAATATACCGCTCCTGATTGGCTAGCGGATGGAAGGGATGACCCTTAGCGAGCACGAGATCGCACAGTTTGTAGGGCAATATTTCTGGCCCTTCTGCCGCATCGGCGCCTTCTTTATGGCGGTGCCGGTTCTCGGCTCCCAATTGATTACTACCCGGGTGCGGGTACTGCTGGGGTGGATGCTCACCCTGATTGTGGTCCCGCTGTTGCCGCCGCTGCCGGCGGTTCCGCCGCTATCCCTGCAAAGCTTCTCCATTGTCCTGCAGCAGATTTTAATCGGCGTGGCCATGGGGTTTGTATTGCAGGTGGTATTTCAGCTGTTTGTTCTGGCCGGGCAGTTTATCGCCATGAAAATGGGGTTGGGGTTTGCCCAGATGAACGACCCCATCAACGGTGTTGGCGTGACGGTGATCTCCCAATTGTATCTGATGATGGCCACATTGCTGTTTTTGGTGGTCAATGGACACCTGGTGGTGATCGAATACCTGGTAGACAGCTTCCAGACGCTACCGGTCAGCGACAGTGGGCTGGAAATCAGGCATCTGTGGATGATCGCCAGTATGGGATCCTGGATGTTTGGCTCGGCACTCGCAGTTGCCTTGCCGGTATTGACCTCGCTACTGGTGGTCAACCTGGCCTTTGGGGTGATGAGTCGCGCCGCGCCGCAGATGAACGTGTTTGCCGTGGGCTTTCCCATCACTCTGGTGTTTGGTCTGCTGCTGGTGTGGTTCGGCCTCTCCAGTTACCTGACCAACTACGATCTGTTTATGCGCTACGGTCTCGACCTTGTGCGCCAGGTTACAGGCAGCGCGCCTTAGGAGGGGCTAATGGCTGAAGACAGCGCCCAGGAAAAAACGGAACAGCCGACGGCGCGACGGCTGGAAAAAGCGCGGGAAGAAGGCCAGATTCCCCGCTCCCGCGATCTCACCACAACCGCTGTCCTATTGGCAGGCACGGTGGGTTTATCCGTATTCGGCCAGTTCATGGGCGAGAAGCTGATGGGCGTGCTGCACTTCAATTTCCGCTTGGATCGGGCCACCGTTTTCGACACCAACCTGATGATTTCCCACCTGGCTGTGTCTTTTTACGATGCCCTGGTTGCCCTTGTTCCACTGTTTGTATTGCTGCTTGTGGCTTCGATCCTGGGGCCCATTGGATTGGGCGGCTGGTTGTTGAGCGCCAAAGCCATGGCGCCCAAGCTGAGCCGGATGAATCCGCTGGCGGGGCTTAAGCGCATGTTCGGCTTGAAATCCCTGGTGGAGCTGGGCAAAGCCCTGGCCAAAGTGGTGGTGATTCTGGTACTGGCTGTCTGGCTGTTGTCGGCAATGCAACAGGATATGCTCGATCTGGCGGGTATGGATGTGATTCCGGGGATCATCGAATCCCTGAGACTGAGCGCCTTTGCCGCCATCGCCCTGTCGGCGGCCACCATTCTCATCGCCGTTGTCGATGTGCCTTTCCAGCTCTACGACCACGCCAAGAAACTGAAAATGTCCATGCAGGATATCAAGGATGAACACAAGGACACCGAAGGAAAGCCGGAAGTGAAGGGGCGCATCCGTCAGCTGCAAAGAGAGATGGCCAATAATCGCATGATGGCGGCTGTACCCGAGGCGGATGTGGTTATCACCAACCCGACCCACTTTTCGGTGGCGCTGAAATATGACCCCCTGAATATGGATACGCCGGTGGTGCTGGCCAAGGGGGCTGACAACATCGCCTTGAAAATCCGCGAGATCGCCGCCGCCAATAAGGTGGAAATCGTTGAGTCGCCGCAATTGGCGCGGGCAGTGTTTTACACCACGGAGGTGGATGCGGAAATTCCCGCGGGCCTCTATGTGGCTGTTGCCCAGGTGCTGGCCTATGTGTTCCAGTTGCGTATCTTCCGCCGCGGCAAAGGTGATCGACCGGACGTGCCTCGACATGTGCCGGTGCCGAAGGAGATGCAGTTTGATTAACCTCCCGCTGGCCCGGGCTTAAAATCATACTTAGTTTAAATTTATTGAGCTGATTCAATTAATTGATTGGATTGATAGTCCTGCCGCTGTCATAGTTGTCCTCAACAACGCAATTGCGATTCAACGCTTTGAAACCCAAACAGAGGACTTACCGATGACTCAAACCGCCAATTCCAACAACCCCAATCTCAACAACGCCATGGAGGGACAGCAGGTCCCGCAGGTGACTTTCCACACCCGTCAGGGGGACAACTGGGTCGATGTTCGCTCGGAGGATCTGTTCGCGGGTAAAACGGTGATCCTGTTCGCCTTGCCCGGGGCCTTCACCCCCACCTGTTCATCCACCCACTTACCGCGCTACAACGAGTTGGCCGGGGTGTTTGCTGACAACGGCGTCGATGAAATCGTCTGTCTGTCGGTGAATGACAGCTTTGTGATGAATGCCTGGCAGGCCGAGCAGGGCGCGGAGAATATTCGCTTTATACCCGATGGCAACGGTGATTTCAGCCGAGCGATGGGTATGTTGGTGGAAAAGCAGGATCTTGGTTTTGGCGCCCGATCCTGGCGTTACTCCATGCTGGTAAAGGACGGTCGGATCGAGAAGATGTTTGTAGAGCCTGATGTACCCGGGGACCCCTTCCAGGTCTCGGACGCGGATACCCTGCTGAACTACATCAATCCCAACGCCCGGCAGCCCAAGCGGATTACCCTTTTTTCCAAACCGGGTTGCCCGCACTGTCACCGCGCCAAGGCATTGCTGACCGCCAGGGGCTATCACTTTGAGGAGATTGAACTGGGCAACCATGGCATCAGCTACAGCAGCCTGCAAGCGGTGACCGGCCAGGGCACCACCCCGCAGATTTATATCGATGGCGAGCGTCTCGGTGGCGCCGACGATCTGCAACGTTGGTTGGAGCCATGATTGTCATGGTGTGTTGAAATTCAGGCCCCGGTATACCGGGGCCTGACCGATTTGAACGTTTCAGGCCGCTGTGTGTGAGAGGGGATTGCTATCCGGGCGGTGGCCCTCGGCAGAACGAATCACCAGTTCCCCGGCCACCAATGTGGCTATCACACCCAACAGTACCGGCCACTGGATGCCCTCACCCGGGGTGTAGATAAACAGCACAATGCTCAACGCCAGTATCGTCATGCAGATGTAGGCCAGCGCGCGCGCCACTCCCAGGCCGCCGGGAATGCGGTAGGGGCGGGGGTGATCGGCATCGGTCACACGCATTTTTACAAAGGCCAGCAACATGCCCTGGTAGGGTAACAGGAATATCACCGCGCTAAAGGCAAACAGCGACCAGAACAGGTCTTCGTTGGAGCCGGCCATAAATCCGTACAGGCTCAGGGTCAGGGTACTGACCAAGCCCATCAATACCGCGGCTCCCACCGGAGTGCCACGGCTTTCGCTCTCGATACCGAAAAAGTGTGGCAGCTCGCCTTCGTTGGCCGCCTCGGCCGCGGCGCGGTTGCAACCCATGGCCCAGGTTACGCCGTTGGAGAAAAAGGTATAGAGGGCTGCCACGCCCAATGCCAGGGCCAGGGTTTGCCCGGCGGCACTTTGGCCGAAGAACAGATTCAGGGTGTCCATCAGACCCTCCACCAGGTTGATGTCGGTGGAGGGAATGGCAGTCAGCACAGCGGTTGTTCCCAACACATAAAGCACGATAATGATAACGCCGGAGATCAGGATGGAGCGGGGCACATCGCGCGCCGGATCCTTCATTTCATCACTGCCTGCACTGACCAGTTCGAAGCCCAACATACCGTAAATAATGGCCGGTATGTATTGAAGGCTGCTACCCCAGTCCGGTACCAGGGTTTCCCGGGTCAGGGGGTTAGCCATACCGTGTTCGCGGGTGTAGAGCAGGGCGCCAATAATTACCGCGACAAAGATAACCACCTTGAGGATAGCGCCCAGGTTGGGAATCCACTTGCCGACATTGAGGGTAATCACATTGACTGCCACGGCAACCCAGGTCAGGACGATACCGATGGTGATCTGGCCCCACAGGGACAGATCCGGAGCGAACAACTGCTTGTAGATACCGGCAAAAAGGATATAGATGGCCGGTACCCAGACAGCGGTGTTGACCCAGTAGCCCCAGGTGGCCCGCGAGGCCCAGCGGCGGCCAAAGGCGTCCCTGACCCAGGCGTAGATGCCACCCTGTTCCGGGTAGGCACAACCCATCTCGGCGCAAATCAACGCGAAGGGGGCGAGAAACACCAAAGCCAGCACCACCCACCAGGTGATGGCCGAGGCACCCACCGAGGCCGCCGCCGCCAGCGTATCCAACAGCAAAATGGCCGACACGGTAAACAGCACCATGTCCTTTTGGCCCAGTGTTTTACGGTGTGTGATCGACTCGTTCATCGCGTGGTTTTACCCCTTTTTGGCGGGAATTGTTTTCGGAGCCCGGTAGTGTTTTGGCCGTTATAAACCATAATGGGTCGCAGTGGCATCCAGGGCTATGGCCAGGCGAGACACCAGGGTGTCGATTTCCTCGCGATTACAGATCAACGGCGGTGCCGTGACGATGGCGTCACCCACTGCGCGCACCATCAATCCGTTGTCGATGGCATGGTCGCGACAGTAGACCGCACCGGCGCTCTCCGGCGCCAGCCGCTCGCGGGAGGTTTTGTCCCGTACCAGTTCAACGGCGGCAAACATTCCCATCCCGCGTACCTCACCGACAATCGCGTGGTCAGCCAACTGTCGCAGTTGTTGCTGGAAGTAGTCCATGGTTTCACCGCTGTTTTCAATAATCCGGCTCTCACGGAGGATATCCAGGGTGGCGATTCCGGCGGCGCAGGCGGCAGGGTGTCCGGAATAGGTCAGGCCATGGGCAAATTCGCCGTCGTGGGACAGGAACACGTCGGCGAGCTTGTCACTCACCATCACGCCACCCAGGGGCTGGTAGCCATTGGTGACGGCTTTGGCAAACGTGATCAGGTCCGGCTGGTAGCCGAAACTTTCAAAGCCAAACCAGTTGCCGGTACGACCGAAACCGCAAATCACTTCATCGGATATCAGGAGGATGTCGCGTTCGCGGCAGATGCGTTGAATTTCGGGCCAATAGGTGGAGGGCGGCACAATCACTCCGCCTGCGCCCTGCACCGGTTCGGCGATAAAAGCAGCCACCTTGTCTTCGCCCAGTTCGTCGATTTTCTGTTCCAGCGCGCGCGCCGTCTGCAGGCCGAATTCCTCGGGGCTGAGCTCCCCGCCATCGGCAAACCAATGGGGCTGGGCGATGTGGTGCACGTAGGGAAGACCGGTAAACTGCTTGTGCATAAACTCCATGCCGCCCAATGAGGCGGCGGCAATGGTGCTGCCGTGATAACCATTCTTGCGGCCGATAATATGCTTTTTCCCGGGCTTGCCCAGCAGGTCATAGTAACGGTGGACCAAGCGAATATTGGTGTCATTGGCCTCGGAACCGGAGTTGCTGAAAAACACGTGGTTGAACTGTGCGGGGGTGACATCCACCAGTGCCTTGGCCATCTCCACCGCCGGTTGGTTGGAGCAGTTAAAGAAGTTGTTGTAGTAGGGCAGCTGCTGCAATTGCCGGCTTACCGCCTCATTGATACGGTTCTGGCTATAGCCCAGGTTACAGCACCAGAGACCGGACATGCCGTCCAGAATCCGGTTGCCCTCGGAGTCCACGATATAGATATGCTCGGCGCCGGTGATGATGCGGCCACCGCCCTTGGCGTATTGCCGAAAATCGGTAAACGGGTGCAGGTGGTGAGCCTTGTCCAGAGTTTGCCATTGTTCGGTGCCATACGCTTGGGACATCGTAAATCTCCTCCAAATCGCGAATTAGGGTTGTTTCGAAGATGGGCCACTTGTTGGGCCATTACTGCCGCCACGCTCACTGCCGTGGGACGCAGGCTTCGGGTATGGCGGATAGTGTGGCATAGAACTTTGGAAAATGACTTAACCCCAAAGGGGTGTATTGGACGGGGGGCCATACAACCCTTTGAGGTTATTTTGTCCTTGCTTTGTTCGGCGTAAGGTGAGGTTCATCCACCCCCTTGACCAGTGTGGTGGTAAATACCCGAACTGAGAACAAGACATTTAAAACCTGACAACAGAAGAGCGAACTATGAACGTGTCACGAGTTAAGCAGCCCATTATCGCCTCTATTCTGGGACTGTCCGCCTTTAGCCCGTCGCTATTGGCCGCGGTTATCGAAGAGGTCGTGGTTACCGTCCAAAAGCGGGAGCAGACCCTGCAGGAAGTTCCTGTTGCCGTTTCTGCTTTTGATGGCGACATGATTGCCAAGTTGGGCGTTGGCGATGTGCGCGGCCTGGTGGACTTGACCCCGGGCTTCAACGGTAAGACTGAGGACAGCTTTATTGACGCGCTGTCGATTCGTGGTATTGGCACCAATGATTTTGGCATCGGCGGTGATCCGTCGGTGGCCATCTTCCAGGATGGCGTATGGGCCGGGCGCAACGGCGGCGTACAAATGGCTTTTTATGACCTGGCACGGGCCGAAGTGGTCAAGGGGCCGCAAAGTACCCTGTTCGGTCGCAACGCTATTGCGGGTGGTATCAATATTATCAGCAACAAGCCGGTGGAAGAGTTCGAGGGCAATATCAGTTTGACCGTGGCCGAATTCGGTGAACTGGAGACGGTAGGAACCATTAACCTGCCCATCAATGATCACTGGTTTTTCCGCGGCAGCGCTTACTGGAGCGAAGCCGATGGCTGGCTTGATAACACCGTCGATGGTGAAGAGCTGGGCGATAAGGAGATGTCCTCCACTCGCCTGGCGCTGCGTTATGCCGGTGACACTGTCGATGCCACCCTGCGCCTGACCTACGAAGATCGCGAACAGGCACCCTCTGTTTATTGGACGGTACGAAACGGCCTGCCCAAGGATAAAGTGGCCACCGACCTGAGTGATAATGGCTTTGACGAGGGCGAAATTCTCTCGGTGACCGCGAATATTATCTGGGATCTTGCCGACAATTACACACTGGAGTCCATTACCGGGTATAAGACCTACGACTTCGATTACCTGGAAGACTATGATGGCTTGCCGCTGCTCGCCAACAATTACAGTCAGGCGCAGGAAGTCGATTATCTGAGCCAGGAGTTTCGCCTCAACTACAACGGCGAAGGTAATATCACCTGGTTTGCCGGGGCCAGTGTCTACCGGGAAGACGTGGACGCGACTTTCGGTAACATCTACAACGAGAACGACCTGTGTATCGCCATTATTGAAACCGATGATGTGGGTGGTGCCGGCGGTTGTGATGATCCCGTGTTCGAAGCCTACTGGGAAGACGACATCGACCCGGCTGATATCCTCACCAACAAGTCCGAAACCAATATCAACGAACTTGAGAGCGAAGGCTGGTCTGTCTACGGCGACATTACCTGGCAGCTGACCGACGCTCTGGATATTACTCTCGGTGGACGTTACACCTACGACAAGAAAGACATGAAAATCCAGGTGCTCGACAGCGGTGGTGCCCTGGGCAATACCTTCGCCTGGGAATTCTATACTGACGGTTTTGTTCAGGACGACGATTCCTGGAGCAAGTTCACCCCGCGTTTTGCCGCCGACTATATGGTGAATGAAGAGATCAGCTTGTATTTCAACACTGCCAAGGGTTACAAGACCGGTGGTTATTCCACCTTCGGTATTGTCCACGACGGCACTGTCGAGTTCGGGGGCCAGTTGGCTGCCGGTATGCCGTTGGTATTCGATCCCGAGGAAACCACCAGTTACGAAGTCGGCGCCAAGATGGTGTTGCTCGACGGCAGCCTGCATTTGAACACCGCCTTCTTCACTTATGACTATGAAGACCTGCAACTGGTGATTTTCGAAAGCGGTTCCCAGCAGGTGAAAAACCTGGGTGAAGCGGAAAACCGTGGCGTCGAGGTGGATGCTCACTGGACCCCGGGCGAGAATTGGGATGTTCGCGCCGCCGTTTCCTGGCAGGACAGCGAAATCACAAAAGAGATCGAAGCCGGCGACGGAAGCAAAGGCAACGACCTGCCCATGGCGCCGGACTTCAGCGGCTCTTTGATCAGCACCTATACGCAACCGCTCACCGGCGGCAATCTGTTCTATACCCTGCAATATGTGTATCAGGATGAGATGTTTGGCGGCACAGGCAACTTCGAACAGGCCAAGGTGGATTCCTGGGATCAGGTGGATCTGCGCTTTGGGTACGAGAGCGAAAAGGAATGGTCGTTGACCCTGTGGGCCACCAATATCTTTGATGAAGAGTATTTTGAACGCGGCTGGGAAAACGCCGATGCCGACGATCTTAACGGATTTGGTTTGGTCAATACCCTGGTATGGCCGTCCAAGCCGCGTACCGTTGGCCTGACTTTCGATATGAATTTCTAGCATGTGCGGGGGAGGCGACTCCCCCCTTTTTTTAGGTTGCTATGCGTTATGACAATTAAACAACTGGGGTCGAATCGGGAAATGGATCTGCAACAGTTTCTGGCAAGACACCCTGACATTGAAATCTTCGAGGTGATTCTCCCGGATCTGAACGGGCGCCTGCGCGGAAAGTGGATTGGAAGGGACAAGATCGAAAAAGCGTTTAGCGGCAGCTTGAAGTTGCCAAAGAGTTCCCTCGCCTTCGATATCTGGGGACGGGATGTACAGTCGCAGGTATTTGACAGCGGGGACGCCGATGGTATCGCCACTGCAGACGCCAAGACGTTGGCCATGGTGCCCTGGTTGAAGCGACCGACGGCCCAGGTACTATTGTCGCTCAATGAAACCAACGGTGATCCCTGTGATTATGACGGCCGCTACTTGCTCAAATCCCTGATGGACAGGTTCGGTGAGCTGGGATATATACCGGTATCCGCGTTCGAAATGGAGTTTTCCCTGTTCAAACTGGAGAGCGATGATCAGGGTGTGCCTGTACACAGCCAGTCGGATCGCCGAGAATCCCTGCAGGCGGGAGACACCTACCGCATCGAATCCATGCAGGACATGGGCGAACTGATGCACGCCATTAACGACGCCTGTGAAGTCCAGGGGCTTCCCGTGGACACCCTGATCAAGGAGGCGGCACCGTCCCAGTACGAGATCAACCTCTACCACCAGGCCGACGCACTACTGTGTGCCGATCAGGCATTGATGTTGCAGCGACTCATAAAGGGGGTGGCGAAACAGCACGGTTACCGAGCCTCGTTTATGGCCAAGCCATTCGGCGACCTGGCGGGCAACGGTATGCATGTGCACTGCAGCCTGCTCAACCAAAGTGGCGGTAATGCTTTTAACGACGGCTCGGAAGAGGGGACGGAACTTCTGCAACAGGCGATAGCCGGTTGCCTCGCCAGTATGGCCGACTGCATGTTGCTGTTCGCGCCTCACCTCAATTCCTATCGCCGTTTTCAGCATGGATCCCATGCACCCATGGCGGCCAACTGGGGTTATGAAAACCGTACAGTGGCCATTCGGGTGCCGGCGGACAAGCCGGAGGCCAAGCGGATCGAACATCGGGTCGCTGGTGCGGACGCCAATCCCTATCTGGTACTGTCCGCAATTCTCGGGGGTATGCTGTACGGTATTGAGCAACAGTTGCGGCCGCCGGCGGCCATCGCCGGCAATGCCTACGAGCAGTCCGTGCCGGATCTGCCCAACTACTGGGTCCTGGCCCGCGCCCGGTTTGCCGAGTCGGCATTTGTGAAAAACTACCTGGGCGAGGAATTCCAAAAGACTTTCAACGCCATTAAACAGCAGGAGGCTGATGAATTCGATCGCCACGTTTCGGCGCTGGAATACGAGAGCTATCTCTAAAAAATCCGCGACCGGCCACTCCCTTGGGTGGCTGGTGTGACCTGCAAGTCCTATTGTTGCCCGGTGCGCATATTCAGGTAAGTCGCCAGGGCATCTCCCTCTCGGTAATCCTCGACACTCATCAGGGAATCGATAAACAGGTAGAAGAGTTCCGCCTGGCTGTTGATCTCAAGTTTGGCGTAGGCGTGCTTGCGGTGCAGTTTGACGGTTTCCATGGCAATAGACAGTTTTTCTGAAGCCGAGCGGGTACTGTGGCCGCGCAGGATCATATTCACCACCTGCTTTTCCCGTTCAGTGAGCAGACTGTCGCCAAAGGCGTTGAGCGCTGTCTGCAGTTGGTGGCGTAGCTGATTTTGATTGCCTGGCGCGAAGCGCCAGCGTTTTTGCACCAGGGTCTCTACGATCGGAGTGATGTCACACAGCAGTTGTAGTTCGGCCTTGCGAAAGTTGGCCGGGTTGATAGTGCGGCCGAGGGAGATATTAACGAAGTTGCCAGCCCCTGTGTCGATAATATAACCGCATTCATCGTGCAGACCCGACAGGCGATACCAGCTGTTGTAATATTCGCTTTTCCTGAAGCCCTTGGGCGCCAGCTCCTGCAACTGGAAAAAGCCGGTTTTACCTTCTATCGATGCCAGGTAATAGGGGTCCAGCAAAAAAGGCGCTTTGACAAAGCGATCCATATGCAGGCTGCCGCCTTCAGACGGCGATTCCAGGTATTCGCACAGGGGCATGTCGCCGCTCGGGTAGAGAATGATGGAAGCATCGTCCAGGTCGATCAGCTCCTTGAACATATCGATCAGCAGAGTCGGGAACTCAGAGAGATCGATATGTTCGAGCAAATAACGGGTGTGGCGGCTCAGAATGGAAACATTGGACATGGAGGGTCGGGTCATCAGCTCTTGTTGCGCAGATGTTAGCGGAAATGGTAGTTCAGCGCTATTGAGGGATTTTTTCTGTTTTTGTGAATTTGTGCACGGTTTTTGCAGTGCTCGGTCTAAACGGCAGCGAGCGTCAAGAATCCGTCTAGATGGCATTTTCTCCTTTAAGTAGTTTAGAAAGTTTTACCCGGGGATTTGACCGCCAGAGTGCCGTCAGCAGTGTCCGCGGGCTCGCAGCCGGCAACCTGGGCATTCCAGTACTGCTGCTGATGTTGCTGGGCATGCTGGTGCTACCGGTGCCGGCATTTCTGCTGGACGTGTTCTTTTCTTTCAACATCTCCCTGGCCATCGTTGTATTACTGGTAGCCATTTACACCCTGAGACCTCTCGACTTCGGGGTTTTTCCGACCATTCTACTGTTGGCAACCCTGTTTCGTCTGGCCTTGAATGTGGCTTCAACCCGAGTTGTGTTGCTCGAAGGGCACCAGGGTGGAGACGCGGCAGGGAAAGTGATCCAGGCCTTTGGTGAAGTGGTGATTGGCGGCAACTACGCCGTGGGCCTGGTCGTCTTTTTGATCCTGATGATCATCAACTTCGTGGTGGTCACCAAGGGTGCGGGTCGTATTTCGGAAGTGAGCGCCCGGTTTACCCTGGATGCCATGCCAGGGAAGCAAATGGCCATCGACGCAGACTTGAACGCGGGGCTGATCGACCAGGACGAGGCCCGGACTCGCCGCGATGACGTCGCTAACGAAGCCGATTTTTACGGTGCCATGGACGGTGCCAGCAAGTTCGTACGCGGCGATGCCGTGGCCGGCATTTTGATTCTGGTGATTAACATTATTGGCGGTCTGGCGGTGGGTATGGCTCAGCACCAGCTGGAGTTCCAGGATGCGTTGCAGAAGTACATTCTGCTCACCATCGGTGATGGTCTGGTAGCCCAGATTCCGTCGTTGATGCTGTCAACCTCAGCCGCCATCATGGTGACCCGGGTCAATAGCTCGGAAGATATTCGCAGCCAGGTGTTCACGCAAATGTTCGACTCGCCCAAGGCTCTGGCGGTGTCGGCGGTGATTCTGTTCCTGATGGGGATTATACCTGGCATGCCCCACGTTGCTTTTATCAGCCTGGCGCTGGTCACCGGTGGGCTGGCATTTATCATCGCCCGGCGCAAGGCTCAGGGGACTTTGGTGACCGATTTGCCGGGGGCCGGTGCCAACGCCAAACCGGTGGGGGGAAGCGCTCCTACCGGCGCGCCGTTGACAGAAACCGAGGCACTGCCACCGGCCACCGAAGCACCTGAAATCAGCTGGGATGATGTCAAGCCGGTGGATATGATCGGGCTGGAGGTGGGCTACCGGTTGATCCCCATGGTGGACAAATCGCAGGGCGGTGAGCTGCTGAGTCGCATCAAGGGGGTGCGTAAAAAACTGTCCCAGGAAGTGGGTTTCCTGATTCCGTCGGTGCATATCCGCGACAACCTTGACCTGTTGCCCAGCGGCTACCGCATCACGCTCATGGGCGTAACGGTGGGGGAGGCGGAGGTGCAACCCGACAGAGAACTCGCCATCAACCCGGGACAGGTGTTCGGCAAGCTCGAGGGGATCGACACCAGGGACCCCGCTTTTGGTCTGGATGCCGTGTGGATCGAGGCGGATAAAAAAGACCATGCCCAGACCCTGGGTTACACCGTGGTCGATGCCAGTACCGTGGTGGCCACCCATCTCAATCAAATTTTGCAGAAACACACCCACGAACTTCTCGGGCATGAGGACGCCCAAAAGTTGCTGGATATGCTGGCGGACAAGTCGCCAAAGCTGGTGGAAGAGCTGATTCCCGGCACAGTCAATCTCAATGTGTTCCTGAAGGTGCTGCAAAACCTGCTGCGTGAGCAGGTGCCCATTCGGGATATTCGCACCATCGCCGAAGCCTTGGCGGGGGCCTCTGACAAGAGTCAAGATCCCGCCGCATTGACGGCGCTAGCACGCGTGGCGTTGGCGCGTCAGATCGTGCAAGGCCTTGTGGGAGCTGAGCCGGAGATGCAGGTGATCACGATTGAGCCGGGACTGGAACAAATCTTGCTGAGTTCGGTACAGCAGGCTCAAAAAACCGGCGCTGATCCCGCAGCCTACATCGAACCCTCGCTCGCGGAGCGTTTGCAGATGTCGTTGATCGAAGCCGCGCAGAAGCAGGAGGTGGCGGGTAAGCCGATTATCCTGCTGGTGGCGGCGCCGCTGCGGATGATGCTGTCGCGCTTTATGCGCACCAGTGTCCCTGATATGGCGATTCTGGCTTATAACGAAGTGCCCGATAACAAGCAGATCACTATCGTCGCGAGCGTCGGTGGCGATGCCGGTAACGGTCAGGGGCGGCGGTGATGACTTGGTATGACAGGAGCTGGATCGAATGACGATTATGCCAAGCTGGATTTTTAGGTGGGGTTGCGGGTTAATTAAGGAGCTGATAAATGCAAGTTAAACGCTTTGTCGCCGCTGATATGAGGCGCGCATTGGAACTTGTGCGTACGGAAATGGGACCGGATGCGGTGATTTTGTCCAGCCGCCGCATCAAGGAAGGGGTGGAAATTGTGACCACCCTGGAAGCGCAACCGCAGGTGCCGGAGGCTGATCGGGGCATGGTGCCCCGGGAAGACCACTCCACCGGTTTTGAATCGCCGCTCGCCAGCGACAGTGCCTGGGGGGACCAGGCGAAAGTCAATCAGGCCATTCACGAGCGGCTGGCAACAGCGCCCGGTGCGGGGCAGGTTGGTGCCCACCATGCCAGTGCCGGAGGCGGCACCGGCTTCCAGCAGGCCATGCAGGGGATTTCCACCGGTCCCGCCTCTGGCAAAACCTCCCAGCAACTGGCTGATGAAATTGAACAGGCACGAACCAGGATGCTGGCCGCGCGCAAGGCTGAAGCTGTCACTACGGGTCAAGGCGGGCAACACCCCTCGGGCTCCGCAGACTGGATCCCCGACACAAGTGCTTCAAAAACTCCGGCGGATAGAAATCGATATACGCAAAATCAAGCTGATTATAATCGACGCGACACTCTTCAGTCCCTGCACGCGCAAGAGAGCCTTCAGCCTGATAGAGAGAGCCTTCAACCGGATAGAGAGAGCCTTCAGCTCGATAGAGATAACCTTCAGTTAAAAAAAGATAGCCTTCAGCTCAGAAAAAATAACCTTCAGCTCGAAGAAGAGAGTCTCCAGCGTGAACTGGACTGCCTTCTGAAAGAACAAGACGGCGATAGCTTCGAGCAAGAGAGCCTTCAGCGGGAACACGATAGCCTTCAGCGGGAACACGATAGCTTTCAGCACGGACAAGCCAATCTGCAACGTGAACAAGAGAATCTTGAGCGCGAAAAGCTGCGCGTCCAGCAAGAGCAGCAGGCCCTTGAACGCGAGCGCATGAAGCAGGACTTGCAACTGGAACTGGACCGGCAGCGACAGCTGGACCAGGATCAACAGCTTGATTCCCTACGCAGTGAACTGGCCGATATGCGCCTCCTCCTGGAAGAGCAACTGGGTTATCTCTACGCCGAGCAGGAGCCAGTCGCACAGTCCCCGGTTCACGGAGCCCTGTGGAATCGTTATGAACGCATGGGCTTGCCGGTGAAGGCGATTGTTCAGGTCTTGAGCCAAACCAATCCTCAGGGGACCATGGACAAACTTTGGCCCGAGTCGCTGGCGGCTCTTTCCCATCAACTGCCGATTCAGGACGGTGATATCGTCGGTGGCGGTGGTGTGTTTGCCTTTGTCGGGCCTACCGGGGTGGGCAAAACTACCACTATCGGCAAGTTGGCAGCGCGGTATGTGCTTAAGCACGGCCCCAATAAGGTGGCCCTGGTGACCACCGACACCTACCGAATCGCCGCCCACGACCAGCTCAAATCCCTGGGCAGAATCCTCAAGGCGCCGGTAAAAGTGGTGAACGATCACGCGGACCTGCCCGCCGTGTTAGCGACCCTGCACGACTATCCACTGGTGTTGATCGATACCGCCGGATTGCGACCGGGCGACCCGCAGCTAAAACAGCAACTGCGCGCCTTGCAGCAGCAACCGCAGATCCTGAATTATCTGGTTTTGGCAGCCACCAGCCAGCAACAGTTGATGAAAGCCTCGGTGCAGGCATACAAATCTGCTGGACTCCAGGGGTGCGTACTGACTAAGCTAGACGAAACCGCGAGCTTGGGGGAAGCTTTGGGGGTCGTGCTTGATCAAAAATTGGCCGTCGCCTATACCACTGACGGTCAGGATATTCCCAAAGATATCGAAGTTGCCCGCGCCTATCAGCTGGTGTCGCGCGCTGTTGCGCTGATGAAAAAAATGTCGACCAGCTCGCTGTCCCAGCAGCGTATGTCCTCGGTGCGAGTCGCCAATTCGGACGATGACAGTGACAGCGTAAGTCGGTTATCCCGAGCGGTGTCCATGGTCAAAAAGAAAGTGAGCGACGAACCATTGGTGAAGGCGATAAAGCCAGTGCAAACAATAAATGACAGACAAGGTGTACAGGAGTTGGGTCACGCATGAGTCTTTCTCGTCCGGTACAAGTTATCGCCGTCACCGGCGGTAAGGGGGGTGTCGGTAAAAGCAATATTTCCGTCAATTTAAGTATTGCCCTGGCGGAATTGCGCCGCCGTGTGGTGTTGCTGGACGCCGACCTGGGACTGGCCAATGTGGACGTGTTGTTGGGCGTGCACGCCAATCGCACGCTGGCCGATGTGCTATCCGGTGAAGTATCACTCGAAGATGTGCTGGTGCCGGGACCTGGCGGCATAAAAATTGTGCCGGCCTCTTCAGGGGTGCAGCAGATGGCGGAACTGGGACCCAGACAGCATGCAGCCCTGATCAACGCATTCAGTGAGTTATCCGACCAGCTGGATGTGTTGGTGGTGGATACCGCTGCCGGTATATCGGATACGGTAGTGAGTTTTGTGCGGGCCTCCCAGGAAGTTATTGTGGTGGTTTGCGATGAACCGTCGTCCATCACCGATGCCTATGCCCTGATCAAACTGCTCAATAAAGATTACGGTATGGTGCGGTTCCGGGTCGTGGCCAATATGACCCGCAGCCTGCAGGAAGGCGCCAACCTGTTTCACAAGCTCAACCAGGTGTGCGAAAAATTCCTCGATGTTACGCTGCAATACGTGGGGCATATCCCGTTTGATGAAAATGTGCGCAAGGCCGTGCAGAGGCAAAAAGCCTTGTTGGAGTATGCTCCGCGCTGCAAGGCCGCCCAGGCCATTCGCAACCTGGCCCTGAAGATCGATAGCTGGCCCCTGCCCAACACAGCACGAGGTCACCTGGAATTCTTTGTCGAGCGGCTATTGCAGTCGGCATCCGTGGGTTTTTGATATGGCGGCCGCCGACGGATTAGCCATGTATGACAATGCTCAGACCTGCGGTGTGATACGGGTTGAAGAATACGCGTCACTGGTGAAACGTATAGCCCACCATATGATGATACGCATGCCCGCAAGTGTACAGGTGGAAGACCTGATTCAAGCGGGCATGATCGGCCTGCTGGAAGCGGCTCAAAAGTACGATGCCTCCCGGGGTGCCAGTTTCGAAACTTATGCCGGCATTCGCATCCGCGGAGCCATTGTCGATGAGATGCGTCGCGGCGATTGGGCGCCGCGTTCCGTTCACCGCAATTCCCGCCGAATATCCGAAGCCATCGTTGCGGTAGAGGCGCGTACCGGGCGCGATGCCCAGGATCATGAGGTGGCCGAAGAATTGAATGTAGAGCTCAAGGAGTATTTCGGTATGCTCCAGGACGCTTCCTCGACTCGCCTGTTCAGTTTTGAGGAGGCCTTTGGCGATGACGAGAGTCGACTGGATGCCGGCAATGCCAGTATGGCTTTTGTGCCTCCCCATGACGGTTTGCAGAGGGAATCCCTAAAGCAATCCCTGGCCCAGGCGATAACCCAATTGCCAGAGCGCGAAAAGCTGGTGTTGTCGCTTTATTATGACGAAGAGCTCAACCTCAAGGAAATTGGTCAAATAATCGGCGTGAGCGAATCCCGGGTCAGCCAGATTCACAGTCAGGCGGCGATGCGTTTGCGCTCGCGCCTGACAGACTGGGTGGGCGACAGCACACCCTAGGGTGAACCGTGTGCTGGATAAGCGGGACCCGGCGTTGACCCCGGGATAGAATCCCAGTAACGTTGCGCGCAAATAACGATGGCCTGGAGAGCCGGCGTCTGACGATAGCGGTAGTGGACTCCAAGTACTAAGGATGGAATATGGACCGCAGCGAGCTGCGGGACTACCAACCAACGATTTACTAAACGGAATCCCTGGCGAGGGAAGACGGAGGTTGCATTGGACAAAAACATGAAAATCCTGATTGTCGACGACTTCTCGACAATGCGACGGATTATAAAAAACCTGCTGAGAGACCTGGGGTTCTCCAATACCCAGGAGGCCGATGACGGCATGACGGCGCTGCCGATGCTGAAAAGCGGTGATTTCGATTTCCTGGTCACCGACTGGAACATGCCCGGCATGACCGGCATCGATCTTCTCAAAGCCGTGCGCGCCGATGAAAAACTCTCGTCCCTGCCGGTACTGATGGTGACCGCTGAGGCCAAGCGTGACCAGATTATCGAAGCAGCCCAGTCCGGGGTGAATGGGTATGTTGTCAAACCTTTTACCGCGCAAGCCCTGAAAGAAAAGATCGAAAAAATATTCGAGCGTGTCGAAAGTTAATAATGATAAAGGACAACAAGGCTTGGCGATGGAATCAGAATCCCAGCTACATAAGAATCAGGAATTTATTTCCGAACTCCAGGATTGTGCCAAACTACTGGTAGAAAAACTTCAAGGCGATCACTATGAAGACGCCTCCAAGCTGATTCACAGCATGGTGGCAGCCCGTGATCGGCATATTTTCCAGTCGGTGGGGCGTCTTACCCGCGGGCTGCACAATTCCATTCTCAATTTTCATGTGGACGCGGACCTGGACAAGGAACCGCCAACGGTGGAGAGCTCCGATGTGCGCGATGCCACCGACCGCCTTTCCTATGTCATGGAATTGACGCAGAAAGCGGCCGACAAAACCATGGACATGGTGGAGGCCTCGGCCCCCATTGCCATGAACCTCGGTCAGGAAGCCAGTTCCCTGCGCGATGAATGGGCGCGTCTCAAGCGCCGCGAAATGACCCCCGGAGAGTTTCGTCACCTGTACAAGCGCATGGATGAATTTCTCGGGCAGATGGATGTTGGCACAGAGCAACTCAACAGGAACCTGCAGGACATTATTCTGGAGCAGGGTTTTCAGGATCTCACCGGCCAGGTACTCAAGCGCGTGATCGGGTTGATTACCGAAGTTGAACAGGATTTGGTCAGCCTGGTCCGTATTGCCGGACAGGTTGAAGAAATTACAGGTTTGGTGAACGAGGTCGATACAGACCCGGGTGCACTCAAGAACAAAAAGACTGCCGAGGCCGAAGGACCCCAGATTCACGCCGCTGTTCGAGACGATGTCGTCTCGGGTCAGGACGAAGTCGACGATCTGTTGTCCAGCCTGGGCTTCTAAAAGCCCCCCGGCACTACAGTGGTTTTACAAACATTTAAAACAATGCGCAGGCCACACCTCCTAGGCCAATACCCTTGGGGAAAAGAGGAAGGTTGAATGGGTTTCGGTGATGACGAAGATATCCTTCAGGATTTTCTGGTTGAAGCTGGTGAGATATTAGAGCAGTTATCTGAACAGTTGGTAGACCTGGAACAGCGTCCCGATGACACCGGCTTATTGAACGCTATTTTCCGTGGTTTCCACACCGTTAAGGGGGGGGCCGGTTTTCTACAGCTCACGCCCATGGTCGACTGTTGCCATGTGACGGAAAACCTCTTCGATATTCTGCGCAACGGCAAGCGGGAAGTAACGCCCGAGCTGATGGACGTGGTGCTGCAGGCACTCGATGCGGTCAACTTGCAATTTGAGCAAATTTCCCAACGCGAAGCGCTGACGCCCGCCGATCCTGCGCTGATCCGGGCGCTGGAGCGATTGGTCTCCTGTGAGGACCTGGCGACTTCAGCACCCATGGCTGCACAAGTGGTGCAGGCCGCCGTGGAAGCGGTGGGCGAAATGACCCTGGATACCGCCGGTGTCGGCGATGGCGATATCACCGATGCCGAATTCGAGGACCTGCTGGACGCTATCAGTGAAGTCCCAACCGATACCGGGCGATTGAAAGCGCCAGCCGCAGCATCGAATCCGGCCGTCAAAGAACCGACGCGGGAGGGTGGCGACGAGATCTCCGAAGATGAATTTGAGGCTCTGCTGGACCAATTGCACGGCAAAGGCAAGGGACCTGGTGCCGCACCCGAGCCGCCACCGGCGATAAAATCGGCGGCTGCGGCCAACAGTGACGAAATCAGTGAAGATGAATTCGAGGCATTGCTGGATCAGTTGCACGGCAAAGGCAAGGGGCCCGGAGCCGCGCCGGCCGCTCCCCGGGAACCGGAGAGCGAAGCCGCGGACGATGAGCTGATTACCGAAGACGAATTTGAGGCGCTACTGGATCAGTTGCACGGCAAGGGCAAATCACCCGGAGATACCCCTGTCGCAGGTTCCGAAACCGGTTCCGCGGCAGCAACGCCAGTCGCTGCAGAGCCGTCTTTGGCAGATGCACCGGCGGCGGTCGAGAAACCCGCCGTCGAGCCTGAAGCCAACACCCCGGCGCCACTTGGCGAAAGCACGCCTGCTGCGGCCCCCGAGCCGGCACCGCAACCGGCGTTCGCCTCCCGGGCGCAAACCGGGCGCGACAATGCCGCCCAGCAGACCAGTGTTGCCGCCGGCGAGACCACCGTGCGGGTCGATACCCAGCGCCTGGATGACATCATGAATATGGTCGGTGAGCTGGTGCTGGTGCGCAACCGGTTGGTGCGCCTCGGGCTGAGCAGCAATGACGAATCCCTGTCCAAGGCGGTCAACAACCTGGACGTGGTCACTGCGGATCTGCAGACCTCGGTGATGAAAACCCGTATGCAGCCGATCAAAAAGGTGTTCGGTCGCTTCCCCCGGGTGGTAAGGGATCTGGCCCGCAATCTGAAAAAAGAGATCAATCTCGAGCTGCAGGGTGAAGAGACGGACCTGGACAAAAACCTGGTGGAGGCACTCGCCGATCCGCTGGTGCACCTGGTGCGCAACTCGGTGGACCATGGCATTGAGTTGCCGGCCGAGCGTGAAGCCAAGGGCAAGCCACGGGTGGGCAAAGTGATTCTGGCGGCGGAGCAGGAGGGGGATCATATTCTCCTGTCCATCACCGATGACGGTGCCGGTATGGACCCCGACAAGTTGCGCGGCATTGCTGTAGAAAAGGGGCTCTATGACCCAGACGCCGCCCAGCGCCTGTCGGACACAGAGGCTTTCAATCTGATATTTGCTCCCGGTTTTTCAACCAAGAGGGAAATTTCCGATGTGTCCGGCCGTGGTGTCGGCATGGACGTGGTAAAAACCAAGATCACCCAACTCAACGGTTCCATCGAAATCCAGTCGCGCCTGGGCGAGGGGACGCGGATGGTGATCAAGGTTCCGTTGACGTTGGCGATTATGCCGACCTTGATGATCATGTTGGGAGAGCAGACGTTTGCCCTGCCCCTGGTGAGCGTCAACGAAATTTTTCATATGGACCTGACAAAATCTCATATTGTCGATGGCCAGGAGTGTGTAACGATACGGGAACGGGCAATTCCCATTTTCCACCTCAAGCGTTGGTTGGTGAAAGGTGCTTCCGGTGAAGCGTCGCCACAGGAGGCACATGTTGTCATCGTGTCAGTGGGGACCCAGCGCGTGGGTTTTGTGGTGGACCAGCTGATCGGCCAGGAAGAGGTGGTGATCAAGCCGCTGGGGAAAATGTTACACGGAACGCCGGGAATGGCGGGGGCCACCATAACGGGGGATGGAACCATCGCCCTGATCCTGGATGTGCCCAGCATGTTGAAGCGCTACAGCGGTTAATGTATGAGTGAATCCGGTTGTTCTCCTTGCTGTCTGTGGCGTGCTTGTTCGGTAGGGAGCCTCAATAATGCCTATTAAAGTGTTGATCGTTGATGATTCCCATTTCTTTCAGCACCGCCTTAAGGAAATGATCAATAGTCATTCCGAACTGGAAGTGGTGGGGGTGGCGTCCAACGGCCGCGAAGGCGTGGATCTGGCCGAGCGTTTGCGCCCCGATGTGATTACCATGGACTTTGAAATGCCCGTCATGGACGGTGTTACCGCGGTTCGACAGATCATGGCGCGACGAGCGGTCCCCATACTGATGTTTTCCTCACTGACCTACGAAGGTGCCCGCATTACGCTTGACGCGCTGGAAGCCGGTGCCGTCGACTTTATGCCGAAAAACTTTGCGGAAGTATCGCGTGATTCAGCGGCACTCAAACGCAAATTGCACGAACGATTGTGCACTATTGCCCGGGGCAGTCAGTCCTCAGCGACCAGCCCGGTGCCTGCCGCTTCACGCCCCGCTGCCAACACGGCTCCCGCTCCGGCTGCGTTTCGTCCCAATACGCCTGGCGCTGGCGCAGTCCGTCCCCGACATGATGCGGGTTCTGCGGAACCGGCTCCACCGACGCAGCAGGCGAGCGGCGGTCTCAAAAATAAACTCAGTCTGTTGGCTATCGGTGCCTCTACCGGTGGTCCGGTGGCCCTGACCGAAGTACTGACCCAATTACCGGCGAATTTTCCCCTGCCTATTGTCCTGATCCAGCATATGCCGGAGAACTTCACCAAGGCCTTTGCCGAGCGCCTTAATAAGCAGTGCCGAATCGAGGTCCGGGAAGCCCGGGACGGTGATGCGCTGCGGCCGGGATTGGCGTTGTTGGCCCCCGGTGGCCAGCAGATGATGCTGGACAAGTGTGGTCGGCGGGTAAAGGTGATTCCCGGAGATTCGCGAGTCAACTATAAACCGTCGCTTGATATCACATTGGGTTCTGCCGCTAACAGCCTTGGTGAGCGGGTACTGGGCATTATCCTGACGGGTATGGGGTCCGATGGTTGTGAAGGCGCGCGTCTGCTTAAAAGTCGCGGCGCTACCATCTGGTCCCAGGACGAGGCCAGCAGTGTGGTCTATGGAATGCCCATGGCGGTGGCAAGGGCCAGGCTGACGGATCAAGTGCTTGGCTTGAAAGACATTGGTCCACGTATCGTGCAGGAAGTCTAACCATGGATATGCTCAGCATCCTGGGAGTGATCATCGGCTTCGCCGCACTCTTGGGCGGTAACCTGATGGAGGGCGGCAGCTGGCAGTCGTTGCTGAATGGCCCGGCAGCGGTGATCGTGATTGGCGGTACCCTGGGCGCGGCTATACTGCAAACCCCCAAGGCCAGTTTGCGGCGAGCCCTCGAGTTGTCACGCTGGGTGTTCGTGCCTCCTTCGAACGCCTTTCAGGAAGGTGTGGACAGGGTGGTACGCTGGGCGGTGGCGGCGCGGAAAGAGGGCTTGCTGGGTCTGGAAACCCTGTCTGAAACTGAACCCGATCGCTTTTCACGCAAAGGTCTGGAGCTGCTGGTGGATGGCTCCGAACCCGACGCCATTCGGCGCGCCCTGGAAACCGAGTTGATCGTGCAGGAGCAGCGTGACAGTGATGCCGTCAAATTTTATGAGAGTATGGGTGGCTATGCCCCGACCATCGGTATTATCGGTGCGGTGATGGGATTGATTCATGTGATGCGCAACCTGGCGGATCCCAACGAACTGGGGCCGGGTATCGCTATCGCTTTTGTGGCGACTATTTACGGCGTGGCCTTGGCCAACCTGCTGCTGTTGCCCGTGGCCAATAAATTGAAGATGTGTATCAATGAACGTTCCCAGTTTCACGAGCTGATTATCGAAGGCATTATCGCCATTGCGGAGGGGGAGAATCCCCGCGCGATCGAAATGAAGCTCAACGGCTACTTGCGGTAAGCCATCATGCCTCGACGTCGGCCAGTAGAACTCAATATCAGTCACGAGCGCTGGTTGGTGTCCTATTCCGACTTTATTACGCTGCTGTTCGCATTTTTTGTGGTGATGTACTCGGTCTCGCAGGTCAACGAGAGCAAGTACCGGGTTCTGTCCAATACGCTGATGGATGCCTTCAGTGATGCCAAGGAAAGTCGCCTGGATCCGATTCAACTGGGTCAATCCAGTGCTTCAACCAAACCGTCGGCGATTGAACTCGAGGATGAAGACAGTGGTGAGTTTACCGGGGACGGCGCCTTTGAGCGCACCGCGGACCTTCCACAATTGGCGGAGCAGATTCGCGCTGAGTTCCGAGACCTGATTGACGACCAGTTGGTGCAGGTGCGCAGCAACGAATTTTGGTTGCAGGTGGAGTTGCCGGACAGCATTCTCTTCAGCAGCGGCAAAATCGAGCCCAGCCAGCAGGCAAGGGGGATCTTTGACGATATTGCCAAACTGCTTGGCGGCTTTAACAATCCGGTGCAAGTGGAGGGACATACCGACGACACCCCCATTGGGACATCCCAATTTCCGAGTAACTGGGAACTGTCCTCAGCCCGGGCGGCTGCCGTGGTGAAGTTGCTTATCGAGGGGGGGGTAGCCCCGGGGCGGCTCTCTGCGGTTGGCTTTGGCGAATTCAGCCCTATTGCCGATAACGGCACAGAGGCGGGGCGTCGGCAAAATCGCCGGGTGGTTTTGATGATTGCCCGTGAGCGTATCGAGCGGCCACGGGTCAACACCCGACCTCAAATGGAGGAGGCGCTGGCATCGCCTCAGCCACAGGTGAGCCAACCCTATCCACAACCGGGGCTGAAAAAACCGGCAACGCTCCCGTTACCGGATGATGGCTTGAATCCGGAGGAGGTGCAGGCCCGATTGGATGTGCTGCTCGAACAGGGCGGGCAGGAGACCTCGACACCGTTAAGTGACATACTTGTGCCCGAAACTGAACCTGCAGAGGGTAACGAAATCAAGCAGCCATTGCCTGCCAAACCGCTGGTGCAGGTGGGGGATATTAAAGCGGTCGAGCTTGAAGGGGGCGGTTTGCTCTTTAGCAGTGATCCGGATCTGCCGAGGCATGTCGAGTAGAGCCAGGCAACAATATAAGCGGGGCAATTGAGTGGCAGAGGGCTGGCATAAAAATTGCCTTTTTGTTTTGTGTGTAGAAAGCGTCAACGAGTCTGTCGTAACCACACGCCGATCTATCAGTGGTTGATGTAAGCAGTGGCCATTTAAAATGTCAGATTAACTTGATGGTCGTCAATACGGCCAGATTATTGGGGCTGCAAAGATTAACGTGGTACCCGGGGGAGTGAGACTTGCAAGTCTGGACAGTGGCGAATCAAAAGGGGGGCGTGGGTAAAACCACCACCACCGTAGCCCTGGGCGGTTTGGCGGCCGAGACGGGGTTGCGGGTATTGTTGTTGGACCTGGACCCCCATGGCTCATTGAGCAGTTACTTCCGTCAAGATCCTGACACACAAGCCTTGAGTTCCTACACACTGTTTCAGGAACGCGAACAATTGACGCCGGATTCAGTCAGGCGTCTGGTTGTCGAGACTCCCTATAACCACCTGTCGCTGCTACCTGCAGCCACCGCGCTCGCCACCCTGGAGCGGCAGGCCATCGGTCGCGATGGTATGGGGTTGGTGATCTCTAAAGCGCTCAACCAGCTTCAGGACGATTACGATTTGGTGATTATCGACAGTCCGCCCCTGTTGGGGGTATTGATGATCAACGCCCTCGCTGCTTGCCGACACCTGGTGATTCCCGTCCAGACCGAGTATCTGGCCCTAAAGGGGTTGGAACGCATGGTGCACACCCTCAATATGATGGGGCGATCGCGTAAAGTGCCCCTGTCGTATACCATCGCACCGACCATGTTCGATCGGCGTACCCAGGCGTCGGTCATCAGCCTCAGAAGCATTCGCAACAGCTATCCAGATAAGGCCTGGCCAGGTAAGATTCCTGTCGATACCAAACTGCGTGACGCCAGCAAAGCCGGTGTGCCTCCACACCTTTACGAGCCTGGCAGTCGAGGAGTGAGCGCCTATGAGTCGCTGTTAAAGTTCCTGTTCAGTCAGTCGCTGGTGTCTGCAACGCCAGCATCCGCAACCAGTGCTCGCAGGGCCTGAAGCGGGGATGAAATGCATCAAACGGGTGTGTAAGGAATAAGAGCTTTCAAATTTGACTAAGTTGGATTCACCGCAGGACACCCTGCAAGGCTATTTCGACGATCTGCTGCTTGACCCGGGGGAGCAGCCGGTTGCCCCTGCGCCCCGAAAACTTCCCAAACAACAGCCCAAGCCGATGACGGCAGTCCCGCAAACCCGTTTTGCGGAACCCACAGAGCAGCCGGTTCGCAAAAACCGACTGGCAAAACTGTTACAAACGGTACACAGCGAGCCGCAAACCGACACACGCCCGCAGGAAGAAACTGTCCGGCCTCTACCGAAGGTTGGCGAAAACGGTTCGTCTGGGGAAGTCGCTGTTGTCACACCGAAAGTGACAGAGCAGGCAGTTACCGAGCCGGTAGCGAAAGCGGTGGTCTCCCCAGCCGAAGTTGTTCGGGAGACAGCGCCAAAGGTTGAATCCGGAGTGGTGGTCGAGGAAACGCCACCGGCCGGGATTGCCGCCGAGCCAACGGTGGCGGTGGAACGGGATTATGGTATCGAGGGGTTGGCGTGGCTGGAGAACGGCCGTCCCCAGTGGGCCCAGCAACGTTTTGAGGTGTTGCTGTTCAAGGTGTCGGGTCTGACGCTGGCAGTGCCTTTGATCGCCCTCGGTCAAATACAGCCGCTCACGGATGAGTTGACGCCCATTTTTGGGCAGGCTGATTGGTTTATGGGATTGCAGCCGACACCCGTGGGAAAAATTCGGACTGTGAACACCGCCAAGTTTGTGATGCCGGAACGCTATGACGAGCGTTTTGTGGAAACGGCTCAATATGTAATTTCCATTGATGGATTGCCCTGGGGATTGGCAGTGGATTCGGTGACACAGCCGATCACGCTCGATCCCGAAGAGGTGAAGTGGCGTTCCGAGCGCAGCAAGCGCGCATGGCTGGCGGGTACCGTCAGGGAGCATATGTGCGCGCTGCTTGATATTCCCATGATGGGCAAGATGTTGATGGAAACGGATAAAAATTTACAAGCGGCTGCCTCTTGATCGTGGGAAAAAGCAGGTTGCTCAATGTAGGGTAGTTATCGTCGATATACTGGTATAGACGCTGCCGATAGAACTGTAATAGCCTCAGAGTCACAAGCCGGAGGCGGTTTCATTGATATTTTGATACCAGGTGTAAGCGGAAAAGTTTAAGAGGAAAAACAGGTATGGCTACAGGTTCGGCAAAAAGTAAGACCAGCGAAGATCCGATGCTCCAGTGGGTGACTTTCAAGCTGGCGGGTGAGACTTACGGTATCAACGTTATGCAGGTACAGGAAGTGCTGCGGTATTCAGAAATTGCGCCGGTGCCGGGCGCGCCGGCTTATGTGTTGGGTATTATCAACCTGCGCGGCAATGTGGTTACGGTGATCGATACCCGTCACAGATTCGGACTGGAACCGGGCGAGCTGACAGATAACACACGCATTGTGATTATCGAGGCAGATAACCATGTGGTGGGTATTCTGGTCGACAGTGTGGCCGAAGTGGTGTACCTGCGTCAGTCAGAAATCGAAACTGCGCCCAATGTTGGAAACGAAGAGAGCGCCAAGTTTATCCAGGGGGTCTGTCATAAGAATGGTGAACTCCTGATACTGATTGAACTGAACAAATTGCTAACTGATGAAGAGTGGGCCGAGTTGGAAAGTGTGTGATTTGAGGGGCAAGTTGTGAGCGGCAAGTTGTGAGCTGCAAGTGGCAAGCTGTAAGCGGCAAGCTGTAAGCGGCAAGTTGTGAGCTGCAAGTGGCAAGCTGCAAGCTGCAAGTTGTGAGCGGCAAGCTGCAAGCGGTCCAGTACGGTGGGGCGAGTGCCGCTTTTTTGCGTAGAATGCTCGGGGCTTGCGCCGGGTCGCATTGAGGTCAGCTAGCGACCTGTCTCTTGCCGCTTGTAGCTTGCTGCTTGTAGCTTGATGCTTGCCGCTTGTAGCTTGTAGCTTGTAGCTTGCTGCTTGTAGCTTGCCGCTCACAACTTGCCGCTTACAACCCAAACTTTAGCCTCAAGGTCGAATACATACATTGAAGGTAACACAGTGGAATTAATGGAATTGGCGGTGATGGGCAGTGCCCTGGTCAGTGGGCTGGCAGTGCTCATCGCTTTGGTGTGCCTGTTCAAGCTTCGACGCCAGGCTGCGTTGACAGAAAAAACCTTCAAAGACCTGAAACACAAAATGGAGGTGACCAATAACGGTTCCATGGGTATGGGACGTCGGTTGTTGGTGATGGAGAAGGCGGTTGCCGCGGTTAAAGGCGCATCTGTTGCGAGAGCGGGTGTTGAAGCGGACGTCGCCCGGACGCCGGGTTCCGCTCTGTCTGGTGATTCCGGTATCCACAGTGACATTGACGTAACCGCTGAAGACAGTGACGGTCTGCAGGCCTATACCCTCGCGGCGGAATTGCTTGAGGCAGGATTGGATGCGGATGCCGTGGCGCGTCGCTGTGGTCTGTCCCGGGCTGAAATATCCCTTATGCAGTTAATGCAAAAACACGGGGGTGGTTCGGTCAGCGCTTAGTTGTAAATAATACCGGGTTTAGCGGACATTTTTCCGCTGCCCTGTTCTTAGACGATAATGGACTAAATCTTTTATCGTCTTTTTCTATACTTTAAGCAGACCCATTAACAAAGTCCTGTCGACAAGGCTGCGTTTTGCCGCGACAGGCGCTTTGGCTAATTCGGGGGCTGCGATGCCTTTGCTTGCTCCGCGCGATGATATTGCTGGCTTCAAGATCACCTCTTTTGCTGCCCGTCTCGCGTTTCTGTGCCTTTTTCCGGTTGCCGTGAACGGTTTTGAATCCCCTTTGGGCATTACCGGGGCTACCACGATCAATGTCTTTCAAGCCAAGTACCTTTATGACCAGGGCGCGGTCTTTATCGATGTGCGCAGCGATGAAGAGTGGCAAATTGGTCATATCCAGGATGCCATTCACCTGGACTTCCAGCGAGATTTCGGATTCCTGTATCAGGCCTCGGATATTCCACGGGATACTCCCCTGGTGATCTATTGCAACAGTATCGATTGTTTGCGCAGTGCCTATGCCTGTTCTGTCAGCGTCATCTGGGGCTTCTCCCGGGTGTACTACTTCCGCAGCGGCTATTTTGCCTGGCTGCTGGAGGATTTCCCCGTCGTCACCGGCATCCTTGCTAGCATGGAGTCTTCTGATAGCGTTCGCTAGTACTTTTTCAAGGTGATAATGACGCAAGTATGTAAATTGACGCTTCTATGGTAATTGACGCTTCTATGGTAAGTAGGTTTCTATGGTAAGTAGGCTTCGATCCGGCCAGAGTGGCGGGGGTATCTTCAGAAACACGCCGTCAACCCATCCCTGGACCCAAAGCACTCGTTGCACTCGCGGGGCCGGCCCGGGGCTCGGGCGCGACGTCCTTGTCGCGCACGGTTTCTTAGGGTCTTCAGTCACTCA
>JBNKHG010000008.1:0-22950 GCA_050290225.1 Cellvibrionaceae bacterium
GGGATGGGCGCACGCGGCGCAGGATTCGGCTTCTCCGCTACTTTATGTTGCGGCAGGCGGCTTCACCGACCGCTTTCGCGAGGAGGCAACCGGCGCCAGGAACGAGGTTTACCTCTGGACGCTCGAAGACCTGTATCAGCCCACGGTCTAAAACACGGTCAAACGGACGGGTGGGAGTTGCAACAATTCATTTGATTACCACAATAATCCGAGTAGCCACAGCGGTATTTTGTTGTTTTCGCCGTGGAGGATGTCGTCAGAAATTATGAAGGCATCAGCCATATTTTTAATCTGACGGCGTTTTTTGTGCTTTCCACCAATCTCCAGTAAGTATTGATTGTCGACCAGAAAGTCAGCTTGTTTCGGAGCTGTTATCAAATGATCCCTGGATAACGCATTGGCGACAAATGTCTCGCGCACATTGCCGATATCCGGCGTGTCGGAATGGGCGTACATATAATTGGTATTCTCGAGAAAGATCTTTTCCGGGCGGGGAAAATCCTTGTGGCTTTTGTCCTGACGGTAGAGATTCCGTATCACTTCGGCGTCATTCAACATGGAGAGATATTTTTTTAGCGTGTTGTCATTGGCTATCTCCAGACTTCTGGATAATTCGCTGATGTTGGGGGTAAATGGGCATTTGTTGGAAATATGGCGGAGCAGTCTTTTCATGTTCTGCAGGGATTGCTTGTCGAGGCCATCGAACGTCAGGAATATATCCTCCTCGATAACCTTCATGACGGAGTTGAGCAGGCTTTGATAATAGGAGCCGGTTTTCTCGAAGTCGGCCCGGGAAGGAAAATAACCTTCCGCGAGATAGGTATGAAAAAGGTCAATGATATCGATGTTGTACGCTTTGATTTCTCTCACCATCTGGTGGGAAATATCCTCATGTTGCTCCAGAATATACGCCAAGCTGCAGGTGTCCAGCTTGATTCCATAGCTCATCGACAGGTATTCCCGAAAACTCAATCCTGTCGTTTTCAGCATGAGATGCCTTCTGCTCAGGTCGGCGGATTGGTTGGCTATGGTTAGAGAGGATGAACCGGATGCGATGAGTTTGATTTTCGGAAAGGCGTCCAGAATGCTCTTCACGTATCTGGACCACTGAGGGTATTTGTGGACTTCGTCAATGGCAAGATAACCGCCACCGCTGGTGTGGTATTTCAATGCCAGGTCATCCAGGCCACCACTGAGATACACACTGTCCGCCGATAAATAAAGTGTGGGTTTGCCTTGATCTCTTTTGTTGGCCAGAAATTGAAGGATCGCTGTGGTTTTGCCCGCGCCTCTGGGCCCTTTGACGATAATGACCTTTTGTTTGGGCGGTTCCAGCCCGTCGTAGATTGTTTGTCTGATAAAAGGCAGGGATTGCGCCTCGTCCAGCAAGTCATCGGAGATCTGTCGCAGGCTGTTGTAGTTCATGGTTTTCTGGATCGTAGCGTAGGGTTGGCAAAAAATACCATCCATGGATGGTAATTACAATCAATATATACCATCTATAAATGGTAATAAAGCCAATTAATACCATCCGGAGATGGTAAATCTATAGGCTACGCGGCAGTAGGCTTACTGTGCCGCCAGTGACCACTTTCGGGCAGATTGTCGTATTGGGTGCGTATCAGTTGTGGCACCAGTTTTCAGCCTGCCCGCGAAATGCTCCCACCTACCCCGGGGGCCATGGATTCTGGTGTCCACTTTTGCCAATTCTTTCGGCCATGCCTCCCATGGTGTCACCGTAGCATTTTCCCCAAGATGGCTGAGCGGGGAGGTTATCTCCCCGCGACTGTCATTGGAAATTCTGGGGAGTGCATGGCTTGCGGGACGATAAAAGCTTTCAAAAGATTCTGATCGCCAACCGGGGCGAGATCGCGGTGCGGGTGATAGAGGCCTGCCGTGACCTGGGCATTGCCACGGTGGCGCTTTACACCGGTGCGGATCGCACCTGGCTGGCCCGGGAATTGGCGGACGAGGCGGTGTATATCGGCGCCGGTCCGGCGGCGGATTCCTATATCAATTTTGACAAGGTCATCGACGCGGCCAAGCGCACCGGGGCGGACGCTATCCATCCCGGTTACGGTTTCCTGGCGGAGAACGCCGCCTTTGCCCGGCGTTGCGAGGAGGAGGGCATCGTTTTTATCGGGCCCTCGGCCGAAGTCATCGACCTGATGGGCAACAAGGCCAAGGCCAAAGCCCTGGTGGAGAGCCTGGACGTGCCGGTTATTCCGGGCCTGGATGCCGCCGATTTGTCGGACGACGATCTGCGTTCCGCCGCCAACGATATGGGTTACCCGCTGATGCTGAAGGCCGTGGCCGGGGGCGGCGGTATGGGGATTCGTATCGTCAATAGCGTGGGGGAGTTTGCTGACGCCCTGGCCTCCGTGCGCCAGGAAGCGCGCTCCGCCTTTGGCGACGACCGCTTGCTGATGGAAAAATACTTCCCGGCGGTGCGCCATATCGAGGTGCAGGTGTTGGCGGATGCCTTCGGCAAGGTGGTGCACTGCTACGAGCGGGAGTGCTCGGTGCAGCGCCGCCGCCAGAAGGTGATCGAAGAGGCGCCGTCAGCTTTTGTTTCCGAACGCTTGCGGGAACAGCTCTGCACCGCCAGTGCGCGCATTGCCGAGGCGGTGGGCTATCGGGGCGTGGGCACCGTCGAGTTCGTTGTTGTTGATAATGAGTCGGTCGATGACCCAAAGGATAAAAACGCCGCCGATCAATTCTATTTCCTGGAAATGAACACCCGCCTGCAGGTGGAGCACGGGGTCACCGAAGCGGTGACCGGCCTGGACCTGGTGCGCCTGCAGATCGCCGCGGCGGAAGGCCGGCCGCTGCCCTTGCAACAAACGGATATTCCCCTGTCGGGCCACGCCATCGAATGCCGCCTATGTGCGGAAAGCCCCTCAAAAGGCTTTCAGCCGCAGACCGGCACCGTACAGGATTGGTCCGTCCCCCATGGAGACAACCTCCGTGTGGATACGGGGATCCGCGCGGGAACGAACGTCTCGGTCTTTTACGATTCCCTGTTAGCCAAGTTGATCGCCACCGGCGACACCCGAGAGCAGGCCTTGCGGGCCATGGCGGATTGCCTGCCTCGCACCCGCATTCTGGGGCTGGACACCAACCAGCACTTTTTGTCGCGCATTCTGGCGGATGCGGTTTTTATCGAAGGCCGGGCCAATACCACCTATATCCAAAACAACGAACAATCGTTGCTGGCTCCGCTGGATAGCACGGCTCTGACTGAAATCGCCATCGTCGGCGCCCTGGCGGCCGCCCTGGAGGACACCCGGCACCTCGGGCCGGGGCAGGGCGGCGCATTCACCCGTAACTATGACCTGGTGCTGGGCGATCTGGTATTGGAAGAGACGGACCTGGTGGTAACGCTGGCCTATGGCGGAGCCAATGACTACCAGGCAACCCTCGGCGAACGCGATTATCAGGTTCAACTGGACGTGTCCGACTCCGGCCTGCGCATCGCCATCGACGGCATCGAAAAGTGTTACCAGACTTATGTCGAAGGCAATCACTTGTACCTCCATCTGCCGGGCCGGGGCAGTTTCACTCTGACCCGCGCCTCCGCGTTACCCGAGGAATCCCTGGACGACCATCACCACGGTTACACCGCCACCATGGCGGGCCAGGTGGTGGCGGTATTGACCGAGCCGGGGGCTGAAATCAATGCAGGCGACAAATTGCTGGTGATCGAATCCATGAAGATGGAGCACAGCGTCATCGCCCAGTCCGCGGGCGCCGTGGACGCGGTTCACGTGAAGGCGGGTGACACGGTCCAGGCGGGCACCCTTTTGTTGAGCCTGGTATAGCGCCGGGCGAGGTTGGAAATCATGCACAAACACATTGAAGAACTGGAACGCCGCCGCGAGGCGGCCCGGGCCATGGGTGGCCCGGAGAAGATCGAGCGCCAACACGGCAGGGGCAAACTCACCGCCCGGGAGCGGGTGGACCTGCTGCTGGACCCCGGCAGTTTTCAGGAATACGGCCTGTTGGCCTCCCATATCGGCCAGAAACCGGGGGAACCCATCACCCCGGCGGATGGCCTGGTCGCCGGTATCGGCCGCATCGACGGCCGGCCGGTGGCGATCTACGCCGAGGACGCCACCGTATTCGGCGGTTCCTGTGGCGAAATCAACGGCCACAAGCGCATGCGCATCATCAACCTGGCCAGCAAGGAACGCATTCCCTTTGTCATATTGCTGGACGGCGCCGGTTTCCGAGCGCAATCCATGCTCCATGCCACCGAGGGGGCGCCCGCCATCGGCCATACTCTGGCCTTTGCCCGACACTCGGGCACGGCGCCCACCCTGGCGCTGGTAATGGGCCCCTGCGCCGGTGAACCGGCCCTGGAAGCGGCGCTGATGGAATACTTTATCATGGTGAAGGGTACCGGCATGGTGGCCGCTGGTGGGCCGCCGGTGGTAAAAGCCTCCACCGGGCAGACCGTCACCAAGGAAGAACTGGGCGGCGCCTCGGTGCACGCCGAAATCACCGGCATGGTGGACAACTGCCCCCGGGACGATTACGAAGCCATCGCCGTGGCACGAAAGTATCTCTCCTATCTGCCCACCAACGCCTGGTCCTACCCGCCGTCGGTTGAACATGGACAAGCCCGGGCCGGTTCCGAGGACAGAATCCTCAACCTGCTGCCGGAATCATCCCGCGCCGCCTACGATATGCGCGATGTCATCGACTGCGTGGTGGACGAGGATAGCTTCTTCGAGACCAAGCCCGATTACGGCAAGGCCCTGCTTACCGGGTTTGCCCGGCTCAACGGCCATGTCATCGGTATTCTCGCCAACCAGCCCAAGGTGCGCGCCGGTGCGCTGTCCGGCGCGGAGGGCCAGAAGGCCCGCAAGTTTATTGACCTGTGCAGCGCCTACCACGTGCCCATTGTTTCCCTCACCGATACCCCCGGCGTCATGACCGGCCCGGCGGCGGAGCGGGAGGGCTCCCTCAAATACGGCCTGGCCGCCGCCTACGCCCTGGCCTGGGCCGATGTGCCGGTGTTCTCCGTGATTCTTCGCAAAGCCTTCGGTTTCGGCGGTGCCCTGATGGCCGGTTCCTACGGCCCGCAAACCGTGGCGCTCGCCTGGCCCACCGTGGATTTTTCCTCCCTGCCGCCTGACAGCGCCATCGAATCCGCCCACGCCCGGGAACTGGCCGAGGCGGAAGACCGGGATGCGCTGTACCAGGAGCTGATGGAAAAATACCAAACCTTTGGTGGCCCTTATCCTGCCGCCGGCATCATGAATATCGACGACGTCATCGACCCAAGGGAAACCCGGCCAAGATTGATCCAGGCGCTGGAACTCTCCATGAGTCGGCGGGATGAGGCGCCCCGGCCGACACGGCGGCACGGTGTGATGCCGTAACGGCGGCAGCCGATGGTGACCTACAAAGAGCGTTGCCGTTGCGGGCAGCGCTGTTTTTACATTCCGCTCTGGCGTGACGATGTAGTTAGCATTAACGCCGCCAGTCTGATTCTATCCCACGAAGGCCGATTTCCAGCGGCAACGAGGCCTGCAGTACGCCGGTGAGAGCGAGTTCACCCGGCCATCCCAAAAACGTTATACTCGAAAAGGTGTCTCGAAAAATGCAAAACAGATAACCCAGACTCATGTTCGAATTCAAAGATTATATCGGCAACGAATATATCCGGGGCCTGTTACAAGGCATCGTGCTCAAAGGCCTCGACCCTTATGCCGTATTGCAACAAGCGGGAATCCCACCGCAAGCCTACGACGACCCAAACGCTCGGCTGGATGGCACCCAACTCCACAGCCTGATCATGGCCGCCAAGCAGGTCTCCAACGACTATTTCCTGGGTTTTATGGATTACCCGGCCAAACTGCCCATGGAAAGCGAGGTGGTTGAAAAGGCCATGCAAACCGATACCCTCAGCGAAGCCCTGGAGGCCACCAGCCGGTTTCTGGAAAATTACCGACCCGATTACATCTATCGCTTACGAGTAGACGAACGCACTCACGAATTTCAAATGGAGCTTCACTACAAAACCCGGGAAGGCCTCGATCCCCACTTCCTGTATTTCTACCGGTTGGGCCAGATCTACAAATTCTGCTGCTGGTTAACCGGCAATCGCATCAAGCTCACCCGCATCTGCTTCCTCGAGGAATGCCCGGATTACTGTTTCGACTACGCGCAGATGTTCCACTGCGAAGTTCAATTCAACCAGCCCGAATGCCTGCTCTGTTTCGATCAGAAGTACGCCACGGCCAAGATGATCCGCACCTCCCCGGAAATACTGGACTTCACCACCCGCTACACCGACTGGTTCACCATCCCCGGTCAGGAGCGAAGCCTGGCCAGCCAGGTTGAGCATATTCTGCTTGAACTGCAGGCGGAAGGCAGCTTCAACCCACCTCTCAAAGCAATCGCGGAGATACTCTCCATCAACCCCCGCACCATCCGCAGGATGCTGGTCCGGGAGAACGAATCCTTCCACAAGATCAAGGTGCGGTTGCGTTGCGAGCTGGCCATCAAGCTACTGCTAAATTCAGAACACCCCATTTCCGTGGTGGCCGACAAGGTCGGGTTTTCCGAACCCGGCGACTTTACCAGATCCTTCGCGCTGTGGACCGGCCAAACACCCCGTGCATACCGTTTGGCGCACCGGAAGCATAAAAATAACTGATAAAATAATAAGATAGGCCGCTGTCCACATTTTAGGCACGTGCGGCTTAATTGAGAGCCTGTTGTTTTTTTGGCGCTTGATCCCGCAGCACTATACAAGTGTCCGCTTTTGTTAATTGTTGGGGCCAAATCCTCCATGGAAGGCTGACCCCTTTCGTTGGATGATCTGTCCATGGCCCTTCACTGCCATTGGCGTAAAAGACATTAACTTATAATTTCAATAAGGGGTGAGCGTAATGAGAAAGACAAGAAATACAGGTTTGGTTACCGCCGCATCCACTTTGGTGCTGTCGGCGCTGGTGGGGTCATCGGGCGCATTGGCGCAAAGCGAGCAAAAAAATATTGATGGGGCCTCCATAGGCAAACGAAAGGCAGTACTGGAAGAGGTTCTGGTGACCGCAACCAAGAAAAGTCGAGCGGAAAATGTCCAGGACATTCCGATTGCTATTACCGCAATGAATGAAGACCAACTGAACGCCATGCATTTCGAGAATATTGCAGATATCGGTCACGCCTTTCCTAATGCTACTTTGGATGAAGCGCAGTATGTTCCGGGGCAAGCAGCCTTTTTTATACGAGGAGTGGGAGCTAGCCATACAGCCCAAACCTCGGATCCTTCTGTGGGTGTTGTCATTAATGGTATGGCCTTGGGACAAAACATTGGTGCGACAACGGACAGCTTTGATTTGGAGTCACTGGAAGTGCTAAGGGGGCCGCAAGGCACGTTATTTGGTCGAAATACCACAGGTGGTGTTGTTGTATTACGTACCAAACGACCCACGGGTGATTTCGGATTTGAAATGCGCGGTGCCTTAGGTAGCGATAAATATAAAAGCATTAAGCTTGGTATCGAAAGCTCACTGGTTGAGGACAGTTTGTCGGGGAGGCTAGCAGTCTTGTACAAAGAGAATGACGGTTATTTCGACAATGCTCAGGGTGGTAGTATTGGTAAAACCACAAGTAAGATAATCCGGCCCACTCTTCGATTTACACCAGATGACAGTTTGGAAATAACTCTGTTTTCTGAATACGCGAAGTTTGATGCTGATACTCCGCCCTTGCGCAACATTTTTGATCCGGAAACGGATTTCAGCACCTTTTATATACCTCCGAGCGATGACCTACAAACGTTAGACCAGGATTTTGATGGGCCAAATTATACTGAGTGGTGGCATGTTATTGGTGAATTGAATTGGGACATTGGTCCAGGACGATTCACTTCGATTACCGCTTATCGAGAGTTGGAAGCGGTCGTTTCCATTGATGTTGACGCATCAAGTGTTCCTGCTGTTCATTTCCTTCCTTCACTCCAAGATCAGGATCAATTTAGCCAGGAACTGCGTTATGCATTTAATCTAAATGAGCGTATTAATCTTACAGCCGGGCTATATTACTTTGATCTTTCTTATAGAGGTGGATTGGGCCTGGATGTTTTTGGCGATATAACTCTAAGGGATGGGTTTACCGATCACAAAGCCTATGCAACCTTCGTCCAGGGAGATTTCGAGATTACTGAGAATTGGGTTCTCACGCTGGGTGGTCGCTATACCGAAGAAGATAAGGAGGGGCGTTATGCTACAACAGAAGGTGGTGGGTGTGCAGTGGCACCGGCTAGCGATCCGACTAGGCGGGTTAATTGTAATTATGACTTTGAGGGCAGTAAAAGTTGGAAAGATTTCAGTCCCAAGGTGGGCATACAGTGGATCATCAATGACTCGACACAAGCATATGCTTCATGGACGAAAGGTTTCAAGAGTGGGGGATTTCATAATGAGGCTGACACTGCAGACACCGTGGGTCCATATGACGGAGAAACTGTTGAAGCCTATGAAGTAGGCCTAAAAATGGACCTGCTGGAAGGTCGCATGCGCTTGAATTTGGCTGCCTTTCTGAATGAATATTCGGATATGCAACGCTCAATCCTAAGATTTAACCCTGAAACAGGTTCATTCAATAATCAACTTTTGAATGCGGGGTCGGCTGAAGTAATGGGTTTTGAAGCTGAGCTTACCTCCCTGCTGACCGAGCGACTGTCGGTAACTGCGAGCTTGGGATTGATGAGCAACGATATTAAAACATTTGAAGGTCTTGACGTCGATGGAGACGGTATCCCTGATCCAGAAGAAGCCAAGAAATTGGATTTGGCAAGGGTGCCGGACGTAACCTACGGTGTGAGCTTGGTTTATGATATCCCACTTTCGGTAGGTGACATAACTCTTAGGAGTGACTATACGCACACAGGTGAACGTTACGCTAATGATAATAATTCAGCTACTTTGGATCCTTATCGATCTCTGAACCTGAGTGCCACGTATCTAACAACTGATGGGCGTTATAGTGTATCAGTGTTTGGAAAAAACGTCCTGAATGACGACGCGAAGCTGTTTGTAAATAGGGATGCTTTTTTTAACTATGCTCAGATAAGCACTCCGGCCACTTGGGGGGTTGAGGCGACCTTCAGGTACTAATCCTAAGAGGAGTTTGTAATTGATCGCTTTAAGCGGCTCCCAAGATCTTTAGGTAAGGCAATAAAAAATGGGGCGGATGTTCCGCCCTATTTACTACCGGTTAGCTATGTGCATTACTTTGGGAACCTGACCGACTGACAACAATTGGAGTTTACCCAATGAAGCATTCTATCCGTATGTTGACGACCATTGCGCTCGGCTTGCTGATATTGTCGGTGCAGACGCTAGCCAATACGGCCCGTAACAAAGACGATACCAAAGTGAAAGTGCAGGCGCAGGCGCAAATTCCCTTGTCGAAAGGCGTGGTCGAAGAATGGCTTCAGGACCTATCCAACTGGGGGCGGTGGGGAAGCGAAGATCAGTTAGGAACCCTCAATCTGATTACGCCCGAGAAAAGAAAACAGGCTGCTGCGCTTGTAAATGAGGGTATAGCAGTGTCTTTATCGCTCGATATCCCAAAGAATGCGGAGCAATTACAACCCAATCCGTATAAGCCGCTCAAACACAAGGTCTATACCGGGGAGCATAACGGCCAACTTTTCGCTTTCGATGAATATGGTATTGATTATCATGGATGGGGCATATCCCATATTGATGCTCCCAGTCATATTTTTTATCGAGGCAAAATGTACAACGGCTTCTCACAATATTTAGTCACTCTAACTGATCGCGAAAAGCCTGAACAGCCAGTCGGCGCGAAAAAGTTAGGTGTTGAGACTATGGCAAATGGAATTGTTAGCCGGGGAGTGTTGATCGATATTCCACGCTTAATGGAAGTTTCGTATCTTGCGCCGGGAACGGCAATTACTGTCGAAGATATAACGCGCTGGGAGAAGCAAATCGGAATTCGCGTGGAGTCGGGAGATGTTGTGATTGTGCGCACCGGCCGTTGGCGGCATTGGTGTGAGCGGGGCACCTTGGAAGGGCTGGCGGGCTTGCATGCCTCGGTGGTCAAATGGGCGAAAAATCGTGACGTCGCTGTGTTGGGCTCGGACGGAGTAAATGATGTCTATCCGTCTGGTATTCCTGATATGGAATTTCCGCTTCATCTGCTTGCACTTGTCGGTTTGGGCATGCCGTTGATAGACAATCTTGATTTAGAAAGGGTAGCCGACGAAGCGGCAATGCGGAATCGTTGGGAGTTTCTTTTTGTCGCATCACCTTTGAGAGTGCCCGGCGGCACCGGCTCCCCGATTAATGCACTGGCCATATTTTGATGTTGTTGGCGGTAATCGCCATGTGTTTCAAAGCAGGGATACCAATGAATTCAAGTGTGGAAGTAATCACAGCGAATGGTGCAGCTGAAGTGGCTGCGGTTAAAGAAAAAGCGCCAAGCGCCCAAACACAGATAGACGGCTGGTACGCCCGGTATGTATTAGGCGTCCTGATGATTGTGTATGTTTTCAATTTCATCGATCGCCAGATTCTTGCAATTCTGGCCGAGGAGATCAAAGCCGATCTCGGCGTATCCGATGCACAGCTGGGCTTTTTGTTTGGTACGGCTTTCGCGGTTTTCTACGCGACTTTCGGCATCGCTTTTGGCCGCTTGGCCGATCTTTGGAACCGCAAGCAATTAATCTCCCTGGGCCTTGGCTTCTGGAGTGTAATGACCGTCCTCTCCGGTTTTGCACGAAGCTTTCTGCCATTGGCAGCCTGCCGGTTCGGGGTAGGCGTTGGCGAGGCAAGCGCTTCTCCGGCGGCTTTTTCAATTCTGTACGATTATTTTTCGCCAAAGGTTCGCACCACGGTACTGGCGATTTATTCGAGCGGGGTTTACATCGGAGCGGGGCTGGGCCTGTTTCTCGGTGGCACGATTCTGGAGGCTTGGAACAATGCCTGGCCGGCGGGAAGCGGTGCGCCTTTCGGTATTAAGGGCTGGCAAGCGGCTTTCATGATTGTGGGGCTGCCAGGCCTGCTAATGGCGCTGTGGGTCGCAACCTTACGTGAGCCCATACGCGGCGCGAGCGATGGTGTAGCCAGCAAGCAACCCCACCCACATCCTTTTCGCGAAGCAGTATTGGTTCTACTTAGTATGTTGCCGGTCGCAAATTGGTGGATTTTCTCCAAGGGAAAACGCGGAAGAAGGGTGATAACCATTAATACTGCCGGCGCTTGTGCTATCGCAATTGCCGTTTGGGCTCTTATTTCCCTTACTGGCGGTATCCTGCAATGGACGGCGTTGGGTGTTGGTGTTTACGCGGTGTTTTCGTGGGTGCAGAGCCTCGCGGGCCGTGATCCGGTCATATTCGGTTTGATCTTCAAGTGTCGAACACTGATTTGCCTGATTCCTGCACTCGGTGCGATGACCTACATGATGATTGCAATTGGTTTCTGGGTCGTACCTTATCTCCAGAGATACCATGGCGTCAGTCCCGGGGAAGCGGGGCTTGTGGTGGGGGTGGCGACGGCATCAATGGGATTTCTGGGTATCGTCCTCGGAGGTAGGCTGGCCGACAAATTGCGGGATTATACGCCTAGAGGCAAACTCTATGTTTGGATAGTGGGTATAACCCTTTCCATGTTGTCTGGGCTCTTTTATCTGACCAGGGATAACCTCACACTTGTCTATGTAGGTATTTTCTTTGGAAATCTGACTGTCACGATGGCGCATGGTCCCGGTTATTCGACAGTCATGGATCTCATGCTTCCGAGAGGCCGGGCGGTTGTATCTGCTTTTTCCCTTATGGTGGCCACTTTTGTCGGCGTCGCGCTTGGACCCTATATAACGGGACATATCAGTGATGTCATTGTTGCAAGTGGAACGAATTCAGGGGAAGCATTACGGCATGCCATGCTTTGGAGTTTTACTTTACCCATAGTTGGTGTCGCCCTTGTCGCTTTGTCCTTGTTTTATATAGAAGATGATGAGGCGAGCCTTTTAAAGCGTGCTGAGGAGCTTGGTGAAAATATTTAAATCAAGACTACTTAACTTAGAATATTTTTAGAGTTTCGGTTAAATCCAATAGCTTTTAATGATGATACTTTCGGCGACGAATGTGTAGTTGCTAAAGGATGACCACTGCCGCTAATTTTTCTGGCCATGTCCCCCAAGGATTTCCAGTTTGAAATTCAGGATATCTTGAGATATCTATTCCCTAAATGCGCGCTAATAACGAGGTCTAAAAAATGCCAATTCCAGATTTGCCATCGCTCGAAAAGGATTTTCTGTCCCAGGGAAAAACCGTTCTCGAAAAACTTGATCACTGGGTTGCCTTCAAAGGCGATAGCCCCTGCCTGTATTACGGCGAGGCTGGCCAGATTTTTACCTATCAGGAGTTCGACCGGTTGACCAACCAACTCGCCAACGGCTTTGCAAAGACAGGAGTTGGTAAGGGTGACCGGATTTCCATTCTTTCCAAAAACAATCTGGTCACCACCCTAGCCATGTTTGCCAGTTGGAAGCTGGGCGCTGTTTATTGCCCCATCAACAACAGCTACAAAGGCGACTTGCTGGCTTACATCCTGAACGATACCGGGCCCAAGGTGTTGTTCCTGGATCAACAGTTCGTTGCCGATGTCAACGCTGTGGCAGAGCGACTGGAAAAATTGCCCTTGCTCGTGGTGCATGAACCTGAAGAGGGAGATCATGATTACAACGCCGCAGTCACTGCTCAACCCGACAAATCATTTGGCGCCCTGACCTTGAATGCGCTGTTGGATGCGCCCGATACCACCCCTGATGTACCTGTATTCGAAACCGATCTGGCCAATATCATTTACACCTCCGGCACGACAGGTAACCCGAAAGGTGTGGTGCAGAATCACAAATGGATGCATGGCTACATCTATGGCCTCTTGAGGCGCTGCCACCAGGACGAGGTGATCTATAGCGATCTGCCGCTATACCATGTAGGTGGGGCGTGCTTTAACGTGGTTCGAGCAGTCTGGTCCGGCTGCAAGCTGGCGCTGTGGGACCGGTTCAGTCCCAAGGACTTTTGGCGTCGTATCCACACCAGCGGCGCCACGTTCGCCATGTTGATGGATGTGATGATCGACTGGCTGATGCAGGTGCCTCCCTCAGAAGAAGACAGAAATAATACTTTGAAGCATGTGGGTATGATGCCACTGCCCGCCAATCACCACGCGGTGGCCAGGCGCTTTGGGTTTGATTTTGTCGGTATCGGGTACGGGTCTACGGAACTGGGGGCGGGTTTTGGAGGCTTGATTGACGAGTGGCCTGGTGAGCAGGGTACACCGACGATGTTGTGGAAGGGCTTTTCCAAGGAGGTGATTCGCCAGCACCATCGTGAACTGGTATCCGATAACTCTTTGGTACCGGGTAACAGCACTATCAGAAAAGGCTTTATGGGTGTACCCAGCCCCCTGGTGGACGTAAAGGTGGTGGACGAGGAGGGTAATCCCGTCGGCCCCCGTGTGCCCGGTCAGGCAGTCTTCCGCCACCGGCTGCCGGACATGCTGTTCCGGGAGTATTTCAACAAACCCGAGGCGACCGCCGAAGCCGTGCGGGATGGCTGGTATTACCCCTCGGACCTGATCAGTTACGACGAAGACGGCTTGTATTATTTCGAAGATCGCAAACAGGGCTTTATCCGGGTGCGGGGCGAGAACCTGTCAGCGGTGACGGTGGAGCACCAACTGCAACAGCACCCGGCCATCCACCGCAGCGCGGTGATCGGGGTGCCGGCCGCCGAGGGCAACGAACAGGATATCGCGGCCTTTATCGTACTGAAAAATGGCGGGGATCTGCCCGAAAGCTGCCTGCATGAATGGGCGGAAGGCGCACTGCCGAAGTTTATGCGGCCCCGGTATTTCCGGTTTGTGGAGGAACTGCCAGTGACGCCCACCTTCAAGGTGGAGAAGTACAAGCTGAAGTCACAAATGCTGAAAGAGTTAAAGCTTTCAGAGGGGCGTTGATTCTTGTCGCGGAGAGGGCGCATTAGGATGTAGCTGCCGGTAAAAATCTTCAAAGACGGTAGAGGCGTGTTCGGTCAGCAGCCGGTTTCAGGTTGCACGCTTTACAGAACGCGGCATAGCCCATGGGGCGAATGTGCAACAATTTGCGTGCTCGTCCGTAGAGGGGGGGCGGCGCGGTTGAGGAAGAGGTCGTTCAACCAAACAGGACGAGCAATACGCCGGCTTTGGCCGCTTTGTCGAGTTCGCTGAGTTCCGATGTGCGATTTGAGAATGGCAAGTTCATTAGGGTATACCAGGGGGCGTATATTATGCGTGTCAAGCATAATGTTTGATTAGCATTATATTTGGTTGGTGTTTGAGTGTGCGGTTTGTGGGGGAGTGTGCTGCTTGCTGGATACCCCAGGCTTTATGGTGGGGCCGGACAGTGGAAAAAGAGGATGCGGTGATCGACCCCATGGACACACGGGACTGGATTACCGGCATGTTGTCGTTCGGCACCCCTGCGATTGATTGAGAGACATTTGAGAATGATTGTGGCCACCGCCACCGCCGTACACAACCGCCACGCTTGGTACTCCTCGGTTGGCGGTTTTTATATTTGCAGGGCCGGCGAAACAACGGCGAAACAAGACGTCCATCTGGCCTTGCAACTGTCACCACAATTCACTGAACTCGATGATTTCATCGAAATATCGCTCTTCTCGGACGGATTCGTGAACACCGTTGACGTGGATAATGATCGGCCGAAAACTGAAATTCCGAGGTTTCGCGATCTGTCGTATTTTTTGGTCCACCTCAGAAATGATTGAGCGTGTGAGTGAATCCTTCCTGAATTTTATTTCGCACACATAAACCGTGTTATTCCTGCATTGGATCATGTAATCGATCTGGCATCCTCTGGTTTTACTGGTGGGTCTCTGAAAATAGGGATTGTCGAACACAATGTCCTCGGCCTTGATCCCGAGTTTCGACCAGATAGCGGGTCTGTTTTTTAACACCAGATTTTCGAACTGCAGTCCCAGAATGCCGTTGATGTTGGCCGGCAACTGATGGGGTCCGCCTCTTTCGATCATGCGTTTATTCGGTTGTATGCACTTGAAGTAGAAGCGTGTGTAGTTGTCACTCACCCGGATTTTACTGAGTTTTGATGGCTGGGCATCTTTTATCTTCCAGGTGTAATGGCGCGACAGGAAACCTGTTTGAATCAGTTCATCGATGCAATCGGAAATGTAGCCGGATTTTTCGATATCCAGTTTTTTGTAGATCTCTTCCAGTTGCAAGGGTTTATCCGCGACGGCCTCGACAATATGGCGGTAGAAGTTTTTATTATGAAACAGGTCGTGAAACAGGTTGTCGAATTCGCGAAAGAGAAATCCTTCTTTCTCAAAACACAACCGCTGAATATTGGCGTCCGCACTCGACGCGGTGTCGATCCGTTCCAGGTAGGAGGGGATGCCGCCCGTTGCCGCCAGGATTTTCAGCTTTTCGTAGTTGGATAAGTGGCCGTGCCCGGCGGTTAAAAACGGCGCGCAATGGCGTAAAGGCAGCTCATCCAGCGTCAAGTCCAGGTGAATGCGGCCGACAAAGCCCGTGCTGTGTAGAATGTTCCTGGAAATCCAACTGCTGAGGGAGCCGCTCAAGATCAGAATCAGGTTTTTGTTTCTAGAGAAATCCCTGTCCCAGGCTGATTTCAGCTTGCCCAGAAACGTCGCATCCTTGCTGCCGAGCCAGTTGATTTCATCCAGAATAATCACGCGTTTTCCCCGCCGGGTTTTGTCCGCCAGCGCCCAGAGCAACGTGTTCCAGTCATCCGAGCGGGGCGGGGGGGTATTGAGTTCTCGGGACAGTTGCAGTGCAAAATCTTCACGTTCGTCTGCGGCGGTGGTATTTTCCTCCGGCGCCATGCCCGTTAGGTAGATGGATTCATAGCCGGGGAGATGTTCCGCAAATTCCGTCGCCAGGCGGCTTTTGCCCACCCGCCTGCGCCCTTTGATCACCACGAGGCTGGACGTGTTCAGTCTTGTCAGCTCCCGCAGTTTTTTGAGTTCAGTTTCTCTGCCTATGAACGCTGTCATATGAAATGCCATTTGGTGAGGTCATAGGTGTTCATATTAATACATCACCAAACAGGAAAAAAGCCATTTAGTGAAGTTTTTATTAATGGTAATGTGACCTCACCAAATGGCGGAGTGCCGTGCCCGGCGAACGCTGTGACAGGTTAAAAAACAACCCGTAAGGTTTAAAACAGGGGTGTATTTTAGACCGCCGCTAACAACCTTATAGTGCCAGGTTTTGCTAATTCTTCCCGCCGGTTTTGCCATGGTCTGAGGATGGCCCGTCCCGACCGCATTGGCGGGCGCTGTCCGCTATTGCCAATTGTCCTGTCCTTCATGGCTATGGGCTATTGCGCGCGGGTATTCCACACTCTGACCACTGGATAGAAGGTTGCTGAGGGACAGGCCGTCTCGGGCGTATTGCCCGCGCCTGATGGTATCAATCAACGGAATACATTGGTGCTCTCTATGGATAAATTATTAAGTGATCGGGATATCACGTTTCTGCTGTATGAGTTGCTGGATGCGGAGTCGTTGTTGCAACGCTCTCGCTATCGCGAGCATTCGCGCGAGGTTTTTGACGCCACTTTGGAATCCGCCGCAAAAATTGCCCAAAAGTTTTTTGTTAATCATTACCGCAAAGGGGATGACAAGGAACCCACCTTTGATGGCGAACGGGTGCGCCAGATTCCGGAGACCAAAGCGGCCTGGGATGCGGTGGCAAGCGCGGGTTTTATGGCCATGCACCAGGATTACGACGAGGGCGGCATGCAACTGCCGGGTGTGATTTGCGCCGCTGCACAAAGTTATTTCAATGCCGCCAACATCAGCACAGCGGGTTATCCGTTTCTCACCATTGGCGCTTGCAACCTGATCCGCAGCTTCGGCAACCCCGAGCAGAAGGCCCGCTTTATGCCGCCCATGATGGATGGCCGCTTCGCGGGCACCATGGCGTTGACGGAGCCGGGGCAGGGGTCGGCGCTGGCGGATATCAAAACCAGCGCGGAGCCCGCTGGGGACGGCACCTACCGCATCAAGGGCCAGAAGATGTTTATCTCCGGTGGGGACCAGGGACTCACCGACAATATCGTCCATATGGTGCTGGCCAAGATCAAGGGCGCGCCGGACGGGGTGCACGGCATCTCCCTGTTTATCGTCCCCAAGGTGCTGGTGAATGACGACGGCAGCCTGGGCGAGCGCAACGACGTGGCGCTCGCCGGGCTGCTGCACAAAATGGGCTACCGCAATGCCACCTCCACCGTGCTTAATTTTGGCGAAAAAGGAACGGGCGAAAACGGCGGTGCGGTGGGCTACCTGGTGGGCGAACCCCATCGTGGCCTGGCCTATATGTTCCAGATGATGAACGAGGCCCGCATCGGTGTGGGACTGGGTGCTGCCACCCTGGCCTATCGGGGTTACCTGTGTGCATTGGACTATGCCCGGCAGCGGCCCCAGGGCAGGTTGCCGTCCAGTAAGAATCCCGCGTCCCCGCAGGTGATGTTGGTGGAGCACGCCGATATCCGCCGTATGCTGCTGGCTCAGAAGGCCTACGCGGAAGGAGCGCTGGCGTTGTGCCTGTACGCATCGTCGCTGCTCGACGATGCCCATACCGCCGATACCGATTGCGAGCGGCAACGGGCGGGGGCGCTCTTGGATTTGCTGACCCCGGTGGTGAAGTCCTGGCCTTCCAGGTACGGCTGTATCAGTAATGATCTCGCCATCCAGGTACACGGCGGTTCCGGTTATATCCGCGAGTACCCGGTGGAGCAACTTTACCGGGACCAGCGCCTCAACCCCATTCACGAAGGCACCGAGGGTATCCAGGCCCTGGACTTGCTGGGCCGCAAAATCGCCCTGAACAACCATTACGGCTATGACGCCTTCAAGCAGGAGGCGCGTATTACGCTGCACGTGGCACGGCAGGTGGAACGGCTGGCGGCGTTTGTCGAGCCGCTGGAGCAGGGTTTGTCCCGCCTGGAACAGGTCACCAAAGCCCTGTCACCGGAAATCCAGAGAGACCCGGATGCCGGTTTGGCCAATGCCACGGTCTACCTGGATTTCTTTGGGCGGATCGTAATGGCCTGGATCTGGCTCAAACAGGCCGTCACTGCGGCGCGAGCCTTGGAGAAAGAAAAGGCGCTCACCGATGCGGACCGGGATTTCTACCAGGGTAAATTGCAAGCGGCCCGTTACTACCTCGAATGGGAACTGCCCCAGACCGTGCAACAGGCGGAACTGCTGACACCCAACAATCGTGTCTGCTTCGATATGCAAGACGCGTGGTTTTAGAGGCTCGCCCTCACCCTAACCCGGCGGGAGAGAGAACGAAAACCCCCTCTCCCTTTGGGAGAGGGGCGGGGTGAGGGGAAAAGGGGAAAAAGACCACCCAACCAAAACTTTGAACAGGAACAATCATGCAAATAGACGACATCAAAACCATCGCCGTGATAGGTGCCGGCAATATGGGCCACCAGATTGCGCTACATGCCGCGATCAGCGGCTTCACCGTGCGCTGCACCGATGTGAACCCCGCTACCCTGGCTAAGGCAGAGGAATTCGTCGACAAATACCTGCCCGGTCGGGTGGCGAAAGGGCGACTGACCCAGGAACAGGCCGACCAGGCCGGCGCTAACATTCGTTTCGTGGCCAGTCTTGAGGAAGCCGTGTGCGAGGCCGATTACTGCATCGAGGCGGTGCTGGAAGTGCTCGATATCAAACGCAAGATCTTCGCCGACCTGGACCGACTGGCGCCTGCTCATGCGATCCTGGCCACCAACAGCTCCGCCATCGTCAGCTCCAAAATCGCCGATGTCACCAGCCGGCCCGACAAGGTGCTGAACCTGCACTTTTTCAACCCGGCGCTGGTGATGAAACTGGTGGAAGTGGTGCAGGGGCCCCATGTGTCCGACGAGACCACTCAGCTCTCCCTGCAACTGTGCAAAAAGCTCAACAAGGTGCCGGTGCACCTGAAAAAAGAAGTGGAGGGCTTCCTGCTCAACCGCATCTTCGGTGCGATTGGCCGCGAAGCCTTTTGGCTGCTTGAAATGGGCGTCGCCAGTGTCGAGGACATCGACAAGGCCTGTGTACACGGCGCCGGTCACCCCATGGGCCCGTTCCGCCTCAACGACCTCACCGGTATCGATCTCTCCTACACCATGGGGATGGAAGCCTTCCGTGCCTCCGGCAACCCCGCCGACCTGCCGCCGCCGAGCCTGGTGGAGCACTATGTTAAGGGCGAGTACGGCGAGAAAGCCGGCAAGGGCTGGTACGACTATCCCGAAAAGCAGGGCAAGGCGTAGGAGGGGCGTATGGACGTTCGTACCACCGGGAGTCAGGACAGTATCCACTACCGCGTCGAGGACGGCATTGCCGTCATCGCGTTTCGCAACCCGCCGGTCAACGCCTTCAGTTACCACCTCCGGGTTGCGGTAAAAGCGGGCCTGGATCGCGCGATCGCCGATCCCGAGGTTCGGGCCATTGTGCTGACCGGAGAGGGCCGGTTTTTCTCCGCCGGTGCCGATATCAGTGAGTTCGCCACGGGGGAAGCCGTTCGGGAACCGCATCTGGGCCAATTGGTGACCTACCTGTGCGGGCTTCCCAAACTGACCGTGGCCGCTATCAACGGTCCCGCCCTCGGGGGCGGTTGCGAGATGGCGCTTGCCTGTCACTACCGCATGGCCTCCGAGACCGCCAAAATCGGCCTCACCGAAGTGAATCTCGGTATTCTCCCCGGCGCCGGTGGCACCCAGTTGCTGCCCCGCATCGCCGGGCCCCATGTCGCCCTGGATATGATCATCGCCGGCAAGCCGGTGTCGGCGGCGAAGGCGCGGGAAACCGGCATCATCGATCGCCTGCATGCCGGTGACGACGTCGAGCAGGCGGCCATTGCCTATGCCCGGGAACTGGCTGACCAGGGCGCACCCCTGCGCAGTCCCTACACCACCTCGGTGGATACGTCGGCACTGCCCGCGGACTTCTTTGTGCAATATGCGCAGACATTACCCCGTGACCGCAAAGGACGTTTTGCGCCCGAGCGCTGTATCCAGTGTGTGGAAGCCGCCTGCGAACTGCCTTTTGAGGAAGGACTCAAACGCGAGGGGGAACTCTTTCAGCAATGTGCGGAAAGCGCCGAGGCCAGGGCACTGCAGCATATGTTCTTTGCCGAGCGCCAGGCCAAAAAAGTGCCCGGCATCGCCGCGGACACCCCCCGCCGGAAAATCCGGCAGGTGGCGATTATCGGCTCCGGCACCATGGGTGGCGGTATTGCCATGAACTTCGCCAATGCCGGCATTCAAACCTTTATTCTCGATCTCGACGCCGGTGCCCTGGAGCGGGGGATTGGCACCATTCGCAATAACTACGAAATTTCGGTCAAAAAAGGGCGCTTTACCGAACAGCAGGTGGAGGATCGCATGGCGTTGATCCGGCCCACCACGGAATACGCGGATCTCGCCGATGCCGACCTGGTGATCGAGGCGGTGTTCGAGAACATGGCTGTCAAGCAAAAGGTTTTCCGGACTTTGGACGAGGTGTGCAAGCCCGGCGCCATCCTGGCCACCAATACCTCCACCCTGGATGTCAACGAAATCGCCGGGGCCACCAGCCGCCTGGAAGATGTGATTGGCCTGCACTTCTTCAGCCCAGCCAATGTGATGAGACTGCTGGAGATCGTGCGCGGCGACAAAACCGCAGACGACGTGATTGCCACTTGCGTGGACTTGGCAGTTACCATCGGCAAACAGCCGGTGGTGGTGGGTGTGTGCTTCGGCTTTGTCGGCAACCGCATGCTGAGCCCGTATTCCCGGGAGGCTAATCGACTCCTGTTGGAAGGCGCTACCCCGGAACAGGTGGACCGGGTGCTGACGGAGTTCGGCCTGGCCATGGGGGTGGTGTCCATGTACGACCTGGCGGGTGTCGATGTGGGTTACCTGGTGCGCCAGTCCATCCGGGATCGCATCGCCCAGGACCCCACCTTCGAAGTATTGGGGGACAGACTCTATGAACTCGGCCGCTATGGCCAGAAAACCGGGCGCGGCTACTACCGCTACGAGGGGCGCAAGCAGATCAGCGATCCCGATTTTATCGCCCTGGCGGAAAAAACCGCCGAGGAGTTTGGCATCGAGCGGCGGCAAATCGACGACCGGGAAATTCTCGAACGCTGCCTGTTCCCCCTGATCAACGAGGGAGCGGCCATTCTGGAAGAGGGCATTGCCACGCGTTCCAGCGATATCGATGTGGTGTGGACCAACGGTTACGGCTTCCCCAAATGGCGCGGCGGCCCCATGCAGTACGCCGACGAAATCGGCCCTGAAAAAGTACTGGCGGCGATCAACCAATACCGGGAACAGTTGGGGGATTACGGGCAGATGTGGTTTACCCCGTCGCCATTACTGGAAAAGCTGGTGGCAGAGAATAAGACCTTCGCCACCCTGGGATGATGGCAATCTCAAGGGTGATGCCGCCCAGGTGATTCCTGTAAAAAATCCTGAAATGAAAAGAGGCAGCGGACGCCGGTAACTGCAACTGATAAATGAGGTTAACGAATGACAATTCGATATGACGGTAAGGTGGCCATTGTCACCGGCGCGGGCAATGGCCTGGGCCGCTCCCATGCCCTGGCCCTGGCGGCCCGGGGCGCCAAAGTGGTAGTCAACGACCTGGGCGGGGCGGTGGACGGCACCGGCGGTAACCTGAGTGCCGCCGAAAAAGTGGTGGAAGAGATCCGCAACTTGGGCGGAGAGGCCATCGCCAACGGCGCCAGTGTCACCGATGTCGCCCAGGTCAATGCCATGGTGGAACAGACCCTGGCCCAGTGGGGCCGGGTGGATATCCTGGTCAACAACGCCGGAATCCTGCGGGACAAGACATTCTCCAAGATGAGCCTGGACGACTTCCGCCTGGTGGTGGACGTGCACCTGATGGGCACGGTGAACTGCACCAAGGCGGTGTGGGAGTTGATGAAGGAACAGGAGTACGGTCGCATTGTGATGACCTCGTCGTCCTCTGGTCTGTACGGTAACTTCGGCCAGTCCAACTACGGCGCCGCCAAGATGGCGGTGGTGGGGTTGATGAACACCTTGCACCTGGAAGGTGCCAAATACGGCATCAAAGTCAACGCCCTGGCACCCGCTGCAGCCACGCGCATGCTCGATGGTTTGGTGGAAGGCCCTGCGGCGGACGTGATGACCGTGGAGAGCGTCACCGCCGGCCTGCTCTACCTCGTCTGCGAAGACGCGCCGTCGCGTCTGATCCTCTGCGCCGGTGCCGGGGGCTATGCCGCCACCCGCATTTATGAGACCGACGGCATCTCCTTGCCGCCGGAGGAGCAGACCCCGGAAATGATCGGCGCGCACATCGAACAGATACTCGACCCCGCTGGCCAGAAACTGTCCCAGCAGGGGGCTGAACAGAGCATCAAGTTTGTCGAAAAGGCCCTGGCCCATCGCCAACCCGCTTAACTCTGTTTGAAGATTGAAGAGAAGGAAAGATTAGCCATGAAAGATGCCGTTATTGTCTCCACCGCTCGCACACCGATTGGCAAAGCCTACCGGGGTGCATTCAACAACACCAAGGGCCCGCAACTGGCGGGCCATGCCATTCGTGAAGCCGTCAAGCGCGCCGGCCTGGAGCCGGGCGAAGTGGACGACCTGGTGATGGGCTGCGCCCTGCAACAGGGCTCCACCGGCTACAACATCGGCCGCACCGCGGCCCTCGCCGCCGGCCTGCCGGTGACCGTGGGCGGCATGAGCCTGGACCGCCAGTGCTCCTCCGGCCTCTACGCCATCGCCACCGCCGCCAAGCAGGTAATGGTGGACAACGTGCCCATCGCCGTGGGCGCCGGGGTGGAATCCATCAGCCTGGTGCAGAACGAGCACATGAACGGCTAC
>JBNKHG010000009.1:0-23195 GCA_050290225.1 Cellvibrionaceae bacterium
CCGTGCCCTGCCCCAGAAAGCGCCGGGTCACTTCCCGGCCACGCTCGGTGGCTGCCGCCTGCCGGGCCAGTTCCAGTGACGCGGCCCGATCCTGGGTCAATTGCAGTTGTTGGGCCTGAATGGATTGCTTGGCCTGCAAGGCCAGCAACTGGTTGGTCGCCTGCATGGCCTGCAGGGCCCGGCGATGGCGCCACCGATCAAAAACACCTCGGGTGCGTAGGCGTCGAAAAAGAACCACCAGTCGAACAACCGCCAGGGGTGGTAGACCGGCTTATCAAAGAGTTCGAACCAGGGCGCGCCCAGACGGGACTGATGGCCAAGCGCCGATGCGGTCCACTGGGTGGCGCCCCACACCCCGGCGATGACGATGCCGAACACCGTCAGCACCTGACCGTAGAGCACCCCTGTCGCCCGCATGTCCGCCTCCGAATCTGTCCTGAATTACTGCGCGAAGTCGCGCGCATACAGGCGACAGAATCGGTGCCGGATCAGTGCCGGTCAAAGACCGTTATCGGCACAATACTGGAGAAAATCACAAGATTTCGTGCAGGAAACAACCGCAGAAAAGTGCCGGGAAGAAGGGGGTGTTTGAGCGAACAAACGACGTTGAAAAAATAGTGTGTCGATGCCCGAAAATGCCCGCCATCAAAACGGCGGCGACTCGTCCGGCGGCGTGTAGGGCACCTCGCCATCCCCGAGAAACGCCCGGGTGTTGGCCTCCCCCACAATGTTGCACAGCTCATCACCCAGCTCGGCGCGATTGATCCGGCATTGCTTGCGCAGGGCCTTCAGGCGCTCGGGGTTCGCCAGCAGCGACTCGACGGTGTCCGCAGGTGTAATCTTTGTGGAAGGGGTTTCAGTGGCATCGGGATCACCACAGGCGGTCACCAACAGGACAACCAGTAATACAAAAAGTCGGTTCATGATCAGGCTCCTTCTGTCGACTCGGCTGTGGAGGAATCCTCCCCGGGTGGCGTTTCGTCAGTCGGTGGAATGACGCGCTCGATAAACCGCTTGAGTGTTTCGGAAGGGTCGGTATTGCGTCTCAGCAGCCAGGTGGTGAGCGCCGGTGCCGGTCCCGCCAATGGCCGGGCCACCACGCCCTCGTTGCGGGAGGCCTCGATATGGGATTCCCCCACCACCGCCAGGGCGTAACCGGCCGCCACCAGGGTCATTTTCAGGTCGAGGGAGGCCACCTTCTCCACCACCAGCGGTTCCCGATCCGCGCCGCGCAGAATGCGACAGACCTGGCGGCAATACCCTTCACACAACTGCGGATCGCAGGCCACCAGTGGATAGCGCACCAACTCTTCCACGGAAATGCTTTGGTGGGCCAGCAACGGATGCCGGGGCGGCATCGCCACCACCAGCGGCTCGCTCCAGGCGGGCTCGGCCACGATGCCGTCCCCCACCTCGGCGCACTGGGCGAAGCCCACGTCGTAGAGATCATCGTGCAGGCCTCGGATCTGTTGCGCCAACGGCACCTCGAAAACGCGGACATCCACCTCCGGCTCCTCCTCCCGGCACTGAGCCAGCAGGGCTGTCAGGCGGGGCGGTGTGATACCGTCGGAGAGGGCGACGCGCAACTGGTCCTGAAAGCCCAGAGCGGCGGAACGCACACTGTCCTGGGCCTGCTCCAGTGCGATGAAGATGCGCGGCACATGCTCCAGGAAACGTTCCCCGGCGCGGGTCAACCGCGTGCTGCGGGTGGTGCGATTAAAGAGGCGAATCCCCAGGTCCGCCTCCAGCTCCTTGATCGCCCGCGACAGGGGCGACTGTTCGATGCACAGGCGTTCCGCCGCGCGCGCGAAATGCAATTCTTCAGCGACGGCGAGGAAATAGCGAAGGTGACGTAACTCCATGTAATTGGTTCTCCTTGATTGCGGGGCAATGGGTTACCCTATTTACGATATCCGGGTCTCCGGCTAAAAAAGATAAAAGGTTTATGCCCCCACCAACTGCATTGGTGGTGCTCGGCACAAAAATCCTGGGGCGTGTGACACTATTCAGGCACATTGATCTCACCCTTCAAGAACATAACCGCTGAGCCGGATATCAGCACACGATCACCTTGTAGATTGCATTTCAGCTTTCCACCCCGAGACGAGATCTGTTGAGCGTTAAGGATTACCTTCCCCAACCGTTTCGCCCAATAGGGCGTCAACTGGGTATGGGCGGAGCCGGTGACCGGGTCTTCCGGGATACCGTATTTCGGCGCAAAGAAGCGGGAAACAAAGTCGTAGTCCGATGAGGGCGCGGTGACGATCACCCCGCGAAGATCCAGTTGCTCCAGATACCGGTGGTCGGGTTCAAGGTCCGCTACATCGGCTTCACTGGCGAAAACGGCCACATAGTCTTCGTTGCACAGGCAGGCCAGAGGGCGCCTGCCCAAACCCGCCGCAAGCGCGTCGGTATATCGCAAGGTTCGGGCTTCTGGGCGGGAAAATCCAGCGTCAACAACCCGTTAGTTCGGCTGACCGATAAAAGGCCTGACAGTGAGCTGAATCGAATCATCGGCTGCCCATAGCCCGATTCTTCAAAGAGTACAAATGCCGCTGCCAGGGTGGCGTGGCCACAGAGTTTGACTTCCTTGTTGGGGGTAAACCAGCGAATATGAAAACCGTCATCATCGGGAACAAAGAACGCCGTCTCGGCCAGATTGTTCTCGGCGACGATGGCCTGCATCACCGCCTCCGCCAACCATTCCTTCAGGGGAATGACCGCGGCGGGATTGCCCTCAAAGGTCCTTTCGGCAAAGGCATCGATCTGGTAGATCGGTAATTTCATGGTTGGCGTCCTCGTGCCTGCTTAGATGCCCAGCTGCTGTTTCACCCGACCGAACGCGGCCAGGGCGACATCAATGTCCTCGCGAGTCAGCGCCGCCGACATCTGGGTGCGGATACGGGCCTTGCCCTTGGGCACCACCGGGTAGGAGAACGCCACCACGTAAACCCCCTCTTTCAGCATGGCCTCGGCAAACCGACCGGCCAGCGACGCGTCGTGGAGCATCACCGGGACGATGGGGTGTTCCCCCGGCAACAGCTCGAAGCCCCGTTGTGCCAGGCCTTCCCGGAAGGCGGCCGTGTTCTCGCGCAAGCGGTCCCGCAACCCAGGGGACGTTTCCACCAGCTCCACCGCCTTGAGGGCGCCGGCCACCACCGGGGGCGCCACGGTGTTGGAGAACAGGTAGGGGCGCGAGCGCTGGCGCAGCAGCTCGACGATTTCCGTTCGGGCGCAGGTAAAGCCGCCACTGGCGCCGCCCAGGGCTTTTCCGAGCGTGCCGGTGAGGATATCCACCCGGTCCATGCAGCCCCGGTACTCGTGGGTGCCCCGGCCATTGGCTCCGAGGAAACCGGTGGCGTGACAGTCATCGAAATGCACCAGGGCGCCGTACGTTTCCGCCAGGTCACAGATCTCGTCGAGACGGGCGATGGTACCGTCCATGGAGAAGACACCGTCGGTGGTGATCAGCTTGAAGCGGGCACCGCTGTCGTCCGCCGCCTTGAGCTGGACTTCCAGATCGCCCATGTCGTTGTTGCGGTAGCGGTAGCGCCTGGCCTTGCACAGGCGAATCCCGTCGATAATGCTGGCGTGATTGAGTTCGTCCGAGATCACCGCATCCGCGTCACCCAGAAGCACCTCGAACAGGCCGCCGTTGGTGTCGAAGCAGGAGGGATACAGAATGCAGTCCTCCATGCCGAGCAACGCGCTGAGCTTTTGTTCCAGCGTTTTGTGCACCGTCTGGGTGCCGCAGATAAAGCGCACCGACGCCATGCCGTAGCCCCACGCCTCCAGCCCCTCTCGGGCGGCCGCGTTCACCTCGGGGTGCTGGGCCAGGCCCAGGTAATTGTTGGCGCACAGGTTGAGGACCTCCCCGCCCGTGTTGATGCCCACATGGGCGCTTTGCGGGGTGGTGATCAGGCGCTCGTTTTTGTAAAGGCCCGCGTCGCGGATGGTGGAGAGTTCGTGATCCAGGTGTTCACGATAGTTGTCAAAGGCGGCAGCCATGGGCCTCGCTCCTGTTGAATGGGGTTGTTATCGGTGTTCTCATCGGGACGCGAGGACAGAGAGAGGTTGTTTGAAAAGGCCCTTGACCTCTCTGTGCCTCCGCGTGGGTCGTCACCATTTCAGTATCACCTTGCCGGCCTTACCGGCCTTCATGGCCTCGAAGCCCTGCCGGAAGTCCGTATAGGGCAGGCGGTGGCTGATCACCGGCGCCACGTCAAGCCCGGATTCCACCATCACGGACATCTTGTACCAGGTCTCGTACATCTCCCGGCCATAGATCCCCTTCAACGTCAGCATATTGAAAATCACGGTATTCCAGTCGATGGCCAACTCCTCACCGGGAATGCCAAGAATGGCCACCTTGCCGCCATGGCACATATTGGCCAGCAGGTCCCGAAACGCGGACGGGTTGCCGGACATTTCCAGGCCCACATCGAATCCCTCGGACATACCCAGCGCCTTTTGCACATCGGCCAGGTTCTCCCGCGTCACATCCACCGTGCACGTGGCACCCAGTTGCCGGGCCAAAGCCAATCGTGAGGGATTGACATCGGTGATCACCACATGGCGGGCACCGGCGTGACGGCACACTGCGGCGGCCATGGCACCGATGGGGCCGGCGCCGGTGATGAGCACATCCTCACCCAACAGGTCGTATTGCAGGGCGGTATGCACCGCGTTGCCCAGGGGATCGAACAGCGCCGCCACGTCCAAATCGATACCGGGGCGGTGCTCCCACACATTGGACATGGGCAACGAGAGGTATTCGGCAAAGGCACCGGGACGATTGACACCGACACCGCTGGTTTGCGCGCAGAGGTGCCGCCGCCCCGCCAAACAGTTTCGGCAACGACCGCACACCACATGGCCCTCACCCGAGACAATCTGCCCCGGCCGGAAATCGTTGACGTTGCTTCCCACCTCGACGATCTCGCCGACAAACTCATGCCCCACCACCATGGGCACGGGAATGGTCTTTTGGGCCCAACTGTCCCAATTCCAGATATGCAGGTCCGTACCGCAGATAGCGGTGCGGTCGATCTTGATTAGCACATCGTTGATGCCGATCTCGGGCTCGGGCACATCCTCCAGCCAGAGGCCCTCTTCGGCGTATTTTTTCACCAGAGCTTTCATCTTAGGTACTTCCGTTTGCGGCGCATTTCATCTAATATTAAAGAAATATTTCCACCATAGTAAACTTGTATTTTCCATTATACAAGATTTATATCTCTTATTTTGCGCTTTATCAACCATAGGTATCACCATGGCCCGAATGAAAAAATCCCCTCCCGCTCCTCAAGCAACTGATGCCAATGCCGGCGGCGACCCTATTGGCCGCGCCCTGTGCGAACGGGTGGCCGCCCTGCGTAAACAACACAAATTGACCCTGGAGCAACTGGCGTCGGCCTCCGGGGTCAGCCGCTCCATGCTTAGCCAGATCGAGCGGGGCAACGCCAATCCCACCTTGGCAGTGACCTACCGGATTGCCGAGGCGTTCGGCATGACCATCGGTGAGTTGATCGATCAACCCTGGATGTCTTCCACCATTGAACTCGTCCACGGCGACGACCCCAACAACCTGTTCCGCTCCGACAACGAGTGTCAGATCCGCACCCTCTCCCCGCTGCACATGGAGAAGAACATCGAGTTCTACGAAGTCACCCTCGCCCCCGGCGCTCAACTGGCCAGCGCGCCCCACTACCAGGGCACCCGTGAACTGGTCACTGTCGTCAGCGGCGCGGCACGAATCCATTCCGGTGACAGCGTTTGCAGCCTGTCCACCGGTGACTCCGCCCATTACCGGGCGGATCTGACCCACGTGATCGAAAATGCCGGCAAGAAAAATCTGGTGTGTTATCTGGTGGTGACCAGCCAGTGACAAACGCGGGAGACCTAAAGCGCAGGCAAACAGCCAAATCTCTACAGCCTTTGTCAGGCCCCAAATGCTCAGAAATCTATGGATGCCAGGCGGACAGGATGGGGCACCTTGGACTGATGCACGTTGGAAAGGCGCTTCCTTACTCATCGTCACTCAACACCGTGGGTCGGTAAACTGAGCCGGTATACGATGGCCAGCGCTCGTATACCAAACGCCGCAACACAACCCAACAACAACGCGAGGGTTTCTGGCAGGCCGAGCAGCGCTGCCGCAAAAGCGTAGCCCAAGGCACCCGCCAACGAGGCGCTGATGTAAATTTCCCGGCACAATATAATCGGTAGTTCATTGAGGATCATGTCCCGGACAATCCCGCCCAGACAAGCGCTAAACATGCCCATGATGGCAGCTGCCGGGATGCTCATCCCCAATTCCAGCGCCCTTTGCGCACCCAGCACACTGAATAACGCCATCCCCACGGCATCCGTCCAGATTAGGGCAACGGTTGCCTTCTTCACCCAGGGGGAGGCAAACCAGGTGGCTACCGCCGCCACCGTACACACCATCACGTACTGCCACTGACCCAGCCAGAAAACCGGAACATCCAGGAGAAGATCCCGGAACGTGCCACCGCCCACGCCGGTGATACAGCCAACAAAAATAAAGCCGATAATATCCATTCGGTGCCTGGCCGCCTGCAATGCGCCGCTAACGGCGAAGGACAAAGTACCGCCAAAGGCGAGAAACGTGAGAAACATTTTCATAGTCTAAGGGGCTTTTACCTCTGCTCGCTTAAGACAAGGCGTATAACAGGCGATCACGCCAACAGCCTTTCCACCAACCTCACCCAAAAACTCGCCCCCACCGGCAGAATCGCATCGTTAAAGTCATAACGAGGTTCGTGGATCATGCAGACGCTTCCCTGGCTTGTTTCATTTGCTTCGCCGCCGGCGGCATTACCATTGCCGAGCCAGATATAGGCGCCGGGTTTGTGCTGGAGAAAACAGGCAAAATCCTCGGAACCGGTTTGCCGAGGGGCTTCCTGGGGCGGCAATACCTGATCCGTACCCACCACGTCGATGGCGACTTTCTGCGCCATGGCGGCCATCTCCGGATCATTGTTGGTCGCCGGCGTGCGCTGTTCCCAGTGAATGTCAGTTTTGACGCCCAGAGCTTGCGCTGTGTATTCGGTGATAGTCGTAAATCGGTCTTTGATCAATTCCCCAATGTCCGAGGTAAAGGCGCGGGCCGTGCCACGGATCCGCACCGTCTGCGGTATGACATTCCAACTGTTCTCGCCGCCCTGGATACTGGTGGCGCTGATGACCGCCGTTTGTTGCGCGTCGACATTGCGGCTGACAATGCTCTGCCAGGCGGTCAGCATGTGTCCCGCGGCCAGAATCGGATCAACGCCGGTGTGCGGCAGCGCGCCATGGGTGCCCTTGCCCGTGATGGTGACTTCGAACAGATGCATGGCGGCCATCACAGGCCCCGGGCAAACGGCGAAAGTGCCCACCGGCAGCGGTGGCCAGTTGTGCATGCCGAAGATGCTCTCCATGGGGAAGCGGTCGAACAGCCCGTCATCGATCATGGCCTGGGCGCCGCTGCCGGTGTCATTGGCCTCTTCGGCAGGCTGGAAGATAAAGTGCACAGTACCCTCGAATTGCCTGGTTTGTGCCAAATACCTGGCGGCCGCCAGCAGCATGGTGGTGTGGCCGTCATGACCGCAACCGTGCATCCTGCCCGGGTAGACCGACTTGTGGGCAAAGTTGTTCAGTTCCTCCATGGGCAGCGCGTCCATATCGGCGCGCAGGCCAACGCTCTTCCCACCGCTGTCTGTTGTTAAAGTACCGACCACGCCTGTTCTGCCAACGCCGCGCGTGACGTCAATGCCGCATTCTGCCAATTGCGCCGCCACAAAATCGGCGGTGCGGGTTTCGTTGAACGCCAACTCGGGGTGGGCGTGCAGGTCGCGGCGCCAGGCCGTCAGAATGGCCTGTTCGGACAGGATGTCAGGTATCAAGTTCATAGGTGCCCTCCCCGGCAATCTGCCCGCCTTGCGCGGCCAGTGTTTCTTCACCAATCGATTTTCCGGCCCACCAGAAATGCAAGGCGGCCCAGAGTGCGGTCAAGGAGGTCAACAGCATGGCCGCCCCCAGGGCACTCTCGTCAAAATAGGGTTTCAGTAGATCACTACCAATACCAACCGCCTGAGGCCCCAGCCCGGCCCCCAGCAAATTTTGAATGAACATGACGATGGCAATGGTGAGCGCCCGTATTTTTACATTGGCCAGCCCCTGGATCAGGGCAAATGCGGGACCGTAGTAGAAGAAATACAGGGCGTTGAACAAAAACAGCACCAATAGCGAGAGTTGCGGGTTGGGCAACAGCAGGGATGTCATCAGGACCAGGGGCATGAATGCGGTGCTCACCGCCAGAAGCCGCACCTGCATCCGTTCGTCCGAGGCCCCATAGCGATGGGTCAGATAGCCGCCAAGGTAGATACCCACGATGCCGCCGACCCCGGTCACGAAAGCCAGCCAGGAGCCGAGCTCACCGGTGGCCATGCCATGGCTGCGGATATAATAGGCGGGGATCCACTGTGACACGCCAATGCCGGCAAAGGTCGCGAGGGTAATGCCGGCGACGATGTGCCACAAGGCGGGCTGCAATCGGAGCATGGCCACGACCGTTCCCAGATCCGGGCTTTTGGCGGGCTCCGGAGCCCTGCCATCCGACAATCCTCGCGGGGGCTCCTTGATACTGAGCTTCACCAGCACTGCCAGCAACAGCCCCGGCAGACCCACCACCATGAACGCCACCCGCCAGCCATAGAGTTCATTCACCCAACCCCCGGCCAGATACCCGCCCAGAATCCCCAGGGGCACGCCCATCATATACAGCGAGACCGCGCGGGATCGTTCCGCGCGGGGAAAATAATCCGCGATCAGGGAATGGGCGGGCGGGGAACAACCCGCTTCGCCGACGCCGACACCGATACGCACCAGCAGTAATTGCAGGAAGTTGGTCACCAGGCCACACAACACCGTCATACCGCTCCAAATGGCCAGGGCCAGGGAGATGATGGTGACGCGGTTGCCGGAATCCGCCCAGCGGGCAATCGGAATCCCCAATGTGCAGTAAAACACGGCGAAGGCAATGCCCGACAGAAAACCCAGCTGCGTGTCGCTGAGCAGTAGCTCGGTTTTGATGGGCTCCATCAACAGGGCAAGGATCTGCCGATCGATAAAGTTAAAGGTGTAGACCACCAGTAACAGCGAAATCACATAGCGTTTATAACGGACGGTCGGTACGGGCATGGGTTAGGGTACCCCTGTGGTTTCAGGGTGGTGGATAGGGAGGCGCTCTCGCGGCGGGTCTTCACAGGCGAAGTGTTCAGCCCGCTGAGCGCTTTCTGTTTTTTCGTTTTCTTTGTTTTCTTCTTTTCCCTGTAGTATCGCCCGTTGGGGATAGGGGCACAGTGGCCGGGTAAAAGCGACCCCCGCCTCGGGTTTGTCATTGACGTATTTGGTGGCGATGATCTTGTCCGGCGCCCTGCCTTCTTCCACCCAGGCTTCCAGGGCACGTCGAATGTGGTGACGGGGATCATTTTGCAATGGCAGCGGCAAGGCTGGATTTACCATCTGTCCAAAGGCGTTGGCGCCGGGCCCACCCGCACAATGGCCCATGCCCGGCGCCATGAACAGGCGAAAAAAGTCCTGGGTATCGGCAAGACCGCCCATCCTTTCCACCACATCGTCAAAGTACCGGATACCGCCCTGAGCGGGGATCGCCGCATCCCCCCAGCCAAAATACATCAACAGTTTCCCGCCCCGGTTTTTGAAGGCGCTCAAGTCCGGGTTATCGGCATTCAATACGCTGGAAAGTGGTTCCCCCCCAACCTTTTTGTTGTACGCAACCACCATGTCCCGATCAAAGTTCAGTGCGGCCAGACGCCACTGAGGATCATCAAAAACGACATACCGGTAAAAGGCTTCGGCGATGGACAGGGAGACGGGCGGTGTGGGAGGCGTCGCGACGTCGTCTGACATCGGTTCGGAGACGGGCATAAAATGCTTCCATCCGCTGCCCGTCTCCATCGTCGGCAGGAAACCAAACTGAAACAACTCGCCGGTCCCGGGGTGCGGCGCCCCCTGATAGATTTTGTTCAGGGTGGTCAGTTGGGGAACGCTGAGGCAGTCGTCCGTTCTTTTCTCAGTACAAGCCAAAACCGCGGGATCGAACGGGCAATAGCGGGGATCCGCGGCGATGCCATCAACGACATGCGCTTGCGGTAAGCAAGACGCCAGTGCCGCCTCCTGAATGACGGGTAGCATCTGTGCCGGGATACGGCTCAACGGTCCGTCCAGCCACAGTTGCCCGCGGAACCCGAGGCTCGCTAAATCCCGGGTCAGGGAGATATTGGGCGCGCCGACAAGAACACCGTCCCAGTCCTGCGGATACCGTTGGGCCGCCATCAAGCCCTGCTGACCGCCATTGGAACAACCGGCAAAGTAGGAATGATGCGGGCCCGCGCCGTAGTACGCTTCCATGAGGGTATGGGCACTGTCCCGCGTGCGCTTCGATGCACGGTAACCCCAATCGATTACCTTTTCCGGTTGTTGGTAAGCCCAGCGGTATAGGTCATCAATGCCTTTTACTCGATGGCCGTCATCTGACGCTGCCACCGCATTGCCTTCCAGCAAAAAGCCAACCAACGCCTGATAGTTGATTTGTCCCCCGCCGCCGCCTTGGCCATGCTGGTAATAGCGGCCGTTCCAGTCCTCGGGCAACCAAACCTCAAAGTGGATAGTCGATTGCTCGGTGGGTCGGGATACTCCAATGACGCGGCAAAATGCCGGCACCGGATAGGTATCGCCGTTCGGGGTCTCAAAATTGCCGGCAGGAATTGTCTTGGAGAGAGTGATTTCCCCGTCCGGAAACTGCATCCCGATGAACGCTTCACAGGGTTTCTGCGCCGCCAGGACCGAGGTCGGCGGCAAGCCAACCGCAATAATCAGTAAAATCACACAACGCAATTGCCACATCCTCCCGAGGGGGCTCTTCGCCCCGCTGAATTCATCACAGTTCCGAAGCCAATCCCAACGATTCATATACCAACTGATGAAACCGGTTGCGAATCTCCCGCAGACTGTGCCCCCCTGGAGACCCCGGGAACCGGCACCCGCATTCTCGGTGTTGCATTGCATGGATATCATGGTTCTCCGGGCGGTCACGCGCCCCACGTAGTATTACTCATACACCGCATACAGAGTATGGGATACCCACATTCAACAACCCATGGGAATGAAGGACACAACTATTGTCGCCACGGGACAAACCAACATAATCAATCCACTCTGCCGCCACTAACACGCCCTCCAAGCCGGAACGTTTCAGTCCATACGCGATCCGTATATAATCAAGGCCTTTGCTACTATTAAAAGAGGCGCCTGGATGATCGGGGGACAGTAACCATCCATGCTGGAATTCAAAGACTACATCGGTAACGAATACGTTAGAGGGTTTCTTCAAGGCGCGGTCCGCAAGGGATTCGACCCATATCCTATTCTCAAAACTGCGGGCATCCCCGAGGAGGCCTACGACGACCCGGAAGCCCGTATCGATGGCATGCAACTCCACAGCCTGATCCAGGCGGTCCAGGAGGCCACTAACGATATTTACCTGGGTTTCCTGGAATACCCCACCCAACCGCCTATGGGAACTGAAGTGGCCAAGATCGGCTTGGGTAGTGAAACCCTCGGCGAAGCCCTGAAGAGCGCAAGTGCCTTCGTGGAGTTCTACCGCAACGATTTCAACTACGGTTACACACTGATACCCAAGACCCATGAAGTTTGTCTGGGCGTCAACTTCAAATGCGTGAAGGGATTGGACAGACACATTCTCGACTTCTACCGGTTAAGTAATTCCTACCGGTTTTTCTGCTGGCTGATCAGCCAACGCATCAAGCTGATTCGAGTGTGCTTTCCCGGGCCAAAACCAGACTACTGCTACGATTACCGCACATTATTTCATTGCGATATCCAGTTCAATCAACCGGAATGTCAGTTCTGTTTTGATAAGAAATACCTGAATATCCCGATTGACCGAATGGAGTCGGAAATTACCGATCTCGCCCTGAAACGAGACGACTGGCTGGGAATTCCGGGCGATGAGCGCAGTCTAACCAGCCAGATTGAGCAGGTTTTATTGGAATTACAAAAGCAAAATTGTGCATCGCCCTCTATCAACGCCGTCGCCGACATCGTCTCCCTGCACCCCCGCACCTTGCGCAGAATGCTGGCCAGGGAAAACGAAACCTTTCAGAAGATAAAAACACGCTTGCGGCGCGATTTCGCTATTAAACTCTTGCTGGATACTCAAATCCCCGTGGCCACCATAGCGGAAAGGGTGGGGTTCGCCGAACCCGGCGACTTTACCCACGCCTTTGTCCGGTGGACAGGCTTAACCCCAACCGATTATCGAGCCACACAGGGCAGGAGCCACGCCGGGCGCTGACTCGATCAGGTTGTGGTTTCCAAACTATTGATGATCCAATGCCGCGTATCCAACGGATCGATCACCGCATCGATCTCCAGGAAGGAGGCCATGGACATCGCGTTGCCCGCTTCATAGGCCTGCGCCACCAGCTTGTCGAACAGGGCCTGGCGTTTTTGGGGATCAGTCTCCGCCTCCAGTTCTCGCTTGAAACCGAGTCTAACCCCCCCTTCCAACCCCATAGGGCCGAACTCACCGCTGGGCCAGGACACGGTGGCGACTGTAGTGGAGAAACTGCCCCCTGCCATGGCCATCGCACCCAGTCCATATCCACGGCGCAGGCACACCATCAGGAAAGGCACTTCCAGGTTGGCCCCGGCGGCCATGAAGGCACAGGAGTTACCTACCCCGCCCGCTTCTTCATTGTCCGGTCCGACCATAAAACCAGGCGTGTCGCACAGGGAGAGCACGGGTAGCTTGAAACGGTTGCAGAGCGCTAAAAACCGGGCGGCCTTGTCGGCTGCGGGCGCATCAATGGCGCCACCCATGTGCTGGGGATTATTGGCCAACAAGCCCAGGGAACGGCCGGCAACCCGGATAAAGCCGGTGACCATGGCAAGACCATAATCTGCTTTGAGTTCAAGAAAGGAATGCTGGTCCGCCAAAGTGGCTATCACAGCCCGGATGTCATACACCCGCTTTCGGTCCTCGGGGATCAAGTGGCGCAACAGGCGCTGATCAGATGCCTGCCACGCCGGCAGCGGGCCCTGAAAGAAAGACAACAAATGCCGCGCTGCCTGAACAGCCTGGGTATCGTCTTCTACCAGTACGTCAATCAGACCCGTTCGCGATTGCATTGGCGCGGGACCGATATCCTTGGGGCTGAAAGTCCCCAGCCCCCCACCTTCGATCATCGCCGGGCCACCCATGCCAATCCAGCTGTTTCTGGTGGCGATCTTGAAATCGCAACTCCCAAAGATAGCGGCGTTGCCCGCAAAACAATATCCCGAGTTCACACCGATTTTGGGGCCCCTGCCTTTCAATCGAGCCATTATGTGAAAGGTTTTCAGGTCCAGTCCGGCGGCGGCAACATCGGCAAAATCAGTATCCCCCGGTCGGCCACCACCGCCTTCGGTGAAAAACACTACCGGCAATGACAAATCCGCCGCCACCTCCAGCACACGGTCGGTTTTCTTATGGCCGAAACTGCCCTGGGTACCGGCCATCACCGTGGCATCGTAGGCCAGAACCGCCACGCGGTTGGCCTCCCTGGGAAAATGACGGCCGTTCACACTGCCGATACCCGCTACGATGCCATCGGCGGGTGTCTCTTTCATTAACTGTTCCCTGGATTTGCGTCTGCGCTGAGCGGCATAGACCAGTTGGCCATATTCAAGAAACGTGTTTTCATCACAGAGGTCACTGATATTTTCCCGCGCCGTGCACCGGCCCCGGTCGTGGCGTTTCGTTACCGCCTCAGGGCGGTTGGCGTCCAAGGTCAACGCCAGGCGTTTTTGCAACACCTCGAGATCCGGGCGGCGCGCGTCCAGATCCAGTTCCGTCGTTTTCGTTGGCGACGGGTCCCTTTCCTCGGCCTCCCGCAGCAATAGAATCGCATCCCCGGGATTCAGCACGGCTCCGGGTGCGGCATGCAGCGCCAGTATTTCTCCCGCGCAGGGAGCAGTAATAACATGCTGCATCTTCATGGCTTCCACCACAGCCAGTTCATGGCCCGGATTGACCACCTGCCCTTCCTCCACTTCAAAAGCGACCAGAACGCTCTGCATAGGAGGATATACGGGAAGTGTGCCTTTTTCATAAACCGGGACCGGGTCGATGCCTTCAGCATCGCGGGATAACAAGTCAATATCGACATAGCGTTTTTTAACCGCACAGTCATCGACCTTCAATAACTCGTTGAGTCTGCCCTCGACCCCGCGCACACTGACTTGCCATTCCCGAACAACCGGAAGTGTGAGCAGCCGGCGCAGAAAATCCACATTGGTGTCCACACCGGTTATGCGAACCTCCGAGAGGGAACGCTCGGCTTTCACCAGCAACTGACTCACCTTGTCTGCCCGAGTATGGACAATGAGCTTGGCCAATAGGGAATCAAAATTGGGATTGGTGGTATAGCCGGCGTAACCATAGGTATCCACACGAATGCCGGGGCCGCCCGGCATTTGGAACTGGGTCAGTGTCCCTCCCGTCGGCACCAGCTCACCTTGCGCGTTCAGGGTTTCAGTGTTTATGCGAGCTTGCAGGGCCATGCCGTTGGGTTTGGGAATGGCGGCTTGTTGCAACCCCATATCCCTCAGGGTTTCGCCTGCTACCAACCTAAGCTGAATTTCCACCAGATCAAGCCCGGTGATTTCTTCGGTAACGGTATGTTCCACCTGGATGCGGGGGTTGGTTTCGATAAAGAAGAAACCGACGGCCTCACCTGTCCCATCAGGAGAGTCGTCCAGTTCCACCAGAAATTCCACCGTGCCCAATCCTTTGTAATGGCAGGCACGCCCAATAGTGACGGCCGCCTCAAACAGTTGATCTCGGATAGACGATTTCAGCCCAGGCGCGGGCGCAAGCTCAATGATTTTTTGGTTGCGGCGCTGAATGGTACAGTCCCGCTCCCACAGGTGGATCACGTCAAGGCCGTCACCAACGATCTGCACTTCAATATGCCGGATTGCCGGCAGAAAACGCTCGACATACAACTCGTCAGAACCGAAGGCGGCTTTCGCCTCCGCTTGGCAGCGGGCAAAAGCAGAGTCAATCTCGGTCAGTTCCTTCACCACCCGCATGCCGCGCCCGCCGCCACCGTTGACGGCTTTGATCATAATGGGCGCGCGGTCCTGTGCCTGGAAGAAGGCCCTGACATCATCGGCGGTTTTGATTTGATCGCTGCCTCCGATAACGGGAATGCCGGCAGTCCGTGCCAGCGTTTTCGCCGAGATTTTGTCACCAAAGCTTTGCAGTGTCGCAACATCCGGCCCGACAAAAATAATGCCGCTGTCTTCACAGGCTTGGGCAAAATCCGCGTTTTCGCTCAATAGTCCATAACCTGGGTGCACCGCATCACAGCCGGTATCGAGTGCAACATCAACGAGGCTTTGGCTATTGAGGTAGGCACTCACACCTGCGCCCGGTAGTTCAATGCTTTCATCGGCGTGTTGAATGTGCAGCGATGCTGCATCGTCCTGGGAATAAACCGCCACCGTGGGTATCCCCAACTCGGCGGCGGTGCGGGCGATGCGGATGGCGATTTCGCCACGGTTGGCGATCAACAGCTTTTTTAAGGGGGTATTTAAGGGAATGTTCATAGCAGCGATTGAAGTTCCTGTTTCCTTACCTTACCCGTTCCTGTCAGCGGCAATGCGTCGATCGGGCGAATCTCCGGCACTTTGTAAACTGCCAAGGCTTCTCGGCACCAGTCCGATAAACTTTCCGCCGTTTCGCAGGCATGATCGTGAAAGACCACAAAGGCCACGGGTTTTTGGCCCAGGACCGGATCGTCGCGACCGATCACGGCGCTGGCTTTGATGGCGGGGTGTTGGCCCAACAGGGTTTCCAGTTCGGCAGGGAACACGCTCATGCCCTTGACCTTCAGCATCTCCTTGCGTCGGCCCAGGTAGCGGATAAAACCCTGTTCGGTGATCAAGCCGCTGTCGCCGGTGTGAAACCAGCCATCCTTTAACGCCATCTCGGTCGCCTCAGGGTTGTTCCAATAGCCCTTGAACAGGGAGGATGTGCGGATGCACAATTCGCCTTCCTCGCCCAAAGGCACAAGCTCTCCGGACTCAAAATCGCACACTTTGAACTCGGTGCCGGGCACCGGCAGACCGACGAAGGTGGGGCCGAAGGATAAATCAAAATCGTTATCCTGGAAGCCGGTGGTAAAGGTGTCACAGGTATGGGTTTCCGTCATACCGTAGCTGCCCTCCACCAATGTGCTGCCGGTCAATGCCCGCCACCGCTGGCGATATTCCGGTGTGAGTTTTTTAATATAGGAACTGCAACCGGTGTTTTTTAGGGAGCTTAAGTCATAATCGCCGACTTTGGGGTGTTCCAGTATTTCAGCAACATTATCAACCACCAGACCGCAGGCATTCACTCGGTAATGCTGGATGGCAGCCATAAAACCCACGACATCCCAGCGGGCGAGCAAAACTAAAGTACTGCCACCAAAGACAGGGAACAGTAACCCCCCGTTTTCCCCCGCGATCCAAAATTCCGGCAGAAAACTCAACGACACCGCGTCCTGATCGAGTTTTCCAAGGCAAGCCAGGTAACTGGCACAGGTATAGAGCATATCGCCGTGAGTATGGATACAACCCTTGGGCAGACCGGTAGTGCCGCCAGTGTAATTCAACGCGGCGATATCGTCCAATCCCGGGCGATAGTCCGGAACACCGGCGGGCGCATGTTCAAGGGCCTCGAAGAAATCCACGCCCCGCTCACTGTTTAACTTAGGCTGCTTTATTATTTCCGGCAAGGGAATAACGGAGTGTTCTATTATCAGCTCACTCAGGCTGGTAGTAAAAATGTACTCAATGTTCAGCTCATCGGCAACTGGTTCCAACTGGGACAGTAACTGATCAAAACACACCACGACCTTGGGTGTACAATCCTGTAGTTGATATCGCAGTTCCAGCTCCTTGGCCATGGGACTGACCGGAGCGTAAACAGCGCCGCATTTTAGAATGCCGTAAAAAGCGATATGGAACTGGGGGCAGTTGGGCATATAGACCGAAACACGATCGCCCGGCTGCACATCCCGTTCAATCAGTACATTGGCAAAGGCATCGCTGATCCGGTCCAGTTCACCATAACTCAGAACGTAACCGTAGAAGTGCAAGGCAGGCTTTTCAGATTGCTCACGGGCCCAGGCGCGCAGGTATTCGGTTAAGGGTTGTTGGCCTTTTGGATATTCAGGCGTACGCGGCAGGTTTCTTGGCCAGGCGGCGGCCCAAATTTCATTCAACTCCTGTAAATAAACGGTTTCATTTATGGGAATGTCATTTTTTTGAAGTGGCATTGTCAAGTTCCTTGATGATCGGGGCCTGCAAGCCAACGTCTCCCAGAGTTCGGCGTTGGTCCCCATGCTTACGGTATTTTTCCTCAATCTTTTCATGCAGCTCGAAAGTACCGGGCAACAGGTTGCGATCTGGCTGTGCGGCGCCAGCGGTAAATTTCATGTAATGGTGGGCGTTGTCCGTATAAGCCTGCCAAACCCGCCGCCCTTGCACGGCAGGTGTCCCGCTTCGGGCAAACGCTACCCAATAACCGGAAATGATGTCAGCCAGGGTTATATCGGCCTCATTGGGTAAGAAAGCAGGCCAGTTAGGCCCCGCCATCAAGTTGTGATTCTTGACGTTATTGAAGACGTAGGGGATCTCGGCACCGTGAAAGGCGCCCAGGCGGGCGTTCTCTGCCCAGGATGGTACGTGGTCAAAGTAATAAAGATACGTGTTTGACTTTTCGGCGATGGCCCTGGCTATTTTTTCAGACGCCCAGCCATGAATGCCGTCCCGCACGGGGGCAAAAACCGCTTCGCGTAAATCCTCGGGCGGATAGCACTTGAGATAGTCGTCAGCGAGATCCCCGTATCGGGCGATGACGTCCTTGACGTATTGCTCAGGACTCCCAGGCTCGGAAGCGAGCATGCCTTCGCTTCCTGTGAAGCCGTATGCTTCACCGCTATTAAACCCGAGGAGGACCGGCAACTCCTGTTGTAGGCCCTGTTCAAAACAGTTAACAATCGGTGCCGGCATGATCCAATTATCGATAACCATTTCCGTATGAAAGTGGTTGACCAAGGCATGTTCCAGCAGTTTCTCTGCCGGTAATGCACGTAGCCAAGCGAGGTTCGATAATGTCGGCTGAATATTTTCGGCCAATCCAACACCTGCTTTTTCGGCCGCCACCAGCGTCGGCACGGACGGCAGAAAATAGGGACTCTGCATAATGGCTTTGTGAAAAAGTCCTTTTGCCGGCGGAGATACCAGTAGTTGCTCCACGCTCAAGGCGCCGGCCGACTGACCAAAAATTGTGATATTGTCCGGATCACCGCCAAAAGCACCGATATTCTGTTGCACCCACTTCAGGGCCTGAATTTGATCTGTGGTACCTTGGTTTCCGGATGTCGCATTCGCTGATTCCTTAGTTAATTCCGGATGAGCGAAATACCCGAAAATGTTAAGCCGGTAATTGATTGTCACAACAACTACATTTTTACGAGCCAACTCGGCGCCGTCATAAGCTGAAGAGCCACCGTTAATAAGCGACCCCCCGTGAATCCAAACCATAACAGGCAATGCCGATGCCTTGTCCTCCAAGGCAGTGGTCGGTGTCCAGACATTCAAGTAAAGGCAGTCTTCGCTTGTTTGGGGCCTGTATTCGTAGTAAATCGATTGTTCCGGCATTCCCGGTTGTGGACATTGTGGAGCAAACGCCGTCGCCAATCGGGTCCCCGTCCATGCCGGGGCAGGTTCGCAAGGTTTCCAACGGCGATCACCCACGGGAGGGATACCATAGGGTATACCTTTGAATGTGCAAATATCGCTATCAAATCCTGTTCTTGATCCCAGCAGTCTCCCTTGAGGAGTCTCAAGAATGATCGAACCAGGTCCGTATATTGAAGATGCGGATTTCGACATAATTTTGAGGATCTAATTATTTCCTGTTGATTCGTTAAGACGAATGGGAATATGCCAATCAGGACGTAGTGCCCCCAAGAGCTCTTCAAAATTGCGGAGCGACATTCATATGGCCATTAACATCTATCCATTCCGGCCGCACGCTCGTTTTATTACTTTCACAGAGCACATATTTAACGGTCATACCTTTACCAATGGCTCATATTTAGCTGCAACTGCTCTTTTACGCGCTCGATCGCCTTTTCCTGGTGTTCCTGTAAATCCTGACCGCCTAGCGACTCAAACATGGGTCCTTTGGGGTCCTCAATGGAACTCTTGATCCCGGAAAGTGCCTCGATCACCGCTAAGCCATGAAAGGGTACCGTGATCGGGTTATAGCCCCCTTCCTGGCACATCACCAGTCGCCCCTGGCAACATTCATCCGCCACGGCCATCAGCTGCAGTGTCAGCTCGTGAAACCCGCGACTGTGCATCATCTGGCGCCCCATAGGATCCTGTGCGCCTGCATCAAAACCGCAGGGGACAATAATCAATTCCGGTTGGTAGGCACGCAGAGCCGGCAGTACTACACGTTCAAACACCGCCTCGTATGCGCCGTAACCACAACCAGGCGGCAGGGGAATGTTGAGATTGAATCCGCACCCGGCCCCTTCGCCAATGTCACTGATCGCCCCGCTGGGCAACATGTTATCGTCCTGGTGAATGGAGATGGTTAGCGCCCGGGGGTCCTGCCAAAATGCGGCCTCGGTGCCATTGCCGTGATGCACGTCCCAGTCGACAAAGGCGATTCGCGACAAACCACGCGCTTCAATGGCGTGTAGCCCGGCGATTGCGCCGTTGCATAACAGGCAAAGGCCCAACCCATAATCGGGCATGGCATGGTGACCAGGTGGACGCACTAGCGCATAGCCATTGTCCACAGTGCCATCCAGTACCGCATCCACCAGGCTGATGACACCCCCAGCGGCCAGTAGCACGATATCGTATGAGCCAGGTCCCATTTCCGCGCCGACACCGGCATCGCCACCGGTTTCGTTAAGCGCTTTCAGCCGAGCGAGATAGTCCGGTTTGTGTACCCGCAGCACTTCTTGTTCAGTGGCCTTACGCGGCTCGACCTCAATGAGTTGTCGAGTCAACCCGGAAGCATCCAGCAGATTCTTAAAGCGCCTTTTTGTATCGGGGCTCTCTACATGCCGATAGGGTTCCACCCCAAGTTCAACCGAATAAGTACCAGTATTCGCGGTGTTGTGCCACATATAAGTCTCGTGCCAGACCAGCCCGGTTCTACGAGTCATTGCGTACTCCTCTCTGTGTGTTCTGGAAATAAGTTGTCGGCGCACTGTCGTTTTGTTTCACCTAGCTCATTGGGTGAGGTCGCACACAGAGCAAGATGCCAGCCTTGTTCGGTCAACTGGATTGCCAACTCTCGACCGATATTGGAACTTCCGCCGGTGATTACGGCTATTCTTTCATTAGATCTTTTCATCGCTACAATTTCGCCATGACCTTATCCGCCACTTCCAACGCAATTTGGGTATCCTGATCCGTATGTACGATGTTTAATAACCATCGATCTAGCGCACACATAACACCCTGCTCTTGCATGAGCTGCCAAAATTTGAAGCCCAGTGCGCTATCCAGACCCACCGCATCGGACTTCGCATATTGAACCGTATCCGGGTCAACACCAAACAACATACTCAGCAATCCAGTAACACCCTGAAGCCTTAGGGGAATTCCCCTGCGCCGCGCAATTTCATCTAATCCGGACATCAAGCCATTTTGGACTCGCTCCATCTCCTGATAAACTACTCCATCGTTGTGCCCCAAAATTTCCAGCGATGCGTTAACCGCTTGCACGCATAAAAAATGACCCATATAAGTGCCGAAATTTGGGGTATTTCCCTCTTTCAATACGTCCATGATTTCGGCTTTTCCGACAACGGCGGATATGGGCATGCCTCCACTCAGTGCTTTACCAAACGTTGCAATGTCCGGCGTAACGCCAAACAAGCCCTGCGCGGAGTTAAGACCCACTCGAAATCCCGTCAGTATCTCGTCGAAACATAGAACAACCCCATATTGATCACAAAGTTTGCGAACTTCTTCCAAATATCCCGGACGAGGAAGTCTACCTCCTGCATTGCTCAAAAAAGGCTCCATCAGAACCATTGCGATTTCATCACCACATTTTCTAAAAGTATCTTCCAACTTTTCAATATTGTTCCATTCAATCATCAGGACGCCTTCTTCAGCCCCTGGAGCTCTTCCCAAGACATCCTTTTTTGAGATCACATAAGGCTTGTTCGCCTGCTCAGGCATAGGTTCAAAGAGCACGACATTGTCTATCCAACCGTGATAATGATCTTCGAACATGAGTACGTAAGGCCTGCGGGTGTAGGATCTCGCTATTCGCATTGCTACCTGTACCGCTTCTGTCCCTGAGGTTGCGAATTTCACACGTTCCGCACAGGGAACATGCTGAATAAGTTTTTCCGCGGCAATTACGTCATTCTCGGAAAAGGCAAACATTCCGCCAATCAACATAGCGGTGGAGTCCATCGACTGTTGCAGGGCTTTGATATATTCAGGGTGCCGGTGACCGAGAATATTGGGACCAAAGGCGCAGGCGTAATCAATATATTCCATACCCTCCAGATCCCAGAACCGGCTGCCTTCCGCATGGCTCACAATAGTACGCATAGACTGTGAATAAATTGCCTTATTGGAATGCCCACCCGGAAAATAATTTTGAAATTTTTCTCTTATTGAAATGATTTCTTCAGTACTTTTTCGCATTTGTTTAATTCCTTAATACCATTTGGTGTTCGAGTCAGGCTGCTTGTTCCGCTACGACATCAATTTTTTTATGAGGGTTATTCTCTCCAGGCTTCAATGCGAGATACAAAATCATCGTCATAGGTTTTCTCGGGATCATCACGTACCAACTGATCGATTTGCTCGGCATCCACACCCACGAGTATTCGCCAACGCTCCTGACGTATCCCTTCGAGAATGATGCTTGCCGCTTCCGAAGCCGTCGTCGGTGCGCTGTCGGCGAATGCCTGACTGGCGGCCTGCATTTCAGCAGAGTTACCGTACCCCAGGTGTTTTTGGGACTCGGCAATGAGATTTGTGCGCACCTTGCCTGGAAAGACCACGGAGGCTTTGACATGGGGTGCATGCTGGCGAAGGTCGAACATAAGGGATTCGGTAAACCCCCGAACAACGAATTTTGACGTGGCGTAGGCACCTCCCGCTGCCCACAATCCGATGACGCTGCTGGTATTGACAAGATGGCCTTCTTCCGAGGCCATCAGCAACGGCAGGAACGCACGGGTACTGTAATAGACCCCGTACCAATTGATATCAAATGTCTTTTCCCACTGCTCCCTGGGATCTTTAATGAAACTGCCTCCACCGGAAATTCCCGCATTATTAAACAGGAGGTGGATATGGTCGGTACCGTGCGCCTCTGTTACCTCATCCCGAAAATGCAGTACCTGTTCCTCATCAGCCACATCAACTTTATGCATCGAAATACGCGCCCCTGCCCTCGATACCGCTTCGCACTGTCGCTTTGTTTCCCGCAGCTTCTCAGATGAGGTCGCACACAGGGCTAGATGACAGCCCTGTTCGGCCAACTGAATGGCCAGAGCGCGACCGATTCCGGAGCTGCCGCCGGTTATGACGGCAATTCTTTTATTGAAATTTTTCATCGTTACGATTTCAATTTGTTGCGTTTCGTAGTTCTTCACAATGAGTCATAACTTTCTCAATAATATCTGCGATCTTTTCAATACGCGGCCTGTCGAGCCCCAGAACGTAATGCATGATGATTAAAGTACGTTGAGTTATATACTCTATTTTCCAATTTTACAGCGATAGTAATTTATTAAATCCACGAGCTATTTGGTAAACCTACTCGTTTTATTTAAGCCCGAATAATGCTGTTCTTGACATCCTAAACCCAACTTGCGCCATGGTTTCTCTCTACAAAAATTCGATTCTATTCACCGACCAATCTTTCTGGTGTTTGCAAGCTGTCCTTCAATGCTTGTAAGAACTTGGAGCCAGTAACACCATCAATCACGCGATGATCCAGAGAAAGCGTTGCGCGCATCACGTTGGCCACCGCAAACTCACCACCGTGAACA
>JBNKHG010000010.1:0-2044 GCA_050290225.1 Cellvibrionaceae bacterium
TAGCGGTACACCCAGGTGGATCAGGTTGCGTATTTTGGTTCGCGGTTTGCGCCACTGCTTCCAGTAGCACATGCGAATACGCCGCCTGATCCAATGGTCGAGGTCGACACACTGTTGGTACTGATTGGCGATGCCGAAGTAGTTGATCCATCCGCGCAGATAGACCGATAGCTCCCGTATCTTGGTTTCCATGGATACACCCCAACTGCGTCCTGTCAATCGCCGAACTTCATGCTTGAACTTGGCCAGCGCTTTGGGGTGCCAGCGCAGGTATTTCCCCCAGAAGGTAAAACCGAGGAACTTGCACTGGCTTACTGGGCAGACCCGACTCTTTTGATCGTTCACCTGTAACTTCAGCTTACGCTCAACGAATCGGGTCACACTGGCGAGTACTCTCTCGCCAGCCCGTCTGCTCTTGACCAAAATGACGAAGTCATCCGCGAATCGAGCAAAGCAGTGGCCACGGCTTTCGAGTTCCCGGTCCAGTAGATCCAGGACCACGTTAGACAGCAACGGCGACAGTGGGCCGCCTTGAGGAACCCCCTCTCGGCAGTCCAGCAGTACACCGTCTTCGACGATACCGGCGCGCAGATAGCGTCCGATCAACTTCAACAAGGCCTTATCCCGTATTCTCTTACCGAGCTGGGTCATGAGAAAATCATGGTTCACACGGTCGAAGAACTTTGACAAGTCCACATCGACAGCCACCTTTCGACCTTCGCCGATGTATTCCTGCACTTTTCTCACCGCTTGGTGCTGTGAGCGCCGGGGCCGAAAGCCGTAGCTGTACTCGGAGAACGTCGGATCGAAGATCGGAGATAGCACCTGCACGATTGCCTGTTGGATCAGGCGATCGAAAACAGTGGGGATGCCCAGCCCTCGTAGGCTGCCATCGTCCTTTTCGATATAGACCCGTTTGACGGGGTAAGGCTGGTATTGCCCGCTTCGTACCGCACGGACAATCGCCTGGCCATGTTCGCGGAAGTACGCCGGGAAGTCATCGATGGTTAATGTATCGATGCCCGGGGCGCCTTTGTTGCTGCGCACCCGTTTCCAGGCCTGTTCCAGGTTGCATGGGCTCAGCACCTGCTCCAGCAGGTTGGTGGTTGAGCTTGGTAACACAGCAGTACGCTGGGCAGTACCATGACTCGACTGAGTAGTGGGTATGACCAAGTTAGCTGTACCTCCTGCTCGTTGATAAATGTTCAGGCCTTCACCGTGTCCCTACCATTACAGCAAGGCGTTTGGCTACTATGCCGTCGGCTGACTTCTGGCAGATCACCTGCAGAATTACTCCTGCAGGCGCCTCCTTCGCAACGTCCGGTTTCCGTCAGGTTCGCTCGCCGCTGGTTGACGGGAGCCAGGGCGCCAAGAGGTTGATCAACCAGCCCCTTACTGGTAATCTCCGAAGCGTTAGCGCAGGATGCCTGTGCCTGCCAGATCTCCCCGAATAAGAACAATAACTTTCACTGCACAACCGCACCATTTACCGTGTCCACGTTGGACCACTGGGCTTCGCTATCTTGTGCTAGCTCGCCCCCGGACTCGGCCTTCTATGGTGTTTCTGTCCGTCAGCTCGCAGTTTTGCGTCCGGCTTCCTCCAGACCGCCCCTCGCGGGTTGGCCCTTGCCATTCGCTAGTAGTTCACGTTCAATACTGATTATGGATCGTACAAAACGGTGGTCCTCCTACAGGGGACTTTCACCCCATCAGTTATTGCCCATGTCGGGCGTACACAAGGCCAGGCATCGGACCTCCGGCAACTGTCACCAAAATTGCTTTCGCAATTTATGGCGCCAGCCGCCGCCGGCCGTTGCTGGCGGCGTTAAAAGTCCAGGTCATGCACAAGATAGCTTTGATCGCGCTACTTCTCTTCTCACAGACATTAAGGTCTGATGAGATCAATGAGGGAATAATTGGCTTTGGGCCAGAGGCGAGTTATTTTTATGACTGCAGTTCTCAGGAAGATTGGTGGCTAAATCGAGACTCATGGGATGCTAAAGGTTGGGAATCTGTAATGGAAATCATCAATAAGCAGTCGCGA
>JBNKHG010000011.1:0-52615 GCA_050290225.1 Cellvibrionaceae bacterium
TGGGGATTTTTCATGATTAACCCTTACACTAAACCAAAACAATTTTTCAGAGCCCACCGTCCACTAAAAAACCCTATTTTTACGGAGTATTATACGTTATGAGGCCACTAAATGACCCACACTAATCCGCGTAGACCCTTATTTTTGTTATTGCTGATGACCACCATCTCCTGCGTAGTGAGTGCAGGTGTTTATAAATGGATTGATGAAAACGGGAAGGTTCATTTTAGTGATAAGAAACCTGCTTGGCTCGAGTCCAAGGAAGTAAAGCTAAAGGTCAATACCTACTCCCATGTATCCTTTGATTCATCGATATACGATGTTGGTAAAAAAGTAGTCATGTACTCAACGGAGTGGTGTAAGTATTGTAGAAAGGCGCGTAAGTACTTCAAGGAGAATCATATCGCATTTGTTGAGTATGATATTGAGAAGAATGCCAAAGCTAAAAATCGGTATGTGAGAATGGGAGGTTCCGGCGTTCCAGTGATATTGGTTGGAAATCGGCGTATGAATGGCTTTAGTGTTGAAGGCTTTAAAAGAATATACGAGTAAAATGTATAACATCGATATGCCCTCCAACGCCTCTCCTTTTTATGCTTTGGTTCTGCGGTTCTAGCTTTGTCGTTAGCCATGCGATGCCGATGAGCGCGCGCCACGTACTGGATGAATTTCCTCTTTTCTGCTTTCATGCTGGGAGCCGCTGCGTTCTCCCACAAACCCTGGGTGCCTGGCGTCTCATTTGACAAGTTCGAAGATATTCTTCACTCCGTTTGTGCTACCGGAATGGGTTTTACATTTTGCATAGGTGTGGTTGCTCGGTTTTTTCAACGAAGACCCAGCAAATCGCTCAAGCTCCGTTATCTAAAAAACCTAAGTTGACGCCTGTAATCTGTCAGAAATTCATCTGGCATCAACTAATGCGATTTAACTCCATAGTTCGCATTTCCATCAACTGGCGATGTCTGACCAGTATAACTTTGAGATATATCTGTATCTTTGATTATGTCGGCTGCAAGGCCGGTTTCATAATAATCCCAAACTCCGGGAGGAGCCTGGCATCAACTTTGTCTGTTTTCGCCAGTTTTTCTGCGACCCCTGCGTAACGCCGGACATTGATCGGATTAACAACAATAGCCGGTAATCCTCTCTCAATCGCCAGTTCGAACAGTCATCACTCTTGGCGCCCGTGGCCTCCATGACAATGCGTTCGAGTTTGAAACGAGACACTTTTGCGAGCCAACGCTTGATGGCGGTAGGTGTGTTTTCTATTTACCAATACCGACCTCGTTCTTAACAATAGATAACCAGTGTGTACTTACTAACGTCCACCCCTATACCAATCCACCTTGTAGCGCCTATGCTCATTGCGATAGATCCTCATCCTTGCTACATTCGGGCTCGAGGCCCATTCCACTGTCCGAGTTTTACAATAGGGGTCGGCGTGATGCCACACGCTTGTTAACGGGCCAGGTAGAACCTGCGCCTACCAGGCAACGAGCTATCGCACCGCTAACTTGCCGCACCAAGTTACGGGCCGCAATTTAACAGAATACAAGGGAATTGAACCCTACAACACAATGCACCCGACAAACTGGTGATTGCGACCTTAGGCTACCAATTCACAAACACAGGAATAAAAATGAACAAACTTGTAAAAATCTTATTAGGTGTAGTCGGGGTATTCATTCTAGCTATAGTAGCCATTTTCTTTTTTACCGCCGACATGGTTACTTCGGCAGATGAATTCTTTGCTGCTGTAAAAGATAGGGATATGAAGAAGGCATATACCTATTTATCTGAAGATTTTCAGGCCAGCACAAATCAGGCTGACCTGGAGGCATACCTTGAAAAGAACCTTATCCACAAGTTCAAGGAAGCAAGTTGGGAATCTCGCTCAATTAATGGAGGGCGTGGGCACCTGGTTGGCTCTATCACTACAGAATCTGGTGGAGTCGTACCTATCACACTAGATTTCGTCAAAGGCGATAATGGATGGAAAATCTATTCTATTCAAAAGCCATCTTCAGGCATTCAGGAAGAATCATCTCCCATCCAAATTCCATCAGAGCAAGAGCAAATTCAACTTGTTGCAGAAGCCATGCACATATTCGCTGACTCTGTCAATGATCAGAGTATGGCTAAGTTTCATTCGCATGTGTCCAATTTATGGCAACAACAATTCACCATTGAAAAATTCGATGAGGCATTTGGCGAGTTTTACAACATAGGTGTTGATCTAACCATTTTGGATAACTACAGCCCACAATTTAAGTCTAAACCCAGTATCGATGAAAACGGGGTTTTAATTATTTCTGGCTATTATCCGACTAAGCCAAATCAAGTCCACTTCGTACAAAAATACATTTACGAAGGGCTTGGGTGGAAGTTAATGGGTTTCAGCACAAATATACAATAAGGCTTATCAATTCAAAGCACTCGGACACCGCAAAACTGTACCGGTGTTTAAAACGTTAGGACGCTGCGCAAAGAGTTGAGGTCAAAGGGTGTTGACTGCGTCCTAACGAATAAGGATATACATGAAGAATCCTCTATTATTACTTGCAATTCCACTTCTATTACAAGCATGTGCTACGGTAAACCATAGTTCCAACCAATCTTCAAAATCGTCTTACGTTCTTAGATACGGTTTTTATTCCTATAGCTACCATAAAATCGAAAATTACAAGTACGAGAATGGTTTAAATCTAATATTTCCTTCGATTCCCGGTGCCATATTTGGCAATCCAACCAGTGACATATTGGCCGTTTCGCCGGTCAGCAGTGACTACACATTTCGTCTCAATATTCCAAATAACCTTGAAAAGAAAGCCAAGCGTCTCTCCGATAATAGATTAGAAATAGTACCTTCCAACACTAAAGTGTTGAGACTGGGTACTTTCCATTTGAGCCTTTCTCATCAAGATCAAATTGGCGGTGGAGGGTTTATCAACACAGAAAGTGGTGATTTCCTGATCCTAATGTATTTTTCCAATCCGGCAGAAGTAAAAGGGACGGTGAAGGTAGGCAACGATTGGTACGATCACCAAATATCTATCTCTAAACCAGGTTGGAGTTGGATCAAATTATCCGAGTTATCAGCCAATACCTATCAACTATCCGTGTTTTCTGGCGATCTAAGTACTATTGAGTTTTGCGTGCTTGTTGAAAATTTAATCAACACATGATGCTTAATGAGTGAATCAACCCCGCTCCTATGGCACCGGACTTCCACAAGCTACGGGCGTTAATCATTAGGAGAATATCGCGCAATGAGCAGCTTTGAAAAAGATTTTCTGAAGGACTACTTACAGTTTGGATTGGGCTCGATGCCGAAATCTGATATTGACGCTTTGGTAATGCATTTACTCGATAAATACGGTCATGAGGGTTCACCACCTTTAGCTCAGTATAAAAACCAGACTGTAAGTGAAAAATTACGTACTCCTGTTGCTAAAATCAAGAAACTGAGATACGACGCGGCTTTAAAATTTGGCGGCAGGGTAGAAGATCAGGCCAGGGCAAGACTTCTCGCCGCATTGAGTGATGCAACTCTGGAGACCGAAGGCAGCAAAATATGTCTCATCATTGAAGACTCTCTTGCAAAAAACTGGCTTCAAGGTCAGTTGAAAAACAATCAATTGATATTTGAGCACAGTTTTAACACTGAAATCATTAAGGTAAGTGCTGGCGGTTTGTTTTCAGTCCTAAAAGAGTTCTTTGATCCAGATGAGATAAATAAATTCGAAAAAGGTTATGAAAAATCAAAAAAAGAAGCGAATGCTGATACAATGAGAAATACATTCAAGAACGTCGCCAAGAAATTCGCAGAAGCAGCCGCAAAAAAAGCCGGCGCAGATGTAGTTGCTATATTTAAAGCACAAATTACAGGCGCACTGTAAATGGTTGACAAGTCAAAGTAATCGGCCCTTGCTACGCCCGGCCGATATTTGAGGCGTCGGGCTTACAAGAAGGAGATCAGAAATGAATCCGGGTTCTGTAAAATTATGCGGAAAATGTAGTTGCGGTCATGTTCGCTATCATATGACTTCGCAGCCCATAATTGTCCATTGCTGTCACTGCACGTGGTGTCAGCGTGAGACAGGAACAGCCTTTGCGCTAAATGCGGTAATAGAAGCAAGTGCTGTAAAAATTGAAACCGGAGAGTGCGAGATTATCAACACGCCATCACAAAGTGGTAATGGGCAAAAAATCGCTCGGTGTCCCAAATGTCGCGTGGCGGTCTGGAGCCATTATTATCAGGCTGGGCCTAATATTTTCTTCATTCGTGTCGGAACACTTGACCACCCGGAAAATTTACCTCCTGATATTCATATTTATACTTCGACAAAACAACCTTGGGTAATTATTCCGGAGGGCACACCCTCGACTTTGGAATTCTATAATCCACCCGAAGTTTGGACTCCTGAAAATCTACAAAGATTCATGGATGCGAAGGCGTTGGGTAATCACCCCGGCCATTACTGACCGGGGCACAGCCGAGCGCCAATGTATCGGTTAATTGAGGCATTAATAAAGAGGCAGAAATATGGCATTTCCAGTTGAAGAGAAATTTATTGAAATGGCTGAAGCTGAATTGGGCGTCAGGTTCCCCGAGTCTTTTCGAAGAAAAATGATGGCGCTCAATGGGGGGTGTGTACAGCTCCCAGATGAGGAAGAAATGGATGAGGATGAAGTGACCTATTATGAACTTAACCCGTTCTATGATACGTCTGACCCAAAAAGAATAAAAAGAACCCTCAATAGCCTTGTACATGAAACAAAAACCTATCGTGAGCAATACGGTTTGCCTCAAAACTTGATTGTCCTCGCAGATAGTGACGGAGACTTACTCGTTTATAAAATCGAAGAAGACGGAAAAATTGATCCTACAGTTTATTGGCGTGACCGTGACACTGAAGAACTGGTAATTGTCGCCGATGATTTTAGCGAACTCAAAGAGGTCGAATAGAAACTTGGGATAACCAGGATACTTCTTACGTCGCATCTGGAACCAAAGCGCAAGGCGTAAAAGCAGGCAATAGAAATGCATACACACACTCTCGAAAACTGGCAACACAGCCATGATTATTCTGTAAAGAATGATAGAGGCGAGCAAAGGACGCAATATGTCCTGATACTCACAGCTGTAACCATGGTTGTAGAAATCATTGCTGGCGGTATATACGGGTCGATGGCCCTTATAGCTGATGGCTGGCACATGGGTACGCATGTGGCCGCGTTTATGATTACGGTTTTTGCTTATCGCTATGCTCGAAAACATGCAACTAATCCCGCCTACGCTTTCGGGACCGGAAAAGTAAATGTTTTGGGTGGATTTGCCAGCGCCATAGCGTTAGCGGTTGTTGCCCTGGTTATGCTGGTAGAGTCATTGCAGAGAATAGTAGAACCTCAAGCAATTCATTTTAATCAAGCCATTTTCGTTGCATGCTTTGGCTTATTTATTAATCTGGTCAGTGCATTTCTACTGAAAGAAGATCATAGCCACACTCATCATCACGATCATGATCATGGACATCACCATCACCATGACCACAATTTACAAGCAGCCTATCTACATGTGCTTGCAGATGCCATGACGTCCTTACTCGCTGTCGTGGCTTTGTTATCAGGCAAATTATTGGGGTGGAATTGGCTTGACCCTGTAATGGGAATTGTTGGTGCAATTATCATTACGCGTTGGTCCTATGGTCTTCTAAAACAAACAAGCCCTGTGCTATTGGATGCAAGCATAGAAAAAGACTATCAACAGGCAATTGCAGACGCCATTGAGAATGAAGCCGATAATAGAGTTTCTGACATTCATGTTTGGAAAGTGAGCGCAAATCACTATGCGGCAATAATTGCTTTGGTTACTCACCACCCAAATTCAACGCAGCATTACAAAAGGCTGTTAAAAGGGTTTAAAAAATTATCTCATGTCACAATTGAGGTAAACGCGTGCAAGGGAGACCCTTGCATCGAGCTCAAATCACATCGTGACTCATAATCGCTTGCACCCGGACAGCCAAAAGCGCCGAACCTTTGTCGCGCTGCTTTTGGTGTCAGGTGATGCGAGGCATAAGGCGAATGGGAAACTCAATGGAAGAGATCAAACAACCAGTAAATTCTCATCATGCGTACCATGCACACATTTATTTTGAAGAGAAAACCGCTAAGCGCCAAAAAAGTATAACGCAGGAATAGTGAACTCCCCCCCGACTTTTGGCCCAACTTGAATCTTATCGAATCCACCGGGTACAGGCTGTCTCATGCAGAAGGAAATATTTGCACGTCTCTTAGCCAGCCGGATTAATGCACTTTCTTCAGGTCGACTTTATAGTTCGCAACCAATTCAGGAATTCCTGTTTCATTCCATATCGTCCCGTATGGCTTGGCCATACCGCATAGTAGCGTTTCCCAGTCGGCAACTTGAACTGCTCACCAAAAGGTGCGACCAGCCTGCCTTCCAGGAGCAATGCATCAACCATTGGGTTGCGCCCCATCGCTATGCCTTGGCCAGACAGGGCAGCGTTCACAACGTAGTCGAATGAGTTGAGTTTTTTACGGTTCGCGGCCGGAGGCAAACACAGCCCAAACTGTTTGCACCAGTTCCGCCATTCCTCGGGATGAAGCTCGTTCTCTATTAACCAGGTGTTATTCACCAGGTAATCCCAGCCCTTCGCTTGCAGGTCTTCAGCCACTTTCGGTGCCATTACTGGATAAGTGTACTCCTCCCACAAGGGAAGCCACTCGCATCCACGCCAGTTAGGATACGCGACCAGCCTAATACCAAAGTCAATACGCTCTTTTTCAAGGTCGCAGACACGCAGGGTCGACAGGATTGATACCTCCACTTGTCGATTGCGTTCGTAAAAACTCCACAGTGTCGGTGCCAGCCACAATGTCGCCAGTGAAGGCGGCAAGGTTAGCGTAATGCACTCCCGGGAATCTGTGCGAAGTTCTTGAACCGCTTCTTCCAATTGCTTCACAGCCACGCTGGCTTTTTGGTAAAAGCGCTCTCCCGCTTTGGTCAAGACTGGGCCATTACGTCCTCGATCCATTAACCGCATACCGAGAACTTCTTCCAGTTTGCGAATCTGGTGACTGACCGCAGACTCAGTGATGGATAGTGCTTCCGCGGCCTTGTGAAATCGACCGAGGTCAACGACGGCTAGAAATGCCTGCACCGTGTTAATCGGGGGAAGAGTCATAGGCTGTTAATTACCTGAAGGAATTTCATGCTAGATTGATGATTAATCACTTATTATCGCCAGTATAACGGCTTATTCTCGCGAAAAACTATTGTTTTCGAGGACCAATCATGAAGAAAATTTGTTTAAACAAGCATTTCCCATCCTCCGCCGGGAAAATCTCCTATGATAGTTTTGGTAATGGGCCCGATGTCGTGCTTGTCCACGGTACACCAACCAACGCTTCAATTTGGTCGGATACGGTTACCGCTCTGGAGGGTGACTTTCGACTACATGTATTCGATTTACCGGGCTATGGCACATCGGAGATGGTGGAAGGGCAGGATGTACGTCTTCGTAGCTTCGCTAAGACATTAGCTGAATTGACACGTCATTTGGGCCTGGTTCGCCCCCATTTTGTCGGCCATGATTTCGGGGCGGCCACTGTGCTCGGCGCTCATTTAGTAGAGCAGGTCGATATTGCCAGCATCGCTGTCGCCGACGGTGTGGTTCTCAGCCCATGGGGCACCCCGTTTTCGCGCCACGTCAAACAGCACCAGCACGCATTTGCCGCCGTCCCCGCTTATGTTCATCGTGCCGTTCTCCAAGCTCATTTGAGCACGGCAATGTCGCGCTCATTGACAGAGGCAGAATTAGAGTTGCTTATAGCTCCCTGGGAGGGCGACAGGGGGCAGCCTGCCTACTACCGTCAGGTTACACAGTATGATTACGAATATACCGACAAACTGGAGGACCATTACCCGAGTATGATGATTCCGACCCTCATTCTATGGGGAGAGGAGGATAAGTGGGTGGATATTTCGGAGGGTCAACGTCTATGCGAGTTGATACCTGGAGCGAAATTTCAATCGCTACCGGATGCCGGACATTTCTCTATGCTGGATACCCCGAACCTGTTCAATCAAAAGTTGAAGGCGTGGCTTCAGGCACAGATAAGGTAGGAGCGGTGTGACCAATTCGCTCGAAACCCTTCAATCTTCAGCCGCATCACCGGGTTCGAGACCGGGTATAGCCGAACTGATCAAAGGGTCTGCGCCTCTCCTCCCCGGGGCCAGACCTTGTGATTTACCCTCTATCGATTGTGACCTATCCTTAAACTACATGTCCAGAGCAGACAGGCTTTAATGTCTCCACGTGTTAACCTGTGACACTTCTTGCAAAGGCATCACTGCCCAACTAAGCCGTCAACTTGGACTGAATCTATTCGCTGCGCTCTAAAACCAGCCGGTTATGACAATCGTTAGCCATCAAGATGGAGCAACGAAACCAATGAATCCAAAGCTCACGATAAGGAAAGAGACTGAGGGCGACGTGGAAGCAATAACTAATGTGACAATCGCCGCATTTAAGTCCCTGGAGATTAGCAGCCATACTGAGCAATTTATTATAAAAACCCTCCGTTCATCCCACGCTCTATCTGTATCACTGGTCGCAGAAATGAATAAGCGTGTGATTGGCCATATCGCATTTTCGCCAGTAGACATTTCGGATGGCACGCAAAGCTGGTATGGACTTGGACCTGTATCAGTACTACCCGAATTCCAGCGGCAAGGCGTCGGCAAAGCTTTGATAGAAGAAGGGTTGACGCAGCTCAAACGTATGCACGCGCGAGGGTGCTGTCTTGTTGGACATCCCGATTATTATAAAAAATTTGGGTTTAATAATATAACGGGACTTACGTGCGAGGAAGTTCCTGAAGAGGTGTTCTTCGCCATGTCTTTCGACGATATTATGCCTCAAGGAGTGGTTACCTTCCATGATGCTTTCAAAGCAAATGGCTAACAATGCGTTGCCACACCAACCACAAAGTACGGATTTTGATATATGAAATTGTCAAAAAGAAAAGTGGAAGACGCCTACGATAAAAATGCCGGATATTATGATCTATCAGTAAAAGTGTTCTATCCGCTAATTGGATTAAGGATCAAAACCTATCGGAAATATGCCGTTGAACATTTAAATCTGAAGAAAGGCGATATCGTTGTTGATTTGGGCTGTGGAACAGGACTGGCCTTTCCTTTGATTATGGAAAAAATTGGACACAGAGGAAAATTAATCGGCGTGGATATTAGCAACGTCATGCTTTCTGTTGCTGAAGGTAGGGTCAACGCCGCTAAGTGGCAAAACGTTGAACTGATTCATTCAGATATTGAGGAATATGACATCCCAGCCGGAATAAACGGGGTGATCTCTACCGGTGTATTTGGTTATCTTAACAAGCGGGAAGCGGTCCTCGAAATCATTTACAGATCCCTCGAGGATCGCGGAAAAGTCGTCATTGTCGACGGCATGAGACCTCAAAGGTGGCCAGCTTTTCTATTCAGGCTATTTGTAAAACTATCCAGTCCGTATGGTTTAACGGAATCCTATTTCGACAACAATACACCTGAACTCGTAGCCCGTTTATTTCAAAACGTCACCTACGAGGAAATGTATGGTGGTTTGCTTTACATCATATCCGGTGAAAAGCAGGAATACACTGCAAAACAGTACACCCAGCCTACATCAAACAAAAGTGGGACTGATTTCTAACGTCAGGCTCTTCATTCGTTAGTGAATGTTGTCAACTGAGGGTAACTCCATCATGAATCCAAAAACGTTTATCGTGACACCTGAAAACTACAGCCCCGCCTTAAATGTGGTCGGCACCCAGGTAACCGTACTTGCCTCGAACACAGATACGCAAACCTACGAGATAACGCTGCAGCGGGGCGACAAACGGACTGGTCCGCCGCCGCACAGCCACAACTGGGACGAGTCCTTCTATGTACTCAAGGGGAGCGTCGAGTTTACGTTTTCAGGTAAGACCGAAGTGTGCGGACCCGGCACCCTCGTGCATGTACCCGCCGGCACTGTGCATAGCTTTTGTTATGGATCCGATGGCGGCGAAATACTCGAATTCACTGGCCAGGGCGGCTGCGCCACAAAAATGTTTACCGCCGTAAGTGAGACGATGCCACCCGGTCCCCCTGCCCCCCAAGACATTCCCAAGCTGTTGGACGTGCTGGAAAAAAATGGCGTAACGGTTTCAACATAGATTTGCTAAAGCAGGAAATGAACTTCACCCGAAAAGATACCCTGTACCTGGTCATAACCGAATATCGAATGACACCTGCATCACATACTTCGCGCAATAGCGATATGTGATTAATCTCAATAGATAACGAGATAAGGAAAATAGTATGAACACAGAAATCATGAATTACGAAAGAAATTGGATTGACGGGTTAAATAGAGGCGATGCTCCGCATTCCCACTCCCTCACTGGAAGCCAGCGCATCTAAGAATTGGAGAACGTCCTGATGACCCCGGAAACCACAGTTCTGAGTCTAGAAAACCCTGTATTTTTTACCTATTTACTAACGGCTTCCATCATGCTTCTGAAACTCATGCTGCAGCCATGGATGACGGTTGTACGGATGATGGCGGTGCGCGGCGGATTTCGCAGCCCTGAGGATGCAAGGAAGAGTCCTCTAAACCCCATGCCCGAACCAGGGCAGCTCGAGCTGAACGAGTACGTTGAACGATCCCGCCGCATGAACCTGAATGACCTTGAAAGTATCCCCGGATTTTTAGCGGCGGGTTTCCTATTCGTTCTGACACACCCGCCATTGATACTTGCACAGGTGCTGATGTGGACTTACGTGCTTGCTCGGGCTGCACACTTTATTGCCTATTTGACCGCACAGCTCCATGATGTTCGCGCAACGTTTTGGACGTTCAGCTCTCTACCGGTGGTCATCATGGCGGGTTACATACTCCTGTGGACGCTATTTACTTAAGACCAGGAGGAATGAAGGACAGGACAAGGTGGAAACAGTATTGTTGGTCCAACAGGCTCGCTCGTCCAGGATCCCTGGCATACAAGCACAACACCCTGTATTGTACGGATCAAGGGCTTCATGGGCCAACCCGGCACATGATCCAACTAAAATTGAAGAGTTTAAAAATAGAACGGCTCACACCCTGTCGACCTAAAAGGAGTTAGATATGGACCTGAATAACGTCATCAACTGGCTGAGTGAATTGGCTGTTCAGTACGGTGTTCAATTGCTGATGGCCCTGGGCGTACTGGTAATAGGCTGGTGGCTTATTGGCCGCCTGGTGCGAATGATCGATCTGTCGATGGACAAAGCCGGGGTTGAACTAACCCTACAGAAGTTTTTACTCAGCTTTACTGGCATTGCCCTGAAAATCGTATTATTGGTCATTTTTGCCTCCATGGTGGGAGTCAAGACCGCCTCGTTAATCGCCATGCTGGGTGCCGCAGGCCTGGCTATTGGACTCGCGTTGCAGGGCAGCCTCGCCAACCTGGCCGGAGGGCTTCTTATTCTGTTCTTCAAACCGTTCAAGGCAGGCGATGTTATCGAGGCCCAGGGGTATCTGGGCAGAGTGGTGGAAATACAGATCTTCAACACCTTGATCCGTACTCTGGATAACCAGCGGGTGTTTATTCCCAATGGGCTGTTATCCAACGGCTGTGTGAAAAATCTGTTTGCAGAGCCTATCCGTCGGGTGGATATGAAGTTCGGCATCAGCTATGGCGACGATATCGGCAAGACGAAACAGGTGATACGCGACGTATTGAATGCCAACAATCAGGTGTTGAAAGATCCGGTAGCCGACGTGTTTGTTTCTGGTCATGGGGCCAGCTCCATTGACCTTACCGTACGCCCCTGGTGCGAGTCGGAACATTACTGGGAGGTCTATTTTGCCACCCATGAGGCACTGAAAGAGGCATTCGATAGAGAAGGCATTACCATTCCGTTCCCTCAACGAGATGTTCATTTGTATTCGGCCAACGGCTGAATATTTGAATTTTCGGCTGCGGAAACACACTTTATTCATCACGACTTAAGGGGTCAGCGTAAAAATTCCTTAACGGGAATTTTTGCTCGCGCACCCGGGATACCGTATAGCGTCGCAAAGCTAACGGCTCTGCCGGATGATTGAGCGTTACCCGAAATTACCAGTACTACCGCTGAACCGCACCGGGATTTCGCGCCGGTTGGCCACTCCCGCAAGCATCGGTTATTCTTCCGGGATTCTTGTTGCAATCGTCGAGGTCATCCATGACGGCGGGTAATTTCTCTGTACTGGACGGTTTTCTGGTCGCTTTTTCAATGATTGTTGCCGCCGTCATGCTCAAGAGATCGATCAGGGACGCTCCGTTCTGGCGAGCTACGGTCACACCACTTGCCTCCATTATCGGCAGCGGCTTTCTCGTCGTGGCTCCACTGCTGGCAAGCATCGCCGGCGACTGGGCCGTGGTCTGCATTATCAGCATTGTGCTGCTGTCATTTTGGATAGGCGCTGCCGTACGCTTCAATATACTGCACGACGGTCGCACTCCATCGGCAGAAACGGATGCTATAGCCCAATCTCTGGAACGCCTGTCTGACCTGGCGCTGGCTTTTGCCTACGTCATCTCGATTACCTTCTACGTCCGTCTGATGTGCGGTTTTGTGCTTACCGGGCTCGGCGCATACACCCCGTTCAATGCGGATACGCTGTCAACGGTGGTTCTGTTGTTTATCGGAGTTTATGGTTTGCGACGGGGACTTCAGGGTCTGGAGCGTCTCGAGGAGTATTCCGTCACCATCAAGCTGGCCGTCATCGCCTCGCTGTTGTTGGCGCTGATCTACTACAACGGCAGCAATGGTTACGATCTCTCAGGATTTTCGTCACCGTCGCTTGGTTTTTGGGAAGCGATCCGAAAGCTCGGCGGCATGCTGCTGATTATTCAGGGATTCGAAACGTCCAAATACCTCGAATCAGCCTATAGCGCGCCAGTGAGAGCCCGCTCCATGCATCTCGCACAAGTGTTGGCGGGTGTTATCTATATCGCCTTCGTGACGCTCGCCATGCCGCTGATGGGGTCCTATACGCGGGAGGCCCCGAACGAAACCTCAATCATCGAATTGAGCGGCAATATCACCCTGGTGTTACCCCTCATGCTGGTGCTTGCGGCGACCATGAGCCAGTTCAGCGCATCCATCGCTGACACCATAGGGGCTGGTGGCGTAGTGGAAAATGAGAGCCGAAGGCGTCTGTCGTCCCGGGTCAGTTATCCCGTTATCGCCGTGCTGGCGGTGGCGCTGATATGGAACAGCCATATTTTTCAGGTGGTTGCACTCGCGTCCCGGGCCTTTGCATTCTACTACATGCTTCAGGCAATCTTGGCTGCCCGGTTGGCCGTCAAGGTCGCTAGCGGGCGGCGCAGGGGATTGCTTGTGTGTTCTTATGGAGGCCTGGCCTTGTTGCTGCTGTTTATTGTGTTGTTCGCCATTCCTGTGGAGGGGTGAAGCAGGGTTATAGCCTCAGTGCCATTCTCCTGTCCCCACCATCAGAACTTGCCAATAGCGTTGATGAAGTATCCCTTGCTGTCATAGTCCAGGTCGGTCAGGTCATCGGAAAAATCCGTGGCATTGTAACCTACACCGATTTTGAGGTTGTCACCCACATGACGGTATACGCCAACCAGCAGGCCGCTACGCTTGTCCTGCGCATCGGGTAGGTCGAGCATACGGCCCTCCAACAACAGGTCCCAACGATACGGCAGGTGCCAGTCCGCACGGGCGACATACAGGAATGCATCACTGCGGAAAAATTCAGGGTCTTCCCGGTCCAGGCTCAATTCACCACGACGGAAAGCGTACTTGCCCCCCAGACTCAAACGGGATGTCAGGTCGAAAGTCACATCGGCTGAGATCACGTGGCTTTTCTGCACATATTCAACCGCGGTATTCGCAACCGTTACCTGATCCGTTGCCGGAAGGTTATAAAAATAGGTGTATTTCAACAGCGCATTCAAGCGGTCGTGGTATACCGGACGATAGGCGTACCCCAGCACCGCCTCGGTGAAGTTACCATCGTAAAATTCACCCTGGGAGCTTTCGCTTTCAGAGAGATTGAGTTTGCCGATAAAACGCCAGTTGTCGCTGACCTGCAGTTTGACACTGTTTTTCATCAACCAGGTTTTACGCTCCGAGGTTTCCCCGGTGGAGGGGCTCTCATTGTCGTCGATACGGTATTCCAATGCGCTGGCGTAGGTTGTCGCCTCAAACCGGTAGCCCAGTTTCAGTCCCATGGCGGTGCGCTCGGTTTCGGCCGCGGTGAGACTGTCTTTCAGCGTTGCTATGTCGATATTGATTCCGTAATTCCAGCGATCATTGGGCGCGAGATCAATACCCGCCGAGTGGGTCAGCCCGCTGGGGGCATCGCCGTGACTGTAACGTTCTTCCATGTACAGGCTGGCGGTATCCTTGTATTGGGTGCGGAAACCGGACACAAGGTTACCCTGGCGCGAGCGCAAACCATTGTCGGTTCGCTCATTCTCTATCACGTAATTGGTGTACAGGCTGGTGCGATCCGAGTAGAGAAATTCCGTACCCAAGCTACCCAGGGTGCCCAAATCGCCGCCGGATACTTCACCGTTGACGGACAGGCGTTCTGAAAGTTGATAGCTGCCGCCGGCGCCGATACGGTTGTTTTCATCCCGGTTGCCGGTGGAGGCCAGGGTACCCTGCAGGAAACCGTAAGAAGACCAGTTTTTCCTGGAATCGTATTTCCCCTGGATACGCATGTCTGTACGATCACCGACTTCCTGGGTGGCGGGCACGACAACAGAGTTATCGGTTCTGTCGTCGTAACGCAGGCCGCTGCTTAATGTCCAGTTCTCACCCAGACGGTAGTCGGCATTCACTTCGGTGGCAGTCGTTTCCAGCCCCTCATCCTGCTCGCGGATGTCGAGTTTTGCACGCAGATCCATTCGCTCGGTGACCGGTACGGTAAGCATACCGCCAAACTGGTCGAGGTCCCTGCTTGTCTGGAGACCGGGTGCGGCGTAACCGGCTTCCAGAGTCTGCACATAAAATGTCATTTTGCCATTGAGTGTGTCATGCAGGTCACTCAGCGCCAGACTGCTATCGAGGCGCACGCCCCCGGCGGAAGCATCTTCGTCGGTCACGGAAACGGGATCGAAGGTGAAACCGCCGTCAATGGAATCCAGGGTATCGACCCCGGCCCCCTCACTCTGGGAGAGTTCCAGTTTTATCCAGCTGTCGGTGCTCTTACGCCAGGTCACATCAACACCATTGAGGCTGCCATCCGCACTGTCCTCTTCACTGCTGTTGGTTGTCAGTCCCAGCCGAACACTGTCGTTCACCCAGTAGTGGGCCTGAGCGCCGACCGCCAGGGTATCGGCTTCATCCAGTCCCGGCGTGTATTCATAACGGGTGACCAGATAGACTTCGCTGCCATTGCCCGTATCGCTGTTGATGAGCATCTGGTCAATATTGGTGGCCGACAGTGGTTCGGAGAGGAAAACCCGGCCCTGGATATACTCCATGTCGTAATCGAGACCGGCTTGCAGGTTTTTTACGGCAACCACCAGACCGGAGTCTTTGTCCCTGACTTCCACACGAACACGCTCGGAGCCCTGCAAAATATCCTGGTGGCGCAGGTAATAGACAGACCCCCCCGTGCCACGAAACTCATCCCGGCTGGCAATGGTACCCGGGTCGGCGACGAATCCGTCGACCACCCATCGCTGGTCGCCAAATCCGGTCACCGACTTGTCCTGCCAGTGCAGGTTGGCGCCATAAAGAGTACGGTCGATGTGGGCCAGGCTGTTATTGGTGTATTCGGCATCGAAGTTACCCCACAGGCCATAGTTGTCGTCCTGCGCCAGTTTGACGTAGAACTTACCCAGGGTGGGTGCGCCTTCCTCAACGGTGCTGTCATCGCCAAAGGTGGGATAGTAGTAGTCCGGGTCAATGCGGCGGAACATCGCATCCGGCGTTTTTTCCATAAAGTTGGTAAAGATTTCGTCGATTTCACCTTCGCGGGTATCGGCGCTGGCGGTCAGCTCCCAGTTGTCCCCGAACTTGCCATTGGTGAAAAAGGCAAAACGGCCATCGATACTGACATCATTGTCGTAATGGGCTTCGTCGTTGGTCACCAGTGCGGCGGGGCCATTGGTGTCGTCCCGGGCAAGCGTTAGATCGGCAATACCGACATAGAACCAGTCATTCTTTTTCAGTTGCAGGTCGCGCAGGTATAACTCGCCGTTGCCCTCTTCATCCAGCACCGCCACTTCAACAGTATGCAGTCCGCTGGGCAGCAGTTCTTCTGTGATGAATTCGTTATCCTGTGAAAGCGGCACGGGACGGCCGGCCACCCAAACAGAGTGATTTTCCGGAATCGAATCGCCGAAGACCTGAACGGAACCGCCGTTCAAAGGAATATTCTGCTCCGCCAGACGGTTTTCACCATACCCGGTCAATAACTCCCGGTCGGCATCGCTTTGCGCCGGTTCCGCGGTATCCACTTCATCAACCACCCACAGCGTCTGTGGCTGTGTCTGGTCGAAACGTCCCTCACTGTCGTACACCCGCAGAAGGTAGACGAGTTTGCGTACCGTTGCAGTGGCGTTATCGAATTCCACTTGCCATTCGCCATTACCATCGGCATTGAGCGGGACGACAGCCAGGGGTTCGGAACGGGTGGATTCGCCGGCGTTGAACAGGCGGACTTCGGCTTTTTCGATGGTGTTGCGGTAGTTGCTGTAGAGTTTGAAAGACACCTTGTTTTCAATGGCGCTGGTGTTGTAGTCGTCCTGATAGCGAACGGTGCTTGGCCAGGCCGTGATATTGAGCCGCGGCTTGAAGTTGAGGTTGTCGAATTTAAAGCGGATATCGGCTTTTTCGAAGGCCACATCCGTACAGCGTTGTACGTCGGCGATACTTTTGCCCGGGTCAACCAGTGGTTCGCCATCGACGGTAATACGCATCAGGTTGAGTGCGTAAGGATTCCGGGTTTCCACTTCACGGGTGATGCGGGTAATGTCGATACCCTCAAAGTCTTCCAGCAGGGCCAGTTCGTCATAGATGACCTCTACTTTGACCCGCGAGCGGTCGGACTCGACAAAACCCGCATTGACGACATCGTCGGTCTGCACGTAACCGTATCCCAAAACTTCCGTCTGTTCATCCGTTAACGCAATATCTTTGGCAACCTGTTCCATGACCCGGCGCGCACGCGCGGTGGATAAGCCGACATCATCGCCGTAAACAGCGGCGGTACGGCGATCCAGGCGTTCATTGGCGATGTAGCCGGTGAAGCGCAGGCGGACATTGGTTTTGTCACCGATTTCCGCCATCAGTTGCCGCAGACGCTGACTGTAGCCGGGGTTGACGAGCGGCTGTCCATCCTTGAAATAAACCGGCGCAACCGGACCGGAAGGCGGATCATAGACAGCCGTCACCGTCTCGGCACCCGACTGTTCGGGGCACATCTGGGGCTCATCCGGCAATGCCTGCAGGGGATCGTCATACCAGAATTCCACTTCAATCCGACGATTGAGGCTGCGTCCCTTTTCCGTGTCATTGGAGGCCAGCGGTTTCTCAGCACCCATGCCGTCGCTGTCAATGGCAGCGGTGGGAAGATCCAGGGCATCTTGTACGGCGAGGGCTACACGCCGCGCCCGGGCACGGGACAAACTCAGGTGGTTACCGTAAATGCGGGCATCGCGCGCGCCCAGTGGCAGGTTGTCGGTGTGACCGATAAAGCGCACCACCACATTTTGCTTGATACTCAGATTATCCAGTACCTGGCGGATCTGTTGCAGGAACTGCCCGGACACTTCGGTCGCGTTTTCCGAGTAGCGCAACGGGGCAACCAGATTTTTGACTTTGGCCCGCTTGTCATGATCCGTTTTGTAAGTCAGTTTACAGACGGTTTCCACGCGACAGACTTTAATGCGATGCATTTGCTCACTGACGAGCACTTCCTTTTCAATCTGCTTTTGGGCAACTTCGTCATACCAGACTTCCACCTCTACCCGGCGGTTTTTGGCACGGCCGGCTTCGCTGTTGTTGCTCGCCACCGGCACCGAGTCACCCAGTCCCTCGTAGGATATGGATTCTGCCGGCAGATGCAGCGCCCGCTGGAAATACTCAGCGGTGGTACCGGCCCGCTCGCGAGAGAGACCAATATTATCGACGTATAATTGTGCCAGCTCCTTGCTCAGGCTGGCATTGTCCGTGTGACCGACAAAGTGAAGGCGCAAGTTTTTGCGTCCTTCCATCTTTTGCAGCACTTCGCGAACCTGATCGATATATTTCTCCGGAATCTCGGCTTTACCCGAGGCGAAATGAATCGGCGGCACAATGTTCTGCAATTTCACCGTAGTGACGTCTTCGGCGGTAACCTGCTGAATTTCGAGGCGGTCGCCCCGGGACTCATCCTCATCCGCCTTCACCCAACTCTGGCCGCCTTTCATGGTGGTCTGGGTTTGCTCGACATTATCGCCGTATTCAGTCTCCCGGCTGTTCGACTCATCAGCAAGGGAACCCACCGCCCATTGATAGGCGCGTCGAGACATGTCCACAGGCGCACCCACAGAAGTCTTCAGCCCGTCGATAGAGGACATCAGCCAGCTGTCCGACTCTTCCGAGTTTGCCACTGTGCCATTCAGTAGCAATACCGTCGCCAGCGCAAGTTTTTTCATCCCGCGCAATACCGGCACAACACGTTCACTCGCCATCATCATTATTCCAGCACCCCATTCTTCTCTGGCGGGGCACCGCGACGCCAATAGATTCCCGTTTCAACCTTGAGCCTGTAGCAACAATCCAACGCCTGCCATTGCTTCAGTACCTCCTGCTTGATGGCATTCAGGCGTTTTTTAACCAGTTGCTTATCCTCGACATCGGCGAGATAGGCAATACGCAAAATGGAAGGGGATTTTTTCAGCTCGCCGACCAGCATCGGGATACGAGGCCGCCATTGCGGACGCACGTCAGTCGAGCTGTTGAAGAACACTCCATCGGCCACATCCAGGCGGACAACCCGATGCAGCGACGCACCCAGATTAAACTTGGCGGCCTTACCGCGAGTCAGGCGAATGACCCGCGGATTTTCTGTCGTCATGCGATAACCGCTTGGCAGGCTGCGCTCATCCACCTTGAGAATAAAGTTGGAACCACGTAACTCGTTGGGCACAGCGGCGCAGGTCAAATGGAAACGACCGTGCTGATCGGCCGTCATTGTCAGGCCACGGGCGCTGACCACACGCGCACCGGCAATGCCTGACTCGCCCGGGTCGGGGTAGCCATTGAGGTTCGCGTCGTCGAAAACTTTGCCGTAAATATCGGAACAATCCAGGGTCGGGTCGGGCACCACGCGCACCTTGGCGCTGGCGGTATTGGAGACCGCTTCCCGGGTAAAGGCACTGATCACCTGCGCCCGATTGATGTATTCGCCTTCCGCCACGCCAGCACCGGGCGTAAATACCATCTCGATTGTGCTGGTGGCGTTCAATTCCAGATCGATGTTTTCCCAGCGCAGTTGCCCTTCGATCAATACCGGCTCCTGGGGCTGCCCGTTGTAGCGCGCCGAACCTTCCACGTATTTGAAGCCGGGCGGGAAGATATCCACCACGGTCAGATCCTGCAGCGCGGACAGGTAGGCGTTTTCGATGGTAATGGTGTAGGGCACCAGATCCCCGCGCGAGACATTGACTTTGCCGGCCACTTTCCTCACCGCAACGGCGGTATCCAATATCGGATCGAGCGGAATATGGTTATTGAACAACTGGTTTTCGCCAGGGATCTGCATATCGTTGAATTGCAGATGCAGGTAATAGAGGGTTCCCGCCGAGCGAGCCTCGACAGAGGTCGGAGGTGCACTGGGGGAGGTCACCACTTCGCAGATATCCGCCGTTGACGGCAGCGCGTCACTCGCACCGCCGAGACACGCAGGCACATCAAACGGCGCGGTGGTCTCGTCACTCTGCGGCGGAATCAGGCGCGATACACCCTGTTCAAAATTGGAAGAGGGCTCGGTCACCTGAATCAGATAACTGCCTGATGTCGGGCAGGCAGGTACGTCGAAATTAATATCAAAGCGGTAGAAACCTGAGGCAGGTGTCACCTGTCCCTGTTGCGCCGTATCGTCAAAACAGGTTTCCGGCAAGGGTTGCAGTGTCGCCGCATCCACCATGGTCAACACCGCTCCCGGCACCGCGACCCGCGTTATGGAGTCGTAGACGACCCCGTTCGGGAGGATGGGCAGATTGAGGTAATCCTGGAAACTGTTGCCGGCGACAACGATCTGATCGATAGCGTGCAGGGTGTTGACGTAGGGCGAATCCGCAACACCCAGAAGGGCTGTAGCGGTACCCGCCCCGGGCGCGGTGAAGCCGATACGATAGACATCCGTGGACATATCGTTGGGCGCCAGGCCGAAGAAACTGTAGTGACCGTTTTCATCGGTATCGGTCTGTGCAATCGCCATATTGTTGCGGTAAAGCTCAACCGTCCAGCCTTCCATCAGGGGCTCATTGGCATCCGGCAGCTTGTCGTCGCTGAAGTCATGCCACACCGTGCCGCCGACTGTGCCGGTATAGCTTGGCGGTGCGCCCACCACGACCGAAACCGAGGCCGTGTCCGTCTGGTTATCGGCATTCCAATAGACCTGGGCGATATTGGTAATGGTCGTGCCGGTCACCTGGGCCGGATCGACATAAGCCCGGAAGCGCAGCACGACCGTGCCATCCGGTTCGAGATCACCGTAAGTGCTGCTGTAATCGGCTGTGAGTACAGGATCGGCAAAAGAGATTCCGGTCTCACTGCCGTTGAGCCTGGCGGAATCCGGCCGGTAGTTCAATTGGTCCAGGGTCGGTTGATCGAGGTTGTCCTGAATCCTGACATCGGTTGCCGGTAATGTGCCGATGTTGCGAACGGTGACGACATACTCCAGTTCATCCCCCGGCAGTACAACACCGCCATCGACATCGAAAACCTCTTTGGTAATAGCCAACAATTGCAGGTCACCGACCACACTGATCGTCGGCTGATCCCCGTTACTGTCGATACCATCGGCGTCGGTCGGCTCGTCTGCCTGCTCGTTACTGCTGACGACACCCTGGTTGCTGATCAGTGTACCCGGTGTGGCTGCGCCATCGACCATGACATCAAACCTGATCGTCGCCGTGCCTCCCGCCGTGATCACGCCCGTGGCGGCACCGTCGTCCGACGATACCGCAATGCCGGCTGCCAACGGCGATAGGCCGCCATCGGGTTGACCGATGGCCACGTCATTAAGGTAAGTACTATTCGCCACATAAGCGGTGTTGCCCGGAACGGCATCCAGGAAGTTGACGCCGGTTGCGTCGACAGCCCCGAAGTTGCTGATCACAATGGTGTAACGCAGCACATCACCGGCATCGATAACCCCGGCGGAGCCATTGTCGACCTGCAGCGCCACCGTCTTGAGTGCATCCAGTAACGGCGCATAACCGACCACATCCAACGTCGGGTCATCGGCGACGGGCGTGTCGGGATCATCGGAAGGGACTGCGAACGGACCGCTGTTACCGGCACCAGACCCATTGACATGCCCCTGGTTGGAGATGACTGTGCCACCGACAACACCCGTGTTAACCGTCACATCAAAGGTGACCGTGGCAACATTATCCGTGGTAGCGGAGGCATCGGCACGCATGACGCCCGGCGTCGGATTTTCGGGGGCGTAAAGCAGCATGCCATCCTGCAGCGGTGAGACGCCCGCGGCAGGATCGGCCACCGGCGCACCATTCAGTGTCGTGGAACCTGCGACATAAGTGGTGAAAGTGGGAACCAGATCACCCAGGGCAACGTCGATGGCATTTTCATTGCCCTGGTTCTTGACGGTAATGGTGTAGCGCAGCGTGTCACCGGGTTCCAGCACCGCCGCATCACCAGTCAGGTCCTCAGAGGTTTTCTCAACCCGCATCTGCGGCGCCGAAGCGATCAGCGTGGCGGCGGTATTACTGGGCGTGGCAGGCAGATTATCCGCCGTCAGATAGCCGGTATTTTCGACACTGGTGCCACTGTCAATAACGTCGGCCAACTGCGCACTGAATTCAATGGTGATGCTGTCGGCGCCACCGGCATCGCCCGCGGCGGCCAGGGCTATCTGGCTGATGTCCACCAGACCGGTGCCGTTACTGCCGCCATTGATGTCAGTGCCACTGATGTTGGCCGAGGCCGGATAACCAGACAGCACCAGGCTGCCGGGCTTAAACCACGCCGCCAGGGAGTCGGTGAATACACCATTGGTAATGGGAACAATGCTGTTGTTGGTCAATACCAGGGTGTATTGCAGGGTATCGCCCGGCTCGGCATTGTCACCGGGATTTTGTCCTGAGGTGACATTGACGACGCTCTTCACCAGTGAGACATCGAGCCTGGTGGTCAAAGTGGTGGTAGAGGGGCCGGCGTAATAATCATTGACGGCGGGCGAGTTGCTGCCGTCACGCTCGTAGCTGCTGGGCCCCTCAAGATTGGTCCACTGAACACTGGCCGCATTGGTGAGCTCTTGCCCGGCTTGCACACCGGCGAGCACCTCGACATCGTAAGTCACATTGACCACTGTGCCTTCGACGACGTCGACATCCGCCGTCGCCGCAGCCAGATCCCAGACCAGTGTCTGTGCGGTATTCACACCATCAGCGCCATTGTCCTGCGGCTCGGCAATGGTGTTACCGGTGCCATCCACCGTGGCCGAGCCGGCGATATAGAGGAGTCCCAAACTCAGGCTGTCATCAATCCGCAAATCAAAGGCATCGGTGTAAATATCATCGGCGGCCCCACCTGAAGCCGTGAAGGCCAGGTTGTAACGCAACGTATCGCCCGCCACCGGCGCCGCTCCCGGTGTTGTCAGATTAGTGACCGTTTTGTTGATCTGGAGCAGGGGTTCGGTCAGCGTGACCGGCTCACTGGTACCGCTGGTATCGGCCGCCGGGTCCAGGCCGGTGTAGGTATAGGAGGCGGTATTGGTAAAGCTGTCGCCGGCATTGGCATCGACCGAGTTTTGCACCCGCGTGGTCAATGTGATCACAACCTGCTCACCGGCGGTAATCTGGGCGATACCCAGGTTTACCTGATCCGGTGCGACACTGTTATCCGTGAGACTGACAGCATTGCCGCCGCCGTCCACCGCCGTGGCACTGACATATTCCAAAGCACTTGGCAGCGAATCCGTTACCACCACATTATCGAGCGTGGCGTTTTGCAGTGTTGCCGGTACGCGAATCTGGTAGACGACTTCGTCGCCGATGGTGGCCTGATCGCTGGAAATCCGGGTTTTGAGCAGCCGCGCAATATTGAGTTGGTTGGTCATGTAGACCTGGGCAACATCGGCCGGGTTATAGATCCGCCCGGATTGCGCTAGCGGCAGCGAGCGGTATTCGGTCAAACTGGCGGCGTTGTTCCAGGTCGAGAAGGGCGGAATATCACTGTGGAAACCCACCGAATAGTCGACAGTGACACACTCGCCGGGATTGACCGGTGCCGAATCCTGCAATGCGATCTCCAGCACACCGCCACGGCTCGGCAGACTGATAGTGTAATCGACACCTTCAGCCAGCGTTGCGCCACCGACTGACACCACCGGGGCACCGCTGATCAGGTCCGCCTCATCCAGTTCATTGGGGAACTGATCCTGAAGGGTGACAGCATAGGCCGGAGCCAGGCCATTGTTGCAGGATTCGACCCTGAACTGCATGGTGTCGGCGAGGATATCAACCTGATAGGGATCGAATGAGACGCCCGATCCGGTTCTGCCACCGAGGGTATCGACTTTCGTTATCGCACTCATTCGGGGCTGCAGAACGTCAATCGACGCCACTGCCGTGAGGCGGTCCGGATAGGTGGCCGGATCCCCGCCGGTATAAGTGAGCGAGGCATTGTTATCGAGCTGGGAACTGGTGGCCGTACTGATACCCGTAGGTGCGGCGTCGGCGATGACCAGCGCGCTGTAGCGAATAACCAGTGTATCGATGGGTGTGCCGTCGTTACTGGGGGCGTTGAAGACATCGCCCAGGTCCCAGGTCAGAACACCGGTATCCCCAGCCGCAGGCTGCGAATTGACGCTGTAGGTAAAACTGGCCGCGCCGGAGGCCGGAGTGATGCTTTCCAGGCTTGCATACGCCATCCCCGCAGGCAGGGTATCCTCCACCACCACAGACCGGGTGGTGTACTCCTGTAAATCCAGGGTCAATTCATAGGTTACGCTATCGCCAACACGCACCACCGGGTTAGCGGCAGAGGCGGGGGACTCGGCATAGGTGTCGAACACAACCGACTTGCCAATAGTCGTATCGTCGACGGCGGAAACATCAACGGTTACCGGCCCGACACAATAATCATTGGGTGCAACGATGGCCGGACAACCCGCGCCGTCACGTTCACCGCTGTCGGTGTCATCCAACGATGTCCACTCGGCCACCACGGCATTACTGATGACGCCGCCACTGGTCTCATCGACACTGACCTGATACGTCAGCACCAATGACGCGCCCTGGACGACATCCAGGCTGCCATCCTGATTGAGCGCGCCCCAAATCAGTTGACCGACGACCGTGGTGTCCGGATCGACCTGAAATCCAGCCACAGCAACGCCATTGATCTCAGCGACGGCCGATGACGACACAAGGGAGACCGATGTCGGCAACGTATCCGTGATACTGATATCGTAGGCTGTCGCATTACCGGTGTTGGTCAGTGTCACCTCATATTCGAGGATATCGCCCACTGTGGCAGTGTCGGCAGCACTCTTGCCCGCCGGGGACACAAATCTCACGGCTTTGTTGATAGCCAGATCCGGTTCGGTGATAACCATAGTGCCACTGCTCGACCCAACCGTGGCTATTTGACTGGAAGTCTGGTTATTCAGGCGATTGTAGGTGTAGCTGGCTGTATTCGAGAAAACCAGATCGCGCTGGTTGGTATTGGTGTTTTCCAGAGCAACCGTGATCGCGATCACGGCCTGCCCACCGGCGGGAATGTCTATGCCGGTCACCGTGTCCTCGAGCACAACATCCGTTGCCGTACCACTGTTGACGACGGCCCAACTTCCGCCGGAGACAACAGAAGCACTGACAAAGGTGAGATCGGCGGCCGACGCCGACAGATCATCGAGAATACGCACATCATACAAAGGCGTATTGATAGGCGTCGCCGGAATGGTCAGCGTGTAGGTGAATTGCTCGCCGATGGTGGCGGAAGCCTGAGTTGTGGATTTGCTGAGGGGCCCCGGGGTCTCAATAGTGACCTCGGTGGCGTCTTCATCGCCGTTTACCGAGGGATCGGCAACACCATTGAGATAGGGATCGTCGCTGGTGGCGACGAAATCATCGGCCAGGCTTGCCGTATTCTGTGTGGCATAAATCGTGGCCTGGTTTGCCGCCACATCGCCGTTGCTCAGGGTACTGAGCAGATCCACCTCAAAAATCAGGCTTAGTTCGTCACCCTGGGCGATATCCAACGAACCGGGGCTGCCATTGATCACCAAAGCACCAGTGCTGCTATTAAAGGTATAGCTGGCTCCCGCCGCATCGACCATCGTAAAGCTGTCAAGGTCGAACCGGGTTGAATCGATAGTATCGAAAATCGAGATACCATTGATCGTCTGATCGACATTAAACAGGCGCAGGGTGAAGCGTATGGTATCGCCAACATTGGCGGTCTCGGCGGGAAGGGCGCCCGTGACCATATTGGTGGCGGTCTTTTCAAAATAGTAACCGGACAGTGCGGTAGTGACGGTATAGGCGTCCTGAAAATCCGACACGCCGGGTGTGCCATCGGTGATGGTTTTGTCGTACTCGCGACGGTTACCGGTGCTGACCGGGCCGCTGTACCACAGGTCCGCGCCGACAATGTTAGTCAGCGGCTCAATATCCCCGGTTGTACCCCCGTCAAGCTGGCTTTCGTAGGTAATGACCAGGCGCTCCGAGGGGCCAATGACCGCACTCGCCGACTGGGCCGTGAAGGTGAATTCACAGCTGGGAGAGCCTGAGTAGGAAACCGTGAAATCCGTATTGAGTACCAATGGACCCGAAACGGAAGTAACACCATCGGCTTCAAACACTTCAGCCGTGATGGTCGCGCCCGGATCGGTATCACACATGCCAGCCTGTGCCGAAGGTTCATCCGGCAGATAGTCCGTCAGGGTGATATCCCAGGCGTCGGACCCACCGATGTTATGCACATCCAGGGTAAATAATGCGGTTACGCCAATATTGATTGCCGTCTGATTACTGCTTTTGGTGACGATCAGCGAAGGTTCTGAAATGGTAATGGGATCGGCAACGCCCGATTCGCCGGGTAACGGATTGAAAAACTCATCTTCAATAATGCCGTCACCATCGAGGTCCACGGTGCCGTCTTCGATAATGCCGTTTTCATCCAGGTCGATCGAGCGGGAAAATTGCCACTCGGCGATGTTATTAATCTGTGTGCCGGCAACGTTGGCGACCGGATCGTTGTCAACCTCGAGGGTTATATCGATGTAGATCTGCTGCCCCGACGTGATGGTGTTGTCGAAGACAAATGTCAGCAGTCCACCTACATTACTGAATGTGTGGGACACCGGCGACCCCGAACCGGCAAAGGTAACGGTGGGCGTACCGATCAATGTCAGCGCGGCCCCCATATCATTGAGGTCATCGGTGACGACCACATCACCAATATCGTTGGGTGAAGGATCCCCGGCGGGGAAATCCATGGAGGGCAATACCAGGCGATAGGTGAACTGCTCACCGATACCCACGCTGCTCACCGGCGACTGCTTGTCGATAGTTTCAGCGGGAATGATCAGGTCCTGACAAACGCCACTGAAGGCATCTTCGCTAGAGTTCACCACCCATAACTTATGCGGAATATTGGCGCAGGCCATGTTTCCGGTATAGTAAACATTATCGAAAATAATTAGGTGCGGCGTGGGGTCGTTGGTCTGGAAGTTGATGTTGGTACTGAGTGGATTACTGATTGGCCAGTTCTGGAATGTACAGTGTGTATCGATCGTGATCTGAACCGGCGCCGTTCCCAGTACATTGCCATCGATAACGCCGTTGTACAGTGGATCTGAACAAAACTTTTCAGCCGCCTGCGCAACCATCGGCATACCAGCCAGACCAACCAGGGCCAGCAGGATGATCGAATATAAAACCCCACGCAGCGGCTTCATTGGCAGACCGGCAAGACCGATGGGAGCAGTTGCCCTATTCGACATCGGAGCATTAACAACCATACTGACATGCAATCAAGGAGCCGTTATTCCCTCGAACAACTCCAGCCGGATCATTTTCGTCCATTAAAACAAGTTCAGAGCACATCCATTCAACCTTAATGCTTACCTTTAAATGAGGTCTAATAACTCCAGCAAAAACACACAGTCATTGTTAAATTCACAAAAATAATTAGCCATCAATCAGAGAAACGCCTCCGCAATGGGTCCTGACAAATAATGACCAATTCCGTATAAAAGAAACAGACTTTCGATTGCAACTATAAAGGATGATGAAAGAAATGTTCGTTAAAGAAGGCTATTTATTTTAAAATTGTGACACACAACGAGTTAAAAGTATTAATCCAGACAAACTTTGATTATTTGAACGTATCTCAGGAAATCTTCCAAAAACGGCTATGCTGCCGGAAGAAAATCAATGGGATAGAGTATGGTAATTGTTGGGACGCCATCTTTAGTACCAAAATTAAACCGCTTGACTCTCGCCACAACATCCCCCACTAGTTTTTTTGAATCCATATCCGTGGATTCAATCGTGGCGAAGGAAACTGAACCATCAGGTTCGATGGTTATACGCAAAACCATTTTGCCTTTTAAGAACGGGTTATTGCGCAGTTCGCGGTTGTAAATTCGATACAGAGTCGCTTTATAACGATCGAATACAATTTGGATCTCTTCATCAGTACGAGTCGGTCCAACGCCATCACTTAGCGGCCGGTCATCGGCAATCATATCGGTGCCAATGGCACTTTCGACACGGCTAAAGGAAACACCGCTACCCATTTGGCCACCCGCCAGGCCGCCAACACCCCGACTGATTTTCGCATTACTAATACCACCACTATTGTTGGTGGCCTGAGACATCACAAGATTACGGCTTGCGGTACCGGTGGCAGAGGAGGCTTTGTTTCGAAGATTGGCGCTGGCGCCTAACTTTTGATCAACATCATCTGCCAAGAGATCCTGAAAACTGTCCTTGAAGGCGAGAACACCAGCAGTTTCCGCTTTTTTACGCGCCACCTTTTTCTCTTCTGGCGTCGGGCTTGGTTTAGGCTTGTCGCTGGCGACTTTCTGTTCCTCTTTTTTGGGTTCTTCTTTGACTTTGGGCTTGGGTTTTTCGACAGGCGGCCTGGGCTTGGGTTTGTCCTTCTTCACCATCTCGACAAGATATTCCGGTACTTCCACTTGTTCAGGCGTAATTTCGGGCAGTTCCCAGAAAAATATCAACAGGTTTAATAAAACAACAAAGGAAAACGCACTCGCCAGCGCCTTGGCAAAACGAAGCCTGTCCCGCCTGTCAGCCAACCAGGGCATGAGCATTGGCCGGTATTGTATATCCGGGACTTCCCGCTCAACAACAAACTCTTCATTCCTTCGATCCTCTTCTGCGAGGACATCATTGAGTAAATAATAAAGCTCATCCAGCTTGTCGAGCTGATTTTCAACCTGTTTGCCCAGGTCCGACTTAATATCGTTGACCTTATCAACTTCCCGCTGAAAGCTGGCGATTCTGTCCTGAACCTCGTTGACCTTTGCGTCCCGCTCGGCTTTATTCGCATGCTCTCCCCAGAATAGGGCGGACGCGCCCAGCTCTTCCAATTGATGCAATTCAGAGCAAATATTACTGAGGATCTGATATTGCTGATTGGTCGAATACAGCTTATCCAGCTCATGATCCTGATCATCAATAGCCAGTTGCAACTGATCCAACTGCTTTTCCGCAGCAAAGATCTGTTCCTCAAATTGCTGTTTTTTCTCTGCGAATTTATCTGTCACGAAAGCACACTAACTTTGAGAAGCCTTTTGATTTACGGCTAGAGAAATTTTTGTAAACCCAACACCGGTACAAATTGACATCAATTCTTTTAGAATTTTAAAAGGCACTTTGCGATGGGCCATGATGGTTATCTCTTCGCTCTTATTGACACCTTCATCGCTCAATCCAAGCGCGTTACCCTTAATCGAAGTCAACTTTTCCTGCAACGGAAGAATCAGACGCTTATCCGTTTCAACGACATCAAGCGTTTTCATCATGGGCTCACCCTGAATGGTCACAAAGTCCTCACTGACCATCATAACAAGCGTCTGGCGAGGTTTTACCTCTGCTACCGAGTTGGGCAAAACAACATCTTTTGGTGGCTCAACCACCTCAACAGAAGACTGATTCACCAGCAGATAGAGCACGAGGATAGTGAACACATCCATCAGCGACGTAAGGTTCAATCCCAAACCATTGCGACGCTTTGCCCGACCCATTCGTTTTAAACGTCGTGTATTTTTCATGGCGCTTCGCCCAACGATAATCTTGGAAACAGTAAAATTCTTTCCAATTCAGCCTGATCAGGCAATTTAACCTCGGCAACTTTAACGGCATCCATGACACTGATCACATCGTCATATTCAATATCGGGCTCAACCAGAACAATGGCATCGTCCTTGTCCTTGTACTTATCCTTCAGTGCCACCATCCTGTCAGACAGCGCTTTGATATCATGCTTTCCGTCAACTTTTTTAATCGTCGCGGTAATCTTTTCGCCATCAGTCATCTCCAGGCTATCCTGGCGAATGATAACTTCAATCGTCACAAGCGGCTTATCAGGTTTATCACCACCAGCGGCCTGCTGTGGAATATTTAACTCCTGTATGGTGATACGAGAGAAAACAGCCGTGATCAGCAAAAACGGGATCAGAACCACCATCAGGTTAAGAAAGGTGGTTACATCAATCTCCGCCTCTTCCTTCTCTTTATGTCGTCTGTAGTGGTGTCTTTTGGCCATGGTCAATTATGCCGCCTTCATGCTTTCGACCCGCTTCGCACTGCGTGTTATCACATTGAGCGCTCTGACAGATATCATTTCGAGGCTATCGACAATAGCGCCGGACTTCTGATTGAGAAAGTAGTGAATAAACAATAGAGGAATGGCTGTAATCAGACCAAATGCCGTGGTATTCATGGCTATCGAGATACTGGCTGACAAAAGATCCGCCTTTTCCGCCGGGTTTGCGTTAGCCACTGCGTTAAACGCCGCAATCAGGCCGAGAATGGTACCCAATAGCCCTAACAGCGTGGCAACATTGGCATAGAGCGAAATTGAACCAATACGCTTTTCCAACATGGGGATGATTCCCATCATCTCCTCTTCCATGGCTATTTCGATATCATCCCTGCGGCGAACAGTACCCTGTAACTGAAGGCCAACTTCCAACAACTTGCTGACTGTCGACTTGTCGTCTGCGGTTAATTTTCGCGCTGAATCAAAGTCGCCTTTCACCAACATAGGCTGCATTTGATCCCACGCATTCCTGTTTGCCTGTTCAATCTGGGTCAGCTTGATGAACCGCTCCGCTCCGGTAGCAGCACCAATTGCACCAACCACCATGATCGGATACATCCAAAACCCACCTTCAAGAAAAAAGGCTACTATTGTATCGATAATGCCCATTGACTGTTTCCTCTCCGCATTCGCGTTAGATATTTAAAGCAGTTCGAAAAATGCACGACTCCAGGATGCGTCCTTATTTGACACCTTCCCGAAGGTCAAAGTAATCCAGCTGACGCTCCAGCACCTCTTTATCCAAGGGGCGTAATGACCCGTCCAGCAACCCCTGAGCCGCAAACTCCGATTCAAAGCCTATTTCAGAACTTTTCCAGGGTACAATAAACAATGACTTGGGTGCTTCATCGTTACCCATGATTGACATGCCGGAAATCTCTTTGACTTTCTGCTTTGCATCTTCAGCTAATGCTGACATCGCCAGCAAAGCAAAGAAAGAAACAAAAAGAAGAATTTTTTCCAACCGAATCATTTTTTACTTCCCATCCAGTTTTTGGCGAAGTGTCGCTATCCAGAGTTTTACTTTTTCATCCTTAGGATTAGCTTGATAGTAAACTTCATATTGCTCAAGTGCGCATACTGGATCATTGAGATACAGATCACATAAAATTCCAAAATTTTTCCTTGCAGGCATAAATTCAGGGTGCGCAATCACGACTCTTTCATACAGGTTTCGCGCCTCGGAAAATTTTCCTGTACCGCGATAGAAAACCGCCAGCTCATTAATGGTTACCGGGTGATCGGGGTTAATGGCCAACGCCTTGTTGAAATTCTCTTCCGCAAGCTCTGGTTTCTCTATTTTTGAGTAGGCGATCCCGAGATTGATATAAGGTGCGGAGTTATTACTCGTTTCCGCCGCCACCTGTTTCAATAAATCAATAGCCTGCTCGTACTGCTTTTCGTTCAACAACTCAAGAGCTTTTTCAAACTTCCTTCTCACCGAAAAATCAACACTGCGATTTTCAACAAGCTGAACACGTTTCTCTTCACTACCATCGGTATGCTGTTGGGCGGTGACGGCGCAGCCCCCCAATACAAGCAGCAACAAGGCCAAAAACAGACGACCGGAATTACAGATTAACAAAAACAGACTCCTTACTAGCCAGGTCGCTATTGCTCTTGCCCGATAAAGGTGCCTGCGGGGCATTAGCCTGTTTATCTTGATCGATCATCTCCCTGGTCGGTTGACTGATTGAGTACGTAAAGGAATCGATGGTATCCACAAAGCCCGTATGCTCTTCATCCCGCGCATAAAGAGCAGGAAATACTTCCGCCAGCTTGCCAATGCTTTTCTCAATCCATTCGCTGTATACGCCGACATAGAGCAATTCCACATTCTTTCTGTGAACAGCAATCGCTTTTTCTTCAAACGGAAAAATCTGATCCTCCAAAGCGAGTTCATACTCCTCCAACTCCAGGGCAGAGAGTTTTTCGGGTCTTTCGGAGTTTTTCAGCGACTGGCTGAAGTTAAAGTAAATCTCCGCCATATAATAGGTGGCAGCAGAGGTAACGTCAGCCACCTCATAATCAATCAAGTCCGAGTAAGCCTTAACCGCCTTTTTCATCAATTTCTTCTTCTTATTAATGCTCGCTTTGATGGGCCTCCTTATTTCTACCTCGGCATACTTATCAAACAGAGGTTTTGCCAGGTGCAGGGATGCCTCAGCAGCCAGATAACGGGTTCTGTCCGTTCTTTCCCTGCCTGCGGTTCTATCCAGATGAACCACTGTTCTCAAGGTGGCAAAGTATTTATTTCTATCGTCAACTGACTGATAAATTCCAGCTATTTTGCTGTAGACTTCGAGCGCATTCTCCACTGGAGAAGGGAATTTTTTCACAAATCGCTGATAAACAGTCAATGCTTTATCGGATACACCGGCCTGCTCATACAATTCAGCCGCCAGCAGCAAAGCACCTCTTCTTATTTCATCGTCATCGGCTTCGACCTCGATTCGTTCATATTCAGCACCAGCTTTTTCAAGCTGGCCTGAGGATTTGTAAACGTATGCAATTTTTTTGGTGATCTCTTTTTGCAGTTTATGTTCCGGGAACAGGTCCCTGAACCCAAGCAGCACATCCGTTGCCTCTGACCAGTTTTGTACTTCTATCAGAGCTGTCGCCGCATCGAATTCCGCAGTAGCCCTAATGGTTGATGTGGGCGCCAACCTGCCAACCCGTAAAAAGTGGTCAGCCGCGGATTGAAAGTCTGCCGCGGCATTGGCTTGCTCACCCTGCTTGTATATGGCAGCCGCCAGGTTATCCGTAATTTCCGGGCGTGATTTATCTTCCGCACCCGTTAGTTTCAGTACTTCCAGATACGCCTGTTCAGCATCGACAAAATCGGTCAAGTCGTACGAACCGTGACCAACCACCAACCAGGCTGAACGGCGCAGATCGGGCTCTGCATCCGCATAATTTTCGAGTAATTTGCGCGCCGTGGAAACGGCCAGGCTGTATTGCCCGGTTTCATACAGATCATCCGCCGCGGCACTCAATACCAACGTGACCTTTTCGTGCTCAGGGTAGGTTTCCGCAAAGCGCAGGGATGAACTAATCACCTGTTGCCTGATGCCTTTACCCTCCACCTCACCGGATTGATTCAAATACTCCCGGTAGGCATACACGGCCGAGTAACCGGCAGCCGATGATTTTTCATGGGCTGGATAGTTGTAGGAGGTAAACTCATACGCCCTTGCGGCATGGGCAAAATCTTTGTTTTCCAGCATCAGATCTGCCATCTGATAATGAATTTCCGGTGTTTCCCGCTCTGCAGGGAACGACTGCAAATATTTTCGATACCAGACCAGCGCTTCCGCGTAATTGACCGGCATTTCCTTCTTGAAACGCTTGTCCTGATACATAGCGTGGTAGTGATTAGCGAGATCTTTAAGGTTACCCTTGAGAAAGTCGACCACATCCGCGCGACTGGCAATATCAAAGTGTTGCCAGTATTCCGCATCCAGTGCATAGGTTTCTGAAAATTCTTTTTTCGATTCAATAACAAGCTGCCCAAATCGACCCGCCTTATAGATGTCGATGATACGCATACCAAAATGGGGGGAAATTTGATGGAATGGATGCCCGTTTATAAAAGCTTTGTAACTGCCGGCGGCATCGGCATAGCGGCGTTTGTCGAGGTAAAATTCACCCAGATTACTGTACACCTTGTTTTCATATACCCGCTCACCGATTTCTTTAAAGAAATCAACGACAACCTCCGGCCCACCCAGATTGGAAAAGCTGAGGCTGATCACCCGAAACGTATCTTCGACACGCTTACTTTCCAGTTGATCATACGCCTGCTCAAAGTCATAACCCGTCGATACCTTGCGATCCAGCAGAGCGAAATATTGAGCCAGGGCTTCTTCATACATTTGCTGTTTATAGAAACTCCAACCGAGCTTATAGAGCGCCAATTCGTAATAACGGGATCCGGGGCCCATGGCCACGATTGTCTGATAGGCTTCTTCAGCATCCAGGTATTTCTTATGCGTGAAATAATATTCAGCGCGACGGAACTGGATTTCATCCAGGTATCTTGACTGTGGATAGGTTGCAATGAACTGATTCATTACCTTCATTGCGCTTTCCACTTCACCCAGTTCCTCATAGGCGCGGGACATTTGGTACAGCACCTGATCGTTGCGATCATAAAGCGGATATTCGCTCAATAGTTTTCGGTACAGTTCGATGGCCTGTCTCGCGTTGGCATTTTTCAGATCGCCGGCAACGCCCGGGTGCGTATCCAGCCCCGCCGTAGCATGCGATTCCAGCATTTGCTCCTGCGTCGCCCTGTTCTCGAATTCCAGGTCGTTTTCAGCCTGAATTCGAGTGGCCTCCAACTGCACAGGCTGTTGATTCACCGTGCTGTTGTGAGCACCAACTTCCGGCTCCTCCAGGCTTGGCGACCCATGGCTATCGCCGATATACCCGTACTCTTTTTCAATGGAGAGATCAGCAATGCGTCGGATTGCCTCCGGCGTCATTTCCGACTCCGGCGTTTGCTCAAGAAACGCTCTGTAACTATCCATCGCTTTTTCCAGTCCATTGTCGATGGTGGCGTCTTCCAGTTTCATTTCCCTGTGACGCAGTTGGGCCAGAGTCCCCTTTTCTGAGGTCATGCTACAAGAGGCCAGCACAAAGGGAGCCGCAATAAAAACAGCTAGTCGCAGAATCTTCATCACCGGTCATTCTCCCCGGTTTCCACCGTTTTCGATTGACGCTCCACAGGCACATCAGGCTGTTTTTCCCCGGTCATTTCACCAGCGCTTTTCGCCTCTGCCTGACCCTCTCCCTGTCCCTGTCCCTGTCCCTCTCCCTGTCCCAATTGTCCCATGGTAGCCCGATCGTAGTTCTCGGCGAGTGCGAAACGTGCTTTCACCTGGGCCATTTCCAACTTTTCGCTGCGCTCTTCAAGCTCTTCCAGTGCCATCTGTTCCAGCATTTTTCCCTGCCGTAGCATCAGCACTTCAACCGTATCCAGCGCCCGCTGAGTTTTAACTTTGAGCATGGCAATCGATTGATCATACCCCTGATAGCTCTGAGTAGCGGCCTGCCGGGTGCGTACAAAGGATTGATAAATTTTCTGCAGTCTTTCGATATCCTTATCCAGCTCGGCCAAGTGCTCAAACGCCTCTGTCAGGCGTTGGTCGTATTCGACAATCAGATTCCAGTGAATGGCGCCTTTCAAACGATCCACCCTCGACAGGGTGGAAGAGGAGTTCTCGCTTGAAGCCACCACAACATCGTCCAACATCTGCATGGATACCCGTTCCTGCGCGGTGGCAAGAAAGTCGGGCCGAGGTACTATGAGCATATTCTGCAGGCGGTTATGAATGCGGTCTCTCTGTTCTAGACGCAGCTTGATCAATGAATCCAGCTTGCGAAACTGTTCATCGATTTCAGGCAGAAGCGGCTCGTAATAGCCTCGTCTGAACGCAATCATTTCTTCAAAGGCGGAATAATAGTCCTCCCAGTACCCCAGCTTCTTACGCAACTGTTCCAGATCGAAGTAGTTTTGCAAGGAAGATTGAAAGTCATGCGATGCCATTAAGTCCATCAGATAGTAGGTTTCTGGCGTTTGCGGCAGTTCGCGTAATTTGATCACCCAATTCTTGTCTTTTTTGATCTCCTCCCGAATCAGAGCGTTTAGGAAATTGCCGTCCTTAATGCTCTTTATGGAGCTGTCCAGCCGATCCAACTCACTGTTCATGGCGGCCAGTGCGTGTCCATAGCCCAAAGCGGCCTTTCCGTGCAGACTCAGCTTGCCATAAGAGTAAGGCACGCCGAGTAAGGCATCCTGTACGGCGGGATCGGTCACATGACGTTCGCTCAGTATCGTCCAGGGAACCAGTGCTTGCTTATAATTACCAAAGCTCACATTGGCCCAGCCCAGTCCGAGCAAGGCGTTATTGGAGTAAGGTCCATCCAGGCGAATGCGCTCAAGAAAAGCGAGTGCCCCCTGATTATCACCGGCCTCCATGAGCCGGCTGCCCAACATCAGGTTGGCTTTATCCTTGATTGCCAGCACTGCCCGATCATCAGTCTTCAGTTCACCGACCGCTTTCAGGGTTTCGCCGGCTTTGATCTCCTCTCCCTGGGCCAGGCGTGAGAGCCCCAGATTGTATTGAGCATAACCTTTATGCTCGGCAGATCCGCTCAACGACTGAAATAGTTTTTCAGCCTCCCCGAACCGTCCATTGACCATGTAAATCTGGCCTTTGAGGTAAACAACCTCGTTTTTCAGGGCGTCTGACACCTTGCCATCAATTTTTTCTATGGCGTGTAAGGCGTTAATGTTCTGCTCTTTCTGAAAATAGATTTTAGCAAGCCGATAGAGAGCCTCATTGCGCACTTCGGGCGCTACATTGCCTTCGATAACAGCCTTGAACGCTCGACCTGCCTTGCGATGCATTCGGTACGAGAGTTCGAAGTCGCCGACTGAGAACTCGGCATCATTGATATGGTAGTGAAGCTGATCCAACTTCGGCTCATCCACCCCATAATACTGCTTTAGCTCGGTATCAATACGGGAAATTGCCGAAAAGTAATCATCCTGGTAGGCATAAAAAAGCGCCTCTCCAAAAAAAGCGTCCCGGCGGGCTTCATTGTCCTCCAGGTCAGCCCCGGCCAAGCAGCTCCCGCAAATCAATAGGGCAATGAAGAAAAAGGCACGCATGATCAACGATCGACAAATGTAATGGCACCAGAACCCTGTTCAGAACCTACAATTCTGATTTCAACCAGGCCCGGCCCGACATCCTTGGTGAAATTATAATCAGAAAAGGCTTCTATCAATTTACCTTGGGAGTTTCTCGCCTTAAATCCTATCTTCAGGTTGTGATCACCCGTCATCACATTGCCGGTAAACACTCTCTGCAACCCACCTTCTCGAAGCGCCTGCAGCTCCTTGAACGAGTAAATATGGTGAGCAACAGAATTACCATCGATGCCTATTTCAATCGCGTCCAGCTCGAACTCTTCACCATCGACCAGGGAAATGAACAGTGAAACCTGTGTATTGGAGGGGTAGAGTAATTTCTCTTCCAGAAGATTTAATGCTGTCGAGATTTCCAGAACGTCCTGCTTGATATCCTGAACCTGCTCATCCAACCCCTTGACCTGCTCCTTGGATATCTGGGCAGCCATGGCGGAGGGAACAACATAAAGTGCGAACAGGCAAAGTAACAACCTTATCCATCCCAACATAGATTACTCCGTGTTCTCAGTATGCATCTTTAGTTGGCTGTGCACTCCAGGTTGCACTTCTCCGGTTGTCCCTTTTGGCTCAGTCCCATCCATGATGGGCACAAGCTTTGATCGACATGCCTCGAAACACAAGCCAGGAAAGCATGATTTCAGCCGATTGCACGCATTAATGCAGAATTACAATTAAGACTATAACCAACACCCAGGACTCTACGCGACTGGAGTCACAATTCACCTGTACAACTATTGTCCTATTGTAGAAAACGATAACCCAATCACACTCCCCGACGCCAAGAGCCTGAATCCAAACGATTTATAGGGAGCAAATTCTATCGACTGGACTTTTTAACTCTTTAATTTTTCCCATACACTGATTTCGTCGGAGTAGGGTAACGACGCGTTTTTAAGCACTTAATACCGGAATAGACTTTCTCACAGAGATACCGTCGATTGGGATTCTGCGGCAGCAGGCGAAGGGTGATGAAAAGGTTATACTTACTAATTAAAAGACACACTCCTTAACGGTGGTAGCGATTAAACACTTACCCCGGTTTTATCGGGTAACTAAATCGCTTCGTGCAGCCTATTTATTAGCCATGATCAAAAAATGGAAGCCAAACTCCGGCGTTTATCAACTTTGTCGAATATTGTGGCAAAAAACGCTGCTGGTGTTGGCGGTCTTCTTAATCGTCCAGCCGATGGCTGCACAGGAGGAGGGCACTCAAACCGCCTTGCTGGAGCTACGCTATTCACCCTCATCGGATAACAGCAGGGAAATTGCGTTGCTGTTCTCCGCCGATGCACCGGAGCCAGCATCGGTGTTAGCCATTCAAGCACCACCGCGGCTTATCTTTGTCTTCGACGCCGTGATCAATCAGTTGGATCAAAAGCAGTTGCAGATAAACGACGGAGTGGTCGAGCGAGTAATCGCGCTGAACCACCCGGACAGGACCGATGCCGCCAGGGTGGTGGTCGATCTGGTCCGGGATACCCGCTTTGAGATGCGGCGTGTCGGTTCCCGATTAGTGATCAATGTTAAGGTAGATACGCCGGTAGCAGAAACTCTGACAGCAAAACCAGCCATTGTCGGGAGTCCGCCGCCCGAGCCGTCATGCAACCCCCGAACTGAACCCTGCCAATGCCAAGCGACTTTTTTCACCCGGAGGCCGGGCTCTTTTACCCTGCAAATGCTGTCTGTCAAACGCTTCAACTCTTTGAAACACTGGTTTAATCTCAATGAGAACCGGGAGGCTTGTTACTATCGCTATCAATCAGGGACAGGTGAGCAGTGGTATTCCCTTGTGTCCGGGCAATTTGATTCCAGGGCCGCGGCCGCGCGGGCAATCGACACTCTACCGGCCGGTTTGCGGGCGGCCGGCCCCTGGCCAATCAGCATGCGCCGACTGCAAAGCCGTATCTCTCACAGTTCGACCGGACAAAGTCCGTAATCACAACGCTTTAACGTGACAAAAGCTGTCGCCTGAATACTGCCACCGCCCCAGAAGTAAGCACTTACAACCTTTGACTTTGCTTGAACTCGAGGCCCCACAGGAATTAGCAATTACCAACTTACCTTGAAAAGGCCAAAACGACTTTTCCCGATTCCCTCGGCAAAGTACCATAGGCGAAAGCTGCCATAGCTGAAAGATGCCATTGATTTACCAATGCCATAAACCGGCAATAACACCACAGACTTAAGGGCTTTAAGTCTCCTACCTGTCCCACCATCGCCAGAGTTGAAGTAGATATGCAAACGCAACGCAATTTCTTTGTGACCGATTTTTTTCGCATGGAAGCCTCAGGCGGCATCCTGCTATTTGCCTCAGCGATCCTGGCTATCGTATTTGCCAACAGTTATCTTTCTTCCTTTTACGAACTGTTGCTCTCGACCCCGGTGGAGATCCGTATCGGCGCTCTGGAGATTGCCAAACCGTTACTGCTTTGGATCAACGACGGGTTAATGGCTGTCTTCTTCTTTCTTGTTGGACTCGAATTGAAGAGAGAGCTGATTGAAGGCGAGTTGTCAGACCCGCGAAATGTAATATTACCCGGGGTGGGGGCTATCGGCGGGATGATCGTACCGGCCATAATTTACCTCTACTTTAATGCCGGAGACCCGGTCGCCGCCAAGGGCTGGGCAATACCCGCCGCGACGGATATCGCCTTTGCGCTGGGAGTATTGACACTGCTCGGTTCCCGGGTGCCGGTATCATTAAAGGTGTTTCTGACGTCGTTGGCCATATTTGACGATATCGGTGCAATCCTGATTATCGCCCTTTTTTATACCGCCAAAATTTCCTTTGCCGCCCTCACCTGTATCGCCTTGTGCATTCCGGTGCTGGCAATACTGAATCGACGAAATGTTGTTTCCATAACACCCTATATCCTGGTGGGCGTTATCATGTGGGTAGCCACGCTTAAATCCGGCGTCCACGCCACGCTGGCCGGCGTGGTGTTGGCGATGTTTATCCCGCTGCGTTCGAGGGAAGATAAAGACGTATCGCCCTTGAAAAGCCTGGAGCATGACCTGCACTCGGTAGTGGCTTTCTTTGTCTTACCGGTCTTTGCTTTTGCCAATGCGGGCATCGACTTCAGTGGCGTTGGCTTCGAACATATCATGCACGGCGTTCCGCTCGGTATCGCGGCGGGTTTGTTTGTCGGCAAACAGGCCGGTATTTTCGGCATCTGCTGGTTATTTGTTAAGCTCAAGCTGGCGGAGTTGCCATCCGGCGTCAATATCATGGGCCTTTATGGGGCCTCGGCGTTGTGTGGCATCGGTTTTACCATGAGCCTATTCATTGGCTCCCTGGCTTTTGAGGAAACCGGCGTCAATCTCCTGTTCGATGAGCGGCTGGGGATTATTCTGGGCTCGGTCATATCGGGGCTGGTGGGATATTGTATTCTTCGCAGCAACCTCGCCCCCGCCAGAAAACCTCAGACAAATATTGATGAGGCAGTAGACTGATCCCGGGAATGCCAGGAAAGCGAAAGTGCAACACCGCTTTCCTGGCTGTTAACATCCGCCACTCCATTAACACCCGCCTCTCCGTTAACACCCGCCTCTCCGTTAACACCCACCTCTGCGTTAACACCCTCCTCTGCGTTAACACCCTCCTCTGCGTCAAATCCCACCCCCCGGAGAGTCGCTAGCTCGCTTCTGATCACCGAGGCAATTTTTGCTTTTCAGTCGGGCCTGGACTACTACTAAGGAATTGAACTTTACGGCTTAATATTCGGGACAGATACCATGAGCGGTGTAAGAGTTCTGGTCGGAACACGCAAGGGGGCGTTCATCCTGACCGCTGAGGGGAAACGCGAAAACTGGAAAGTCGATGGCCCCCTTTTTGGCGGCTGGGAAATTTACCACCTGAAGGGATCACCTGCCGATCCCGATGTCCTCTATGCCTCCCAATGCAGCGACTGGTTTGGCCAGGTGATACAGCGCTCCAACGACGGCGGCAAGCGCTGGGAACAACCGGGTGTCAGCCCGGAGGAAGCCAGCAAGGCGCAAACAGGTCCTCCCACGGGTGTAAGCAACAAGTTCGTGTATGACATCTCTGGCGAGACCGGCAAGCCACTCACCGATCATCAGTGGTATGACGGCACCCCCAAACCCTGGGAGTTCAAACGGGTCTGGCACCTGGAGCCTTCCCTGACCGATCCCGACAGGGTTTACGCCGGTGCGGAAGATGCCGCGCTGTTTCATACCCGGGACGGCGGTCAAAGCTGGCAGGAGCTGGCTGGCTTGCGCGGTCACGGCTCGGGGTCCGCCTGGCAACCGGGTGCCGGCGGTCTTTGCCTGCATACCATCCTTTTGGACCCGACCGACCTGCAACGGATTTATGTCGCCATCTCGGCGGCCGGCGCCTTTCGTACGGAAGACGGCGGAATTACCTGGCAACCCATCAACCGGGGATTACGGTCTGAGTACATCCCCGACCCGACGGCGGAAGTCGGACACTGCGTCCACAACCTCGCCTTTCACCCATCCCGGCCAGATGTGTTGTTTATGCAGAAACACTGGGATGTGATGCGCAGCGATGACGCAGGAGACTCCTGGTATGAGGTCAGCGGTAACCTCCCCAGTGACTTCGGCTTTCCCATCGAAGTCCATGCCCACGACCCGGATACCGTCTATGTGGTGCCCATCAAGAGCGACTCCGAGCACTTTCCTCCCGACGGTAGACTGCGGGTATATAGAAGCAAAACCGGAGGCAACGAGTGGGAAGCGCTTACTAACGGCCTGCCCCAGCAAAACTGCTACGTCAATGTGTTGCGCGATGCCATGGCGGTCGACTCGCTCGACAGCTGTGGCATCTATTTCGGAACCACCGGCGGTCAGGTGTACGCTTCCAACGACAGTGGCGACAGCTGGTCCACGATTGTGCGGGATCTGCCTGCTGTGCTTTCCGTCGAGGTCCAGACGCTGCCATGATTCGCGTGGTGCTGCCCCCAAGCCTGCAAACGCTGGCGAAAACCGGTGCGGAACTGCAGCTTGACGTGGCAGCCCCCGTTACCCTGCGTACCTTGCTGGATGCACTCGAGGCGCACTATCCCATGCTCTGCGGCACCATCCGATATCACCAGACAAGAGAGCGCCGCCCGATGGTTCGTTTTTTCGCCTGCGACCTGGACCTGACCCACCGTTCGCCGGACACACCACTGCCAGAGGCGGTGGCAGCCGGAAAAGAACCCCTGGTGGTTGTGGGAGCCATTGCCGGAGGCTAATTGGCGCCTATCCGGAAATAGCGGTTGATTTAATTTACAGTTCACAGCTAAAGGCTAACAGCATATGCCTATTTTTCAGCCGCTTGGTGTGCGCTGTACGCTGTAAACTTTTTTACATTCATGGGCGCACGCCTGTAAAGCGACCTGACGGGAAGAACAGGGCTGAAATTCGCCGAAAGTGGATATTGATGACAAAGGGTTGCTCTGCCACCAGCGACAGCGGAAAAGCAAAGCGGGAGCCACAGGCTCCCGCTACGATTTAACAGTAATGACGCCGGCTACATCTCGTCTTTCATGTCGTCGAGTTCTTCCTCGGCGTCCTCCATTTCCTCATCCATCATGGATTCAGCGTCCTCAGCGGAATCCATGGCGCCCTCTACCGCGTCCTCAACCGCCTCCCCCGCGTCGGTTGCCATATCAGACGCTTTGTCGGCCATACCCTTGGCCATGTTTTTGGTCTCCTCGGCAGCACTTTCCATCATAGACTTGGACTCCTCCTCCGCCTGTGATGTATCGGCTTCCTTCTGGCCACAACCTACCAGTAGCGAACCCACAATCAGTGCCGATACGGCCGTTATTAACAGTTTCATCATTTACCCCCTATTTTTGCAATGCAATGTTTGTTGTTAAGTCTAGACAGTGTAGTACAAATCGCCCGGCAATCGGGTTAAAGTAATAAAAATAGTCGATCTATGACAATATGCAATAATAGCGCGATAATGAGGCGGGTAGTGACTGACTTGTTGATGATTATCGGAACCCTGTTCCTGGTGTTGATCATAGTTGTTCCCCTGATGGAAAAGTTTGGAAAACCACATGATAATCAGGATATTAACCGGCTAAATCGGTGGGTATTCCCGCTCGTGGCACTGTTAATACTGGTGCAGTTGGCCTTGCACTGGTTGCAGGATTGAGCCCGAACGAGGGCAGTGAACAACCGCAGGCACAAGCGCTATTCCTGTGCTCCGGCGCCAACAGAAGTCGTTATAATAGCGTCGCAGACAGGTACTCGACAGGGAACAATGACAGGCTATGTACTCCCACTATTTCGGCTTAAAGGAACTGCCTTTTTCCATTGCCCCCAATCCCCGCTACCTGTTTATGAGCGAGCAGCACCGGGAAGCACTCGGGCACCTGCTTTATGGCGTGGGTGTCGGTGGCGGTTTTGTGATGCTGACCGGCGAGGTGGGCACTGGCAAGACCACTGTCAGTCGCTGCCTGCTGGAGCAGCTGCCGGAAAATACCGATATCGCTTTTATTCTCAATCCGCTGCAAACACCGACGGAAATGGTCGCCACCATATGCGACGAACTGGGCGTCGAGTACTCTCCCAACAGGCCCAGCCTGCGTAACCTCACCCTGATGTTGTACCGCTTCCTTATCCGCAACCATGCCAGTGGCCGCAATACCGTGTTGCTGATCGACGAAGCGCAAAATCTCGAAGACAAGATGCTGGAACTGGTGCGCCTGCTGACCAACCTGGAGACCAACACCAAGAAACTGCTGCAGATTATTTTTGTCGGTCAACCGGAACTGAAAGCGCGCCTGGAAAAGCCACATCTGCGTCAACTGGCCCAGCGTATTACCGCACGCACCCATATCAACCCGCTCAACCTGCAAGAGACGCAAGCTTATATCCGCCACCGTTTGCAGGTGGCTGGACTGCCCGCCGGGCAGGAACTCATCCCCGCAAGAATCGTGAAGCGGGTGTACAAGCGCACCGGTGGTATTCCACGATTGATCAATGTGCTCTGTGACCGTATGTTGCTGGGAGCCTATGCGCAGAACAAATCGGTGGTCGACCGGGCAACCTTCGAAAAAGCCCAGCATGAGGTCATGGGCCTTAGCAGCAGCGCGCGAATGTCAAACTGGCGGCTCTCGGCGCTGGTGGCAAGCGTCTGCCTTGTGACTATCGCCGGGCTGCTGACCTGGTTCTGGCCGCTCAACGCCCCCCTCTCCCTGGCCACGTCTGAAGTAAGCCAGGCACCGCCACCAGCCGCTGGCACTGCCGGTGAAGCGTCACAAGACGCTGCCACTGCCCCACTCGATAGCGCCACGGACATAGAAGCCCTCAACGAAGTGTTCCTTAATCTGGGCCAGATCCAGGCACCCCTGGCCAATCCCTGCGACCAGGCTTCCGCCATGGGCTGGCGCTGTGAGCAGGTTTCGGTGCGAGGCTGGCGGGACATTCGCCAGATCAATCGCCCCGGCGTACTGGTGCTGCAAAACGGCGAAGAAGCACTGCGTTATGGCGCACTGGTGGGGCTTGGCGAAACCCGGGCGGAACTCAGCGTCAACGGCAAGCGCCACCAGGTACCACTGATAGAGCTGGGTGAGCGCTGGGGGGGCGAGTTTATCTTTGTCTGGAAACCCCCGGCAAAATATGAAAAACCCCTGGCCAAGGGCGATAAAGCGCCCCTGGTGGAATGGTTGTCAATCAAATTCGCCCATCTGGACGATCAGACAAGCCTACTGGCCCGAAAAGAGTTCAATGTGGCACTGGCAGAGCGATTGAAGTTGTTCCAACAGCAACACCGGCTGGAAGCCAGCGGAAAACTCGACCTGCGAACCCTGTTGCGGCTGAATGAAGTGCTTGGCGATGCCGTCACCCTGACACGTGCCGCCGATAACAATACCCAACGCCAGGGAGAGGGCTAATGTCTTATATTCTCGATGCCCTCAACAAGTCCGAGCAGGAACGTCAGGAGGAAGAGGGGCACGCCCCCAATCTCCAAACTATTCACGGACAAGTGGATAAGCCGGCGCGCGCTACGCGCGTCAAGGTCTGGTCACTGGCGGGAGTGATAGCGATTGCGCTGGGTATCTACGCTGCCTTCCCGCTCTTCTCCGGGAGCAGCACCCGTGAGCCACCCATGCCGGAAGTAAACGCTACCGCACCGACCTCCGGCAGCTGGAGCAACAACAGCAAACCCTCCACCTGGCAGGCCACAACCGAATCCTCGCTCCCCGTCACAGGGCCCCAGGGGGTGGAAAATCGTATTCAGGGGCTTTATGCCGCAGAAGCCAAGGCGGCTGAAGCCCGGACCCAACAGCAGAATAAGGTCCAGAAACAGAATAGCTCCCAAATACAGGCGATGGCAGAACTCCTGGCCGATGAGGAAACCCGGCGGCTGGCGGAACAGATCCGCACCCCGTCACCCCAGGTGTTGAGCTTGCGCGAGCTTTCCTCCGGCCTGCGCCAGCGGCTACCGGCGATCCATTACACCGCCCATATTTTCTCAGCCGGTGAAGACAGCGGGTTTGTGATTCTCAACGGCCGCAAACGCTTTGCCGGCGATATCGTCGCCCCCGAGCTGTTTGTCAAACGCGTGCGTGAAAACGATGTGGTGCTGAATTTCCGGGGGACCGAATTCAGCCTGGAAGCCATGCGGAGCTGGCAGCCCCAGTAGCGTAGAGTTGGCAAGCGCAGGGAGATTGGGTAGAGTAGCGGGCCCTTAACCAGGGCCAGAACCCGAATCCAGGACATCAACTTAACGCCGCGACCAGTCTCCCAAATTCCCATGACCTCTCCAACAACTGCCCATACCGGCGAATCGTCGCTGCCCGGATTTCTTTTTCTGGCTTACGCCTGTGCCTGTCTGGCGCTGGCGTTATACCTCAGCCACGCCCCCCTGAGGCCGCACCCGGCTCCGGTAGCGCTGCCGCCTAAAGCCGCGGACTTGCCCGATTTCACCCGCATCCGCGATATCCACGCGAAAAAGACCGCGTTTTTTGACTACCTGCGCCCGGTAGTGGAAGCCCAAAACCGGCGTATGCGTGAAACCCGGGCCCACCTCCTGGACCTGCAAGCGCAGCTCACCCGAGGAGAGGCCCTGAATGACGACCAGCTCTACGACCTGCAACAACTGGCCCGGCGCTTTCACCTGGAACCCGCCGCCCCGGAACAGATGCTGGCGTATTTACTGGTGCGAGCCGACGAGCTGCCGAGCGCCATGGTGCTGACCCAAGCCGCCATGGAATCCGCCTGGGGTACCTCGCGCTTTGCCCGCAAGGCCAACAACCTGTTTGGCCAATGGTGCTTCACCAGCGGTTGCGGCCTGGTACCCCGACGCCGGCCCGATGGCACCTTCCACGAGGTCAAGATCTTTGCCAACGTTGAGGATGCGATTGAGTCCTACTTCCTCAATATCAACACCCACGCCGCCTATCGGAAACTCCGCGGCCTGCGGGCGCAGGCACGACTGGAGGGCAGGTCCCTCAGAGCCATGGAGCTGGTTGCGGGTCTGGAAAAATATTCTGTTCGCGGGTTGCGCTATATAGAGGAGCTCCGCGAGATGATCCGTGACAACCATCTGGAAGAAGGCGCCACTGTAGGGGCTCTCTAGTCAGATAATGACGCATCGGCTCTGTGAATCGACTGCGATGTTAGGCCCGAGTGGCAGGGATGCCTTCAGAAACCGTGCGCGACAGGACGTCGCGCCCGAGGCCCCCGGCCGGCCCCGCCAGTGCAACGAGTGCTTTGGGTCCACGGACGGGTTTACGGCGTGTTTCTGAAGGCATCCCTGCCGCTCAGGCCGGATCGAAGCCTACGCGTTAATATCACCTTGAAACAGTACTAGCCCGATGGGTACCAGCTACCGTCGGGGTTCTTGCGAATCCAGGGTTGGGAAAACCAGTAGAAACGACCCTGCTCGGCACTGGGTGCGGTACAGTTATAACGTGAGCGCCCCACCGCCAGGGGCAGCGGCGCCTGGGTAAACACCCACTCTCCCTCAACCCGCACCGGCATTTGCCCCTGGCCCGAGGCAAAGCAGGTCAAGCGACTTGATGGAAAACCCTGCACCAGACGCAAACCCAGTTTCGGCCGGGTAACCCCGGGCGGCAACAACAGATCTGCCAGCACTCCGCCGCTGTCGCCATGTAGCAGGATAGACTTTCTCGCGGTCGCGAGCGGCAGCGGCAGGCTATTGACCTTGATGGCGAAGTCACCGGCGTCGCCATAACGCCCCCCAAAAGGGAAACGGGGCAACGCCTGCAGATCACTGTAGGACGCCAGTGGTCCTGATTGCTGGCCGAAACCCACGTAGCGGATACGTTTAAGCAGCCGGCGAAGGGCGTTATTGAACTCACCATAAGGGTAGGCCAGCAGGCGCTGATTTTGACCCGTCTCCGCCTCGATCCGCTTCTCTGCTTCGATAATCTCGGCCGTCACCCGCGCCTCCCATTGCGACGCGGTTTCACCCGCCTGGCGGCGAAGCAACTGGGTGTGGCTGTGGCTGTGATTGCCAATGGTAACGCCGGCCGCAACCAGTTCGCGAACCTGGTCCCAGCTCATGAAATTAGCCAAGTGCCGGTCGTGGGACTGACTGTTTACGAACACGGTGAAGGGCCAGCCCCGGGCTTTGAGCAGTGGAAAGGCGCTGTCGTAGATGGAGCGATAACCGTCGTCAAACGTGATGGCTACCGTCCTGTCGGGCAAGGGGCGGCCCTGGTGTAAAAGTGCCACCAAATGCAACAGTGGCACCACCTGAAAACCGTTGTCGGCCAAGTAATCCAGGTGCGCGGCAAACACTGCCGGCGCCGTGCTGGTGGCCGCCGGTGTCGCGTCGCTGATATGGTGGTACTGGATCACCACGGCCGCCTGTAACTGCATGGACAGCAGGGCAGCGAGCAGCCAAGGGAGATATCCGATCTTTCTAACCAAAACCCGTTTCCTGAAAGCCCTAACGCGCCAGTTAGTTACTGTCCTGCGCGCGAATAACCGGCATGCAGTGTAACCCAACGACACCCGGACGCGGATGACAGATTGCCATTTTTGGACCATGCTTTTTGCATTAACCCCGCTCGTTCGCGGACGCTCGGCTTACTGACACCTACGGGTTTTATGGCTCCCTCCCAATTCCCCCACGCCAGCGCCAGCTTGCCCCCCTCCGCCCGGCGCATTGCCAAAACCATACTCAATGGTTTTGACGCCTACTTTGCCGACTTCCAGAACATTACCCTGGGCGCCAAAGCCCGTTTTGAACGGGCCAACTGGGCAGCCGTGCACCAGGCCCACACCCGGCGCATAGAGCTTTACAAAACCAAGGTGGAGCAGGTGTGTGAACTGGTACGCGAGGTCACCAGCAAGGATGTGGGGGATCTCGAAATCTGGCGCCAGGCGCGCCAGGCCTACGCCCAGCTGGTCCACAGCCACAACAATTACGAAATTGCCGAAACTTTTTTTAACTCGATTTTCTGCAGCCTGTTCCGGCACCAGCATATCCATGACCGCAACCTGTTCGTGAAACCCTCGCGGCCACTGGAAGACAAGCCGGTCAGGGATTACAGCATTTACCTCAGTTACGCCCGCCTGGGCGCGGTGGGAGAAGCCGAGGAATCCGCCTGTATCGAGCTTGTATCGCGTATTCTCGATGACTTTGAATTGTCAGTGCCCTGGCTCAACCGTGACCGTGACGCCGCCAATGTCGCCCGGGTTATACGCCAGAAAGTGCTGCCCTTGCTCGAATGTACCCTGGCGGATATCCGTATCGATATTCTGGAATCGATTTTCTACCGCAACAAGGGCGCCTACCTGGTGGGCCGCATCAACCACGGCCACCACTGTCTGCCACTGATCCTGCCGCTGCTCAATAACGAAGCCGGAGGCATCTATGTGGACGCGGCCATCTACCGGCCCGACGACGCCAGTATTATTTTCAGCTTTACCCGCTCCTATTTTATGGTGGATGCACCTATCCCCTCACGCTTCGTACGCTTTTTAAAATCGCTGATGCCGAAAAAAGAACTGCAGGAAATTTACAACGCCATCGGCTTTAACAAGCACGGCAAGACCGAGTTTTACCGTCACCTGATCAACCATATGAAAAACAGTGACGATCTGTTTGAGATCGCCCCGGGAATCAAGGGTATGGTCATGACGGTATTTACCCTGCCTTCCTACGGTGTGGTGTTCAAGGTCATCAAGGACAAGTTCGACCCGCCCAAGCAAGTCACCGAGCAAATCGTCAAAGATAAATACAAACTGGTGTCGCGATCCGACCGAGCCGGGCGCATGGCCGACACCCAGGAATACCGCCAGTTCAAGTTTTACCGCAACCGCTTCAGCGAAACACTGCTGTCAGAGCTGCAGCGTGTGGCGGCCTCAAAACTGATCGTCAACGACAACCTGGTGATCATCAGGCATCTCTACACCGAGCGTCGCATGATCCCCCTGAACCTGTACCTCAAGGATGCCAGCGATCGCCAGACCCGCGACGTGATGGATGAGTACGGCAACGCCATCAAGCAGCTGGCGGCAGCCAATATCTTCACCGGGGATATGCTGTTGAAAAACTTCGGCGTCACCCGTCACGGGCGGGTGGTGTTTTACGACTACGATGAGATAACCCGGATTACCGACTGCAACTTCAGGCCGATACCGCCGGCGCGCACAGAGGAGGAGGAAATGGCCAGCGTCCCCTGGTACAGCGTGGCCGATAACGACGTCTTTCCCGAGGAGTTTCGCCTGTTTTTCAGCGGCAATCCCAAGGCCAGACAGACGTTCGAGGCGCTGCACAGCGATCTCTACGACTACCGCTATTGGCGCGGTGTACAGGAGGCGCTTCGCGCCGGTCATACGGAAGACACTTTTCCCTACCGGCGCAAGCAGCGCTTTAATCCCTGATCGTTGAACCGGTACCGAAAAGACTCACTCATCACAGAAGCGAAGCCCGACGCCTTCTGATGTGATCCTCACGACTTTCATATCCAGCACCGGCGCGTCGGCCACCATGCCCTGAACCTGGCCCTTGACAATGTTCCCCACCTCCAGTCCCTCGACCTTGCCCGTCAACAGAAAGATCCCGCTGTCGGAAATATCGCTGGAGTCGAACACCACCTCACCAAGACCGGGATGCTGAATTTTGACCCTGCATTTCATGGGAATACGGGGGTGGCGTCGCTTGTCTATCATGTATGACCTCATCTGCCGGCACGTCCTGCCAGCCTTCTACTTCCATTGGGCGTCTTCCCGGCCCTTAAAGCGCAGCTATTTGCCGTTCACCTCCACCCGGTCCACCTTCTGGAACCCACGGGGCAGTTTGTTACCCCGGCGACCGCGCTCGCCACGATAGTGGTCCAGATCACCCGGTTTGAGGGTCAGGTGGCGCTTGCCCGAATAGACCGTAAGCTGCTGACCCTCACTGATCACGGCCACCGCAAGCACAAACTCCTCTCGCGACTGTACCCTGGCGGAGGGGATATTCATAATTTTATTACCCTTACCGCGAGCCATTTCCGGCAGTTCCGACAGGGGAAAGACCAGTAGCCGCCCCTCATTACTGATAGCAGCCAGCAGGTCGTTTTCCGCAGATGTCACCATCTGCGGCGGTAACACCCGCCCGCCTTTGGGCAGGCTAAGGGCTGCCTTGCCGGACCGATTCTTGGTGTAAAGATCTTCCAACCGGGTGACAAAGCCGTAGCCGGCATCGGAACTCAGGAGCACCCGAGCGTTGTCCGGCCCCATCAGGGTACCCTCAAAAGTGGCGCCGCTGGGCACATTGAGTCGACCGGTGGCGGGTTCCCCCTGGCCCCGGGCCGAAGGCAGGGTATGGGAGGGCAGGGCGTAGGAGCGACCGGTGGAATCCAGCAGGATCACACTCTGGTTGCTCTTGCCCTGGGCGGCAAATTTGAACTTGTCGCCGGACTTGTAGTTGAGGGCGGCCGGATCCAGGTCATGTCCCTTGGCGGCGCGAATCCAGCCTTTATCGGACAACACCACCGTCACCGGATCAGCCGTCATCAGATCAGCCTCGCTCAGTGCCTGGGCCTCCGCGCGCTCGACAATCGGCGAGCGGCGGTCGTCGCCGAACTCCTCGGCAGCGGCCAGCAACTCCTTACGCACCAGGGTCTTGAGACGACGAGGCGAATCCAGGGTTTTCAACAGGTCGGTCTTTTCCTTTTCCAGGGCCTCCTGTTCTTCGCGAATCTTCATCTCCTCAAGTCTCGCCAACTGGCGCAACCTGGTATCGAGGATATATTCGGCCTGCATTTCCGTCAGGTTGAAGCGCTTGATCAACACCGGTTTGGGCTCGTCCTCGGTGCGGATAATATGGATCACCTCATCCACATTGAGGAATACGATCATCAAGGCCGCCAGGCGTTCCAGGCGCTCGTTGACCTTATCGAGGCGATACTGCAAGCGCCGTTTGGTGGTCTCGGTACGGAAGTCCACCCAGTCACCGAGCACCTGGTTGAGAGGCTTGACCCCAGGGCGGCCGTCAGTGCCGATCATATTCATATTGACCCGGTAGGTGCGCTCCAGGTCGGTGGTGGCGAACAGGTGGTTCATCATCTGTTCGACATCGATCCGGTTGGAGCGGGGCACGATCACCAGGCGGGTGGGATTTTCGTGGTCGGACTCATCACGCAGATCCGCCACCATGGGCAGTTTCTTGGCCTGCATCTGGGCGGCAATCTGCTCCAGGATCTTGGCGCCACTGACCTGGTGCGGAAGGGAGGTGACCACCACATCAGCCTCTTCCCGGGTCCAGACCGCGCGCATGCGCAGACTGCCACGGCCGGTCTCATACATTTTCCGGATATCGGCGCGGGGAGTGATAATTTCCGCATCGGTGGGCATATCCGGGCCCTTGATGTGCTCGCACAATTCCGCCACGGTGGCGCGGGGGTTTTCCAGCATGTGGATGGTGGCACTGACCACCTCACGCAGGTTGTGGGGCGGTATATCCGTGGCCATACCCACGGCAATACCGGTGGTGCCGTTCAACAGCACATTGGGTACCCGTGCAGGCATCACCGCCGGCTCATCCAGAGTGCCGTCAAAATTGGGAGTCCAGTCCACCGTGCCCTGGCCCAGTTCCGACAGCAGCACTTCAGCGTACTTGGTCAGACGCGATTCGGTGTAACGCATGGCGGCGAAGGACTTGGGATCGTCCGGGGAACCCCAGTTACCCTGGCCGTCCACCAGCGGATAGCGGTAAGAAAAGGGCTGGGCCATCAGCACCATGGCCTCGTAGGCGGCGGAATCGCCGTGGGGGTGAAACTTACCGATCACATCGCCCACGGTGCGGGCCGACTTCTTGAACTTGGCGGTGGATTTCAGCCCCAGCTCACTCATGGCGTAGACGATGCGCCGCTGCACCGGTTTTAGACCGTCGCCAATATGGGGCAGGGCGCGGTCGAGAATCACGTACATCGAATAGTCCAGATAAGCCTTTTCGGTGTATTCCTTCAGGGAAATACGCTCATCGGCTTCCTGGAGTGTGGGTACCTCGGTCATAGAATTTCCTAACGCGGACGTGAAGATGGAACAAGCGCTGTCGCATCACTACACAAGCACTATAAAGAAGAGAGAGCTTATACCAAAATGGATTCAACGCATCAATTACCTGCGTCTAATGTTCGAAAGGCTCCTGGCGAAACTCATAAAAACACTCCTGTTATTTTTTCACGCATTAACTCTGCGAATCGATTGTGATGTCAGGTCTGAGTGGCTGGGGTGCCTTCAGAAACCGTGCGCGACAAGGACGTCGCGCCCGAGCCCCGGGCCGGCCCCGCGAGTGCAACGAGTGCTTTGGGTCCAGGGAGGGGTATACG
>JBNKHG010000012.1:0-23078 GCA_050290225.1 Cellvibrionaceae bacterium
TAACAAGATTCGTGTACTGCAACGCCGCGCCTATGGTTACCGTGATGAGGAGTATTTAAAACTCAAAATCATCGCCTCTTTCCTCCCGCCTCTACCCAAAAGGATGCTTTATGACCCACACTAATCCGCGTAGACCCACAAAAAAAAGGGCCGACTTACGTCGACCCTTTCCTTCGAAACAACAGCGTCGGGATTAGCTCGCCGCCAGCTGCTTCTCGCGCTTGATTTCACTCTCACAGTACTGAATCCACTGCAGAGCAAACTTCTTGCTGCGCTTGTCTTTCGCGGCCTGTTTAAACGCTTTGATCGCCGTGCTGTATTTTTTCAGGTTGGCATTCGCCATACCCAAAACAATTTGCAATTGATCCATGCGTTTGACGCCTTTGCGCTTCAGAGCGATATCTCCTGCCTCAAGCGCCTTCTCATACATGTCGTTATCGAGGTAGACACCCGCCAAACGCGCGTAGAGATCGCCTTTATCAGACTTCTTCGCCGCTTTTTCCATCTCCGGAATTGACTTCTTCACCTCTTGCGCCAAACGCCAAGCAGTAGCCAACAATTCCAGGTTCTTGGATGTGGGCTCAATGGTCTTATCCTTGATGCCTTTATCCACTACTCTGGCGGCGCGGTAAGGATAATCCTCACCCATATACAGATAGGCCAGGTTCAGCAGCTCTTTTTCTTTTGTTACAGCGCCCATATGGTACGCGGCATCGAGCATATGCAGCTGATCCTTCTCGCGACCGACAGCTCCGTACATGCCTGAAAGCTGCTTGTAGTAAGTGGCCTTCGGGTAGTGGCGAAGCATCTTCTCAAGAATTTTGATAACGGTATTGTTATCGCCCTTATCGTAGTAGAGCGCACGCTGCAGGGAATACCAGTTTTCTTTTGGTACCTTGCCTTTACTTTCGTAACGTTCCACCGCGATATTGACATTAGCCAACGCACTCTTCATATCGTTGATCTGGTAGTACGCCTGACCCAGCAACACATAGGCATCGGCACCAACAATCGGTGACAAGTCCATCCACTTTTTCAAAGTCGTGATCGCGTTGCGATAGTCTTCCTGCACGAAGTACAACTGAGCAATGGTATACAGGGTGCCCACTTCCAGACCTTCCGGAATATGGGGACTCTGGGCCACTACCAGCTTGTAGTACTTGATCGCCTCGGAATAGTTCTCGAGGGTGTAGTAGACAAAGCCGTAGTAGTTATACAGCTGTGCCATTTCGTACTGGTTCCACTTACCCTTGGTAGTACCCCTTGAGATGTCGTTCAACACCTTCAGGGCTTCGGGGAAGTTGGGCTTGGCATCCGGATTTTTTTCAGCATCCGGATTGGTCAGTTCCTGAACCTTGGCCAGTTCCTTGAAGACCTTTTCCCGCAGGGCGGGGGTCTTGCGAGTTTTATACTTTGGTTTTTGCTCATCCTCCTCTTGGGCATAGACGACTCCTGACTGGAAACCGTCTAACTCAAGAGACTGCATCAATACGCTGGACACTGCTGGCGCCAACGCCAATGGCGCCGCCAGCAATGTGCGTTTGACGAGCTTCGAAGCCATGGCCGTAGAAAACATAGCCGTCACTTTCATGGTTTCTCCCGTCATCTATTTGGCAATGGCAAAGGTGATTTTGTTGCGAACGCCCGGAACTTCTACCGGCTCACCATCAATCACGCGAGGCTTATACTTAAACTTCAGCGCGGCTTTCGTGGCAGCACGGTCAAAGACATTCTGGGGCTGGGCTTCAACGACTACCGGATCGCGTACGGAGCCGTTCTTGGTCACGGTAAACTCAACAATTACGTAACCTTCGATTCCGCGAGACAAAGCACGGCGCGGATAAACCGGCTGTACTTTCACGATCGGCAGATATTCACCATCCGAGGCGAAACCACCTATACCGCCCACTTTCAGATTCGCCTGTACCTTTGGTGCGCTCATGTTGAGTGCATCCGGGGATATGTCGGGAGTATCAAACTCTGGCTCCGGCATATCCGGCGGGGGTACATCCGGCTCGTCTGGTTTTTTTGGCTTCTCGGTATCGAACTGCGTTTTAATCTCCCGTTGAGGCATAAAGATATCAGCAACTTTGTGCTCTTCAGCCTCTTCGGGTTCTTTCATGTTCGCCGAGATCAGCGAGTGCATCAAAAATAATAGGCCGAAGGTCGTCGCTATCGCTAATACCCCTGCCACACAAACTCTTACAAAGTTCATAGCGCCCTACTTCTTTTCAGTAGCCACAGCCACGCCTTCGATACCGATTTCGCGGGCGGCTTCAGCCACCTCGGTCAGTGTCTCGACGTTAGCTTCATCGTCAGCCTGAATCACCACTGTCCCCTTGGGATTCTCCGCGTGCAGACGCTCAATTTGAGCTTTGACTGAACGCTTGTCCACCGCTCGCTTATCAATCCAGATTTCGTTGTTATCGTTGATAGCGATGAGGATATTGGCTTTTCGCTTAGGTTCTGCGGTTGTAGCTTCCGGGCGATTAATTTCGATGCCCGCTTCTTTAATAAACGAAGCAGTCACGATAAAGAAGATCAACATGATAAACACCACGTCGAGCATGGGGGTCAAATCAATGCCCCCAACTTCTTCTTCAGACTTATTTGATTTCCTGCCCATGGTTAATCTCTCAAACCCGTAGTATCTATAGCGTCGTCGGCCTTAATGGTCCATTGTCAAATGGTCTTCCAACAACTGCTTTTCGCGTTCCGCGGTACGGTTGACCAGGGTGCTGCCAAAAACGCCGGAAAGCGCCGCTACCATGCCCGCCATTGTCGGGATAGTCGCTTTGGAAACACCGGAGGCCATGGATTTGGCATCGCCACCACCGGTAACCGCGAGTACGTTAAACACTTCAATCATACCCCAAACCGTGCCGAGCAGGCCAAACAACGGAGCCAGGGCCACCATTGTGGCAACCATGTCCAGGTTTTGGTCAACCTTCAACGACACGCGGGAGATCAGTGCATAACGCACCTGGTGGGCAGCCCAGGATTTGCGCTCTTTACGCGCTTCCCAGGCATCAAGGGCTCTTTGCACATCGCGCTTCAAAGCTCCCTTGAAATACCACACCCGCTCGAAAATCAGTGTCCACATGACAAAAGTCAGGATGGCGATCAAAAACAACACCTCACCACCCGACTCCATAAAGGCCTTAATGGCTGCGAGTGAGTCCATTAATGCCAGCATGTCGATTCTCCTATTTACCCTCGGTGTTTTCGGCGATGATGCCCGCAGTCTGCTCTTCCAGAATATGGAGAACACGCTTGGCACGACCGTTAACCAGGGTGTGCATCAGTACAGTCGGGATGGCCACAACCAGACCCAGAACTGTGGTTACCAGAGCACCGGAGATACCGCCGGCCATGGCCTTGGGATCACCTGCACCAAAGATGGTGATAGCTTGGAAGGTAATAATCATACCGGTTACGGTACCCAGCAGACCCAACAGCGGGGCAACCGCAGCGATAATCTTGAGCAGGTTCAAACCGCTCTCGATGGCGGGACGCTCTTTCAGCACGGCCTCTTCCAGCTTCAGCTCCAGATTTTCGCCATCCAGACCCGGGTTGTCTTCGGCAATTTTCAGCACGCGACCCAGCGGGTTGTTGGTATTGGCAGTCTTGGACTTCAACTGAGAGGTAACCTTGCTGCTGATACCGGTCAGGACAACAAAGCGCCACAGAGCCAGCAACATGGCGAAGACACCTACGCCGGTGATGATATAACCAACCAGACCACCCTGGTGCCAACGCTCCTCGATAGAGGGGCTGTTGATCAGTGCGGCCAGGAAAGAACCGCCAGACGGACCAGTGGGGTCGATGCCCACGCGGACAAAGCCTTCGCTGGCGCTCTGCAGGTCGGCGGCAGCAGACAGGAACTCACCGCCAGGCTGGCGAGTCAGCTCTTCCATCTTCTCGCCCTTCACGCTGAAGGTCAGGTACTTGCCGTCAGAAACCAGGTTGAAGTTACCGATACGGACAACGTCCTGATCCAGCTTGTCACCGTTGGGCTTAATCACGGTACCGGTAAACTTGACCACTTTACCGCCTTCGATGGTTTCACGCTGCATTTCATACCACAGACGTTCGATTTCCTCGATAGTCGGCAGTTGGGTAGCGCTGTTCATCTTCTCGATCAATATGTCGAGGAAGTCGGCGCGGCCCTGCAGCTGTGCACTGACAATAGAAGTTGCCAGGTTGGCCCGCAGGTCACCAGCGGTGGATGTCAGGTGTCCGAACAGTTCTTTCAGCGAACCCAGGCGTTCCTGTAATTGAGTACGCTTGGCGCTAACCTGCAGCTCCTGCTTCGCGTAGGTTTCCTCGAGCTTAGCGGAGCGCTCTTCTTCATTTTTCTTGGTTTGCCTGGCTTTATTCAGCAGGGACTGCTGGTTGGCCTTTTGGCGGCGGAATTCCGCTTCGCGTTTCTTGTGATCAGCGGATTCGGAAATCTTGGCCTGTTTAACCATGTTGAGCAGCTGCTCCAGAGAAGTGGCCTTCTCTTCAGCCATGGCAAAGCCGGCGGTAAACAGACCCGCAGCGGCAACAGCCAGAATGCGTTTTGCTGCGAAGGTTTTAAAAACAGTCATTTTAGATTGCCTCCGGTGCCAGAATCGGTAACTTCATGATTTCGATAGAGGCCTGCTTCTTGGCGATGCGAATGCCTTTCAAAATCGCGGCTCGGTACTCACCGGAATCCAGTTCTACCCAAGCGCGCTGACGCTGGTCCCAGGCACCTGACAGCTTGGTGTCAGTGGTCTGGTACATCAGGGCGATACGGCCTACACGCAAAATGTTGACTTCGCGCTCCTGACCACCGATATCCAGGGTATCCTTGTAGGTGTCGATCTTACGACCGTATTCGGCCTCGATCTTGTATGCCTCCAGCACCTGACGGAATTTTTCCGCGGCGGAGATATCGGACCGCTCCTGGATGTTGTGCAACTGCTCCAGACGCTCTTCACGCTCCTGGGTATGGAAGGGAACGTCCAGGGCTACGAACTGTTCCAGACCGTCCAGCATCCGCAGAATCAGGGGCTGGATCTGGCGCTCCATCACAGTCACGTTGTCAATGGATTCTTCCAACTCCTTGATGACCACCAGTTGGTTGGCAATCTGCTTTTCCAACTGGGAGTTATAAACCCGCAAACCGTCGATTTGCTTGTTTACGGTTTTGAAATCCTGTAACAGACCCGCAGTCTCGTCGGCGATCTTGTCGATACGCACTTGAGACTTCTGACCGGCAGTGGTCTTGGACTGACCTACCTTCAGAATGGAATCTATCGTTTGATCCGCCTGAGCGACGCTACCAATTAGCGCGCCGGCAGAAAGCACGGTGGACAGGGCCACGGCTTTCAATCGCTGCTTCTTCATATATCCCCCAACTCGGGTGCATTGCAATCACTAAGTTTGCGACAGTATAGCCGCCGCACGCATATTTGTTTCTGCCTCAATGCTTGGCGACAACTAGAGGGGCAGCATTGTAAAAGGAGCCTCCGCCAAGATTCAATGTTTAATAAAAAAGCAATCCCTTCTGTGTAGAAAGGTAGCAACTTGGTAACAGATTGACATTTCCTGGGTAGCGTGCAGTAACAAACCCACAAAACGTGTCGTCAGCTGTAGGTTTCTACTTCCTTATACTCAAGGTGATTTGGATCCCGGGTGGAATCTCAAAATTCAAAAACATTTACTTCCGGTAACAAGCTGTTACCGGATGCGCTCCAAAACCAGGAACGAGTAATCGTATGGATTTGGACCTTCGGCGACGAAGTCCTCTCGCGCCAACTGTCTCCATTCAGTATCCCTCACCTCAGGGAAAAATGCATCCCCTTCCACCTCAGCGTGAACACGCGTAAGGTAAATTCTATCCGCGAACTCAAAGGCGGCGCGGTAAATTTCCGCTCCACCTATCACCATCAACTCTTCCGTAGCGTCGATGGTAGCCACACTTTCGGCCAGTGCCAACGCCTGCTCGAGACTATTGACGACTTTAACCCCATCAAAGTTCCAATCGTTCTGGCGGGTAATGACAATATTGGTGCGACCCGGCAATGGTTTGCCAATGGACTCAAAAGTCTTGCGGCCCATTACCACCGGTTTGCCCATGGTCGCCTGCTTGAAATACTTGAGGTCATTGGGCAGGTACCAGGGCAACTGGTTATTGCGGCCGATCACACCATTGCTGGCCGCCGCCACTATCAGCGCAATTCGCATGACTCTGACTTCCTTCTTTATATTTACCTACCGTCAAGGCCCAATCCGGACTAAATGGCCACCGGTGCGGAAATATGGGGATCGGGATCATAACCCACCAGCTCAAAGTCTTCGTATTTAAACCCGAAAATATCCGTCACCGACGGGTTGAGCTTCATCTGCGGCAGCGGCTTGGGTGTGCGCGCCAGCTGGGTTTCAACCTGCTCCGAGTGATTGGTATAGAGATGGGCATCACCGAAGGTGTGGACAAAATCCCCCGGTTGCAGGCCACAGACCTGGGCTACCATCAGCGTCAACAGGGCATAGGATGCAATATTGAACGGCACCCCCAGGAAGATATCGGCACTGCGCTGGTAAAGCTGGCAGGAGAGACGACCATCGGCCACATAGAACTGGAACAGGGTGTGGCAGGGCGCCAGGGCCATACGACCAGCCTCTACATTGGCCTGGGGAGAAACCCGCTCATCGGGTAGCTGCGCCGGGTTCCAGGCGGACACTATCAGGCGCCGGGAATCGGGATTGGTTCTGATCATCTCGATCAATTGACTGATCTGGTCTATGACCTCGCCATTGGAGGCCGGCCAGGAGCGCCATTGATAGCCATAAACAGGGCCCAGGTCTCCCGCCTCAGTCGCCCATTCGTCCCAAATACTGACGCCGTGCTCTTTCAGGTAGGCGGTATTGGTGTCGCCGCTCAAAAACCACAACAACTCGTGAATAATGGATTTCAGGTGGCACTTCTTGGTGGTCACCAGGGGAAAGCCCTGGGACAGGTCGAAGCGCATCTGGTAGCCAAACACACTCACGGTGCCAGTACCTGTGCGATCTTCTTTGCTCACCCCACAATCGCGCACATGGCGCATCAAGTCCAAATATTGTTGCATTGTAATTCTCGGTCCTATTTTCTGCTCTGTTGTGTCGCCCCGGTTGCCGCCCCTGGACGATGGTAGGCCCAGGCCAATAACACCAACCCCAGAATCAGCATCGGCAAGGAAAGCAATTGACCACGGGTCATCCAGTCGAATACCAACTGGTCCTTGAGGTGTTCATCAGGCTCCCGCACAAATTCAACGGAAAAGCGAAAAGTGGCGTAAAACACCAGGAACAGGCCACTGACCGCCCCACGGGGGCGCGGCTTGGCTGAAAACCAATACACAATTGCAAACAATACCAATCCTTCCAGGAAAGCCTGGTACAACTGCGAGGGATGGCGCACCAGCTGTTCCGGGTCCTTCGGAAACACCATACCCCAAGGCAGGTCCGTAACCCGCCCCCACAGTTCCTGGCCAACAAAATTGCCAAGGCGGCCAAAACCCAGCCCCAGGGGCACCATGGGTACCACAAAATCCATCAAACGAAAAAAAGGCTGTTTGATTTTGCGGGCGTAAAGGGCCATCGCCGCAATCACCCCCAGGAGACCGCCGTGAAAGGACATGCCGCCTTCCCATACCCGAAGCAGCCATAGCGGGTCGTCGAGCCAGCGCTCAAATTGGTAGAACAGAACATAACCGCAACGTCCGCCGACAATAACGCCCAGGGCACCGTAAACCACCAGGTCTTCGATCTGGTTACGCCGGACCGCAGTATCCGGGCGCTGGCTGCGTCGCCAGGCGATAAAGCCGGCAGAGAGAAACGCCAGCAGGTACATAATGCCATACCAGTGCACCTTCAAAGGGCCCAGACTAAAGGCAACGGCATCGATTTCGGGGTATTTCAGCATCTGTCGGCGCTTAACATTGGGCGAAAATAGGAGGTGGGTAAAAAATTGAGGCGCTAGCTTATCACTTGCGGCTTGAAGCTTGAAGCTTGAAGCTTGAAGCTGCAAGCTGCAAGCTGCAAGCTGCAAGCTGCAAGCCACAAGTATTCACTGCTACACTTCCGCCCCATGTGCCTGATTCTATTTGCTTACCGCCAACACCCGGATTATCCCTTTATCCTGGCCGCCAACAGGGATGAGTTTTTCCAGCGTCCCACCCGGCCGGCCCAATTCTGGCCCGACAATCCGCAGCTTTTGGCGGGCAAGGATCTGGAGGCGGGTGGTACCTGGCTCGGCATTACCCGTCAAGGTCGCTTCGCCGCTATCACCAACTTTCGCGAAGGCAGTGGCGAGTCTTCGTCCCTCGCAACACCGTTATCGCGTGGTCGACTGACACTGGATTACTTAACCGGCAAAGAGGCAGCTGAAGCCTACCTCAACCAAGTGCACACCCAAAGGGATGCTTTCCCGGGATTCAATCTGCTGGTGGGCGACAGCCACCAGCTCTATTACTATTCCAATCGCCAGCAAAACAGCCGCCAGCGACGCCCGGAAGCACTGCCCCCCGGCATATACGGCCTCAGCAACCACCTGTTAAACACCCCCTGGCCCAAGGTGGCCGCCGGCCGCGACCACTTGCACCAAGCCATTAACCAGCTTCCGGATACAACGCAATTACTGGCCCTTTTACAGAACCCCAATCGTGCCCCGGATCACCTGCTGCCCGATACCGGGATCGACCTGGACTGGGAACGCCTGCTGTCGTCGGCATTTATCGACAGCCCGGATTACGGCACTCGCGCCTCAACGCTGTTGACCATCGATAGCCATGGACGGGTGCGATTTAGCGAGCAGACCTATACCAAACCGAACCCGGAGGCTCCCGCACAGGCGGCGGCACCGGCACAATTGTTTGAATTTAGGCTGGCAAAAGGCGAGGGCGGGGCGAAAGCTGAATAAAGCCCGGTTACTGGGCCGAGGAGGGCCGCAACAGGCGGGTTATTCCAGCCTCTTTCAGGGCTTTCTCGACCGCCAGGTTGATTTCGTCGGAATCCGGCAACTGCATCACTTCCGATAACAGCTCCTCGCCCTGTTGCAGGGTCACGCCGCGGATCACGGATTTCACTTTGGGCAGGTTTGTGGCGTTCATGGACAGAACATCGTACCCCATGGCCATTAACAAAATAGCCGCCCCCGGATCGCCAGCCAGCTCACCGCATATTCCCACACTTACGCCCTGGCTGTGGCCGTCGTGCACCACTTGCTGCAGGGCACGCAATACCGCCGGGTGGAAAGCGTGGTAGAGATCGGAAACGCGGGCGTTGTTACGGTCCACGGCGAGGATGTATTGGGTCAGGTCGTTACTGCCCACGGACAGAAAGTCCACCCGCGCGGCCAGCTCACGGGCCTGGTATACCGCCGCCGGAACTTCCACCATCACCCCAATAGGGGGCAACGCCACCTTGTGCCCCTCTTCCAGTAATTCGTTATAGGCGCGGTAGATCAGCTTCTGCGCCATTTCCAGCTCCGGTACACTGGTGATCATCGGCAGCATAATGCGCAGATTATCCAACCCTTCGCTGGCTTTCATCATCGCCCGCACCTGGGCCAGGAATATCTCCGGGTGATCGAGAGTGACGCGGATACCGCGCCAGCCAAGGAAGGGGTTGTCCTCTTCGATGGGGAAATAGGACAGTGACTTGTCGCCACCAATATCCAGGGTACGCATGGTGACTGTGCTGGGGGCAAATGCCTCCAGTTGCTCGCGGTAAATAAGCCGCTGCTCCTCCTCACTCGGGAAGCGATCGCGCAATAAAAACGGCACTTCAGTGCGGTAGAGGCCCACACCTTCGGCGCCGCGCTCCAGGGAACGCACCACATCGGCCATCAGGCCGGTATTTACCCAAAGGGGTACACGGTGGTGATCAAGCGTTTCACAAGGCAGGTCCTTCAGTGCCTCGAGGCCTTTGACCAGCTCCCGTTCCTCGCGGTAGATATTCTCGTAATGCTTGCAAAGCTCGGACCCGGGATCACTGTAGACGGTGCCATGGTAACCATCGACGATAATCGAGCGCTTCTCCATCTGGGTGTAGGGCAGATCCACAGCCCCCATTACCGTGGGAATGTCCATGGCCCGGGCCAGGATGGCAACGTGTGAGTTGCCTGATCCCTGCACTGAAACGATACCGACCAACTTACTTTTGGGCACCTCGCCCAGCATTGACGCGGTCAGCTCCTCGCCCACCAAAACCGTTTTTTCCGGGAACACCCGGCAATTTTGTACCGACTCCTGCAAGTAGGCCAGCACCCGCCGTCCCAGGTCGCGGACATCGGCAGCACGCTCACGCAAATAGGCGTCGTTCATGCTGGAGAAGTTGCGTTCGTGTTCGAGAATCACCTCGCTCCAGGCAAAGGGGGCGCATGTGCCCCTGCGGATACGCTCCACCACCTCACCGCCGAGGGAAGCGTCGTCCAGCATCGCCAGATAGGCGTCAAACAGGGCCTGCTCCTCACGGTTGAGGCGGGTTTTGAGTTTGTCTCCCAGACCTTTGATGTCGTTGCGAACCGCCGCCAGACTGCGATAGAAAAAATCCAGTTCAGCGTCGATATCGGCAATTTCGCGGAAGGGCACGGCGCGCAGATCGGCAATCGGCGCCATCACCACCGCTTCGCCCATGGACACACCGGGGGCCCCGGGCACGCCGAGAAACTTGGCCTCGTTGGACTGCTGGCCGATGGCGTCCATAACACCTGTGGCCTCGGCATGGGCAATCACTCCGGCCAACTGAGCCGACATGGTCACCAGGAAGGCTTCTTCACCCTCGTCGAATCGGCGCCGGTCCACCTGCTGCACCACTAATACCCCCAGCACCTGGCGGTGGTGGATAATGGGCACACCCAGGAAAGAGCTGTAACGCTCTTCACCGGTTTCGGGAAAATACTGGTACTTGGGGTGGGCTTGGGCATGCTCCAGATTGATCGGCTCTTCGCGCACCGCCACCCGTCCCACCAGACCCTCATCCGGGGCCAGGGTAACTTTGCCGACAGCATCGGCATTGAGGCCATCGGTGGCCATCAGCACATAGCCACCACTGCCATTTCTCAGGTAGACCGAGCAGACCTGAGTGACCATGGTCTCTTTCACCCTGGTGACAATGATGTTTAACGCCGATTTCAGATCTCGGGCGGCGTTAACTTCCTGGACGATACTGCGCAGTGAATTAAGCATCTTCCGCATCAGCCTCCAGAATAACTGTCGGCGGAGTCGAGGGTGTCTCCATCTGCCCGCGATTTGAAGGAGGTCAACGGTTTCAGGGAAGCCACAGTCTCGGCATAGGCCGCCTCCAGGCGACTGTGGATGGGCGACAGCTCCTTGAGGGCGCGGCGGTAAACATCGCGCTTAAAACTCACCACCTGTCCCAGCGGGTACCAGTAACTCACCCATCGCCAGCCATCGAACTCGGGCTTGCCGGCGTGATCAAGCGAAATGGTGCTGTCATCGCTTTGGAGTTGCAGCAGGAACCACTTTTGTTTTTGTCCAACGCAAACGGGCGAGGCGTGCTGACGCACCAGGCGCTTGGGCAAACGGTAGCGCAGCCAACCACGGGTACAACCCAGCACCTTGACATCCTCGGGGCGCAGGCCCACTTCCTCGTGCAATTCCCGGTACAGGGCCTGCTCGGGACTTTCGTTGCTGTTGATACCGCCCTGGGGAAATTGCCAGGCATCCTGCCCCCCTATGCGACGCGCCCAGAGCACCTGGCCCTTATCATTGGCGAGCATAATGCCCACATTGGGGCGAAAGCCATCGGCGTCGATCACAGTAATTCCCATTTAATTATCAGTTATAAAGAACTGACTATTGTTCCATAAATCAATAAGTTTCAGCAATCAGCCTCTTTCCCCGTTAGCGGCTGCCTAAACCCCGGGCCGGGGATCCGGGCGACCCGGAAATGACGCCCAATAAGGTAGCTTCTGTCTCAATTTCGTCACCAGAAGCTTCCCGCGCATTGAGAGTCGCGGGACCAACCGCTATGCTAGCGCCCTCGTTGACCAGGCCCTGCGCATACACATGCGCAGTAACCCTATACAGTAAAGGATACCCCCGTGAGTCTTGCCATTTTTGACCTCGATAATACCCTGATTGCCGGCGACAGCGACCATGGCTGGGGAGAGTTTCTGGTGGAGAAGGCACTGGTGGACCCGGCGGCTTACAAAGCCGAAAACGACCGTTTTTATACTGACTACGAACGCGGCGAATTGGATATCCAAGCCTACCTGCGCTTTTCTTTGGCGCCGCTGACCCGCTTCAGTATGGAGGAACTGGCAGCCCTGCACCGGGAATTTATGGCCACCAAGATCGCCCCCCTGCGCCTGCCGAAAGCCGAACAGCTATTGGCCAAACACCGTGCCCAGGGCGATTTTCTGCTGATCATCACCTCCACCAACCGGTTTATCACCGAGCCCATCGCCCGGGAACTGGGGGTCGATCATATCCTCGCCACCGATGCGGAAATTGTCGATGGCCGCTACACCGGTGAGCTGCTTGGCACCCCCTGTTTTCAGGAAGGCAAGATTACCCGGCTCAAAGCCTGGCTCGAGGACCACGACAGCGATCTGGCGGGCAGCTACTTTTACAGCGACTCCATCAATGACGCCCCGCTGTTGAAAATTGTCGATCACCCGGTGGCCGTGGACCCGGACGAACAACTGCTGCAATTGGCCCAAGCGATGGACTGGCCAATTATCAGTCTGCGCTAGCCTGTCGAGAGAGGGATATTGGTGACCAGGAAAGGCCAAACAAACAACTTTTTTTTCCGCTTACCCGGACGTGGGCATACCAGGCTTCGCGCCTGGACCACGCCGCTGTTGGCCCTGAGCCTGGGACTGCTTCTGGCCGTACTGGGCGGCTGTGAAAAGAAACCGGACCGGTCCCCCACCGCCCAAAGCACAGCCAGCAGTGACAATGTCGACAAATTGAGCGCCACCGAAGCGATCTGGGCACTGGGGTCCGAGACCCTGGCCAGCGCCCACAGCGACGCGGAGACTCTGCGCGACCGCATCACCGCTTTTCTGTCTGAACCGAATTCAGACACCCTGGAACTGGCCCGAAAACAGTGGCACCGTGCCCACAACCGCTACCAGCAGGCGGCCATATTTGTGGCTTTCGCCTCCAGCAACCCCGGCCTGTTCAACGCCCTGAAGGATCTTCAGGACCCACTTGACAGCTGGCCCTTACAACCCGGATACCTGGACTATTTCGACGTCTATACCCACAGCGGCATAGTCAATGATATTGCCGTACCCATTACCGCCAAGGCCATTCGCCGACAGCACGGTTTTAGCGACGATAGCGATGTCAGTCTCGGTTATCACGCCATCAGTTTCCTGCTCTGGGGCCAGGACGGCCAACGCCCGGCCAAGGACTATCAAGCGATTACTTTGGTCAGCGCCGAACAACGTCAGGCGGGCCTGAGCAGTACCGACCTCCCCAATAACCGTCGCCGCGCTCTGCTGAAACTGTTGTCGGAGTTGCTGATCGACGATCTGGAACGCTTTCACCGCCACTGGCATTTCGCCAAGAGCACCCTTCACATGAACTACCAGGCACTGGGCGCGGACGCCCGCTTACAACTTTTGCAGGCGGCGGCATTAGCATTGTTGGACCAGCTCAGGGATGGCCTGTCGGCGGCGCAAACGGGCGGAAGCGGTGCCGATTCACCCCCGGAGCACAATCAGTTTGCCGGCCAGTCCCCGGCCACGCTGGCCTCCAAACTGATGGGTCTGCAGACAATGCTTGAGCACGGCGAGCCGGCGGTTATCAGTTGGTTGCTGGAGGAGAGCGAACAACAGCAGTGGCAGGCACAGTTGGAGGTGGCCCGCACCCAACTCGCAGCCATGCCCGGGCTGCTGACCAACGCAGAAAGGGAACAAATCGACAAGCTGCAACAGTCACTGACGGCCGCCGCCGCCCTGTTGCAGCCAACCCGTGGTTAATGGCCCGGGCATCAAGACCCTGGGCTAAGGGCTATAGACCCGGGCAAAAAAGGCCTTGAGATAGTCAGTTTCAGGGATTGCGGGATGCACCGGGTGGTCCGGCCCCTGACCACCCTGGGCGATCAATTGCACATGGCGCTCCAGGTGCCGACCGGCACCGCGGAGAATATCGGTGAGAGTATCCCGCCCCAGATGCATGGAACAGGAGGCGGACACTAACAGGCCATCCCGCGTCAGCAGGCGCATGCCCAACTCGTTGATATGACGGTAAGCCGATTCACCGGCTTTCTGGTCCTTTCGCCGCTTGATAAAGGCTGGCGGATCCAACACCACCACATCGAACCTCTCCCCGGCTTCGTGTAACTGCTTCAAAGCTTGCACCGCCTTGGCGTGGAAAATCTGCACCCGCTCAGTCACACCATTAAGCTGGGCATTTTCCGACACCCAGGCCAGGGCCGTTTCCGATGCATCCACACAGACCACATCGCTGGCACCGGACAGTGCAGCCTGCACCCCCCAGCCACCAACATAAGAGAACACATCCAGCACCCGCTTGCCGTTCACCCAGTGTTGCAACTGGGCGCGATTCATCCGGTGATCGTAGAACCAGCCCGTCTTTTGACCACTGGCCACGGGTGCCAAAAACCGGGTGCCATTTTCCGTCAGCTCCACCGCTTCGGGAATATCGCCAAGAGCGGTGTCCACATACTCGGGCAGCCCCTCCAGCGAGCGGGAGCTGTGATCATTGCGGAACAGAATTGCCCTGGGGCTCAAACACTGGTCAAGAGCGGCAATGATGTCGTCCTTGACCGCCTCCATACCGGCGGTGGCCATCTGCGCCACCAGGTAGTCGCCGAAGCGATCCACCACCAGCCCCGGCAACAGATCCGCATCGCCAAAAACCAGCCGGTAGTAGGGCTCGGCAAAACTCATCTGCCGCAGCGCCAGGGCTTGCTTGAGACGGTGCACCAACAGGGATTTATTGAGCGGGTATTTGGCTTCACGGCTGACCAGACGGCCGCAGATCAAGGTATTGGGGTTGATGGTAGCCACCCCCAGGCACCTGCCACGGTGGTTGTTGACCAACACTTGCTGGCCCGGCTGGAATTGCTTTAGCGGTGTTTTTTCCACGTCCACTTCGTTGCTGTAAATCCAAAGGTGCCCGCGCTTCAATCGGCGATCAGCCTGGGACTTCAATACCAGCGCGGCAAGGTCGGACGTTTGAGGCATGGGATTCTCCTGGAGGGGCTCACTGCAGTTGGAACGGCTGTACAAAGTGGAACAAAGAATAAAGTGCGCGGATTATAGGCTATCGCCGCCGTCTCCGAAAAAGTTTTATCGTCGCCTGCAACTGCCCGGTGTCTTCGGCTACACTTTCCAAACTCCCGGGAATTCAAATCAAACAAAAAACGGGAGCACAAAACGGCACCGTATAACAGGGAGTCACATAAACAGCGATGTCAAACCAGACTGTCTCTCCCGGCACAGAACTGAATCAGGATCAGATTAACCGCATTCTGCAGGGCATTGTAATTCCCCCGCAGCCGCAAATTATGGTCGACCTGCAGATGGAACAGTTGCAACCCGATTGTTCACTCCAGAATATCACCAAGTTGATCAGCCAGGATGTTGGCCTCTCCGGCAGCATCCTGAAAACCGTCAATTCGGCCTTTTTTGGCCTCAGCAATGAAATAACCGCCATCCAACAGGCGGTCAGCCTGCTGGGTGCCAACACCGTGATCAATCTGGTTAACACCCAGTCCATTCGCGGCTGCCTTTCGGATGACGAAATCATCACCCTGGAAAAATTCTGGGACAGTGCCACGGAAGTAGCCATGGCCTCGGCTGAGATTGCCAAACAGATCGGCATCGAGGCCCCCGATGACGCCTACACCCTGGGCCTTTTTCACAACGCCGGCATCCCGCTACTGATGCAACGTTTCGCCAATTACCCAGAAGTGATGCAAATTGCATACGCGCAGAGCGAGCGCAGCATTACCGACATCGAAAACGAACACCTCAACACCAATCACGCCGTGGTGGGCTACTATGTGGCCAAATCCTGGAACCTGCCACTGGAAATGTGTCGCGCCATTCACGAACACCATAACGTTGAGAAAGTTCTGCAACAGGGTGAAGACCAGAGCCGCAAGAAAACCCTGCTGTCGGTTTTAAAAATGGCAGAGAATATTGTGGGCAACTGCCGGGTGATCGGCAACCAGCCCGGTGACCACGAGTGGCAGCGACTCGAAGAGCAAATTCTGCTGCACCTGGGCTTGAGCCAGTACGACTACAAAAGCCTGGGCGAGCAGATTATCGATATGGGATTGGGTGACAGCGGCTATTACGCCTAGCAGGGGGCGTTTGACCACACCCCCCAAAAAAATCTTAATCGTCAGCCTCGGCCACCGCGCGGTAACCCTCGGCGTCCAGGGCGCTGTCCAGCTCACTTAGATCTGAGGGTTTCACCTTAAAGAACCAACCGTCGTCATAGGGTGACGCGTTGACCGTCTCCGGCTCATCCTCCAGCACTTCGTTCACGGCGATCACTTCGCCGGAGACCAGGGAATAGATATCGGAAGCCGCCTTGACTGACTCGACCACACCGGCTTCTTCTCCGGCGGTGACTTCGCTGCCCACTTCCGGCGTCTCTACATAAACCACATCGCCAAGGCTGTCCTGGGCGTGATCGGTGATACCGATGGTCACTGTTCCGTCGCTCTCAACACGAGCCCATTCGTGACTGGAGAGATACTTTAACTCGCTGCGGATCTCGCTCATGCAGTTTTCCTCAAACTAATTATTGATCGCAATTCCTAAAAAACCTGTTTGCCGTGCCGCACAAAGTTGGGCTGCACCACTTTGACCGGCACCTGCTTGTTACGCATTTCCACCAGACACTCGTCGCCAATCTCGATCGGCACCCGCGCCAGGGCAATGGAATAACCCAGAGTCGGCGAGAAGGTACCGCTGGTAATTTCCCCAGTCAATCCCGATTCCCCAACAATCACTTTTTGGTGTGCGCGCAGAACGCCTTTGGTTTCCAGCACCAGCCCCACCAGTTTCTCCTTCGGCCCCTCTCGGCGCTGTGCCTCAAGCGCGGCGCGGCCGATAAAGTCGCGCACGGCGGGCTCCCAGGCGATGGTCCACCCCATATTCGCCGCCAGGGGAGAAACCGATTCATCCATATCGTTACCATAGAGGTTCATACCGGCTTCCAGGCGCAAGGTATCCCGCGCGGCCAAACCGCAGGGAGCGACGCCGGCATCGGCCAGGGTCTGCCAAAAGGCTTCCACTTCCCCGTTGGGCACCATGATTTCCAACCCATCTTCCCCAGTATAGCCAGTGCGCGCCAGAAACCAGTCACCCACTTCCGCACCCTGAAACACGCCGAGTTCTGCCACGGCAGCGGCTTTACCATTATTGAGCAGATTTTTTACGATGGTGATCGCCTCGGGGCCCTGTACTGCGATAATGGACAGATCCCGGCGCTCGGCCAGGCTGACCTCAAACCCGTCGGCCTGCTGGTTCATCCAGGCCAGATCCTTATCCCGGGTGGCGCAGTTGACCACGGTGCGGAACCAGCCTCCCATATGATAAACAATCAGGTCATCGATCACTCCGCCTTCGGGAGTAAGCATCCCCGAGTACAGCGCCTTACCCTTAAGGGCGCAGATTTTTTCGACATCGTTGGCCAGCAGCCGCTGCAGATAGGTCTTGGCATCGGCGCCGGTGATATCGACAATCGTCATGTGGGAAACGTCGAACATACCCGCCTCGCGGCGCACCCGGTGATGCTCTTCCACTTGGGAGCCATAGTTCAAAGGCATATCCCATCCGCCAAAATCGACGATCTTGCCACCCATTTCCCGATGTTTTTCGTAGAGCGCAGTTTTGTTACCCATAGTCTTTCTTTACCGCCCGGATAAGTGTTTCCGAATGTGTTTCCTATAGTCTCAAAGGGTTTCCTATAGTGGAAATCGGGCATTCTAACGGTTTTCCAGGGGCGAATAAACACTCTGCGCCCACAACAAAAACAGGTGCCAGCGAGTGCAACGGGCGGGGGTTACTGCCCGCAGTTACGGTCGGGGCACAGGACTTTGATTTCCCGTGCCGGTTTTTCAGCACTGGTTCACTATTGCCCGGGTAGAGTTTTCGCTACACTGCCCCGCCATAACCCAAACGCCTTTGGTTGATAACACAGGAGTGACGCCATGAGCCAACTGTTGCGCCGCAGTCTGATCGGAATCGCGAGTCTCATCGCCCTGCTGCTGGTACTGGCGCTATGCCTGGTACTGTTGATCGACCCAAACGACTTCCGCGACCAGCTCAGCCGGTCCGCGGCCAGGCAGGGCATCGCACTGCAACTCGAGGGCGACCTGGGCTGGCAGTTCTGGCCCCAATTGGGTATCACGGCGGCAGGGGTTTCGGTGGCCGACCTGCGGACACCGGACCAGCCAATCGCCAGCCTGGAAAGTTTTAACGCTATGGTGCGTATCGGACCGCTGTTGCGGGGACAGGTGCAAATAGATGGACTTCACCTTGAAGGGGTTCGTCTCAACCTGGTGATAAACCCCGAGGGGCAGGGCAACTGGCAGGCGTTGACGGCTTCTCCAACAACCGGTGCCGGCACAACGGGAACCGCCATTCAGACGCCCAAACCGACAATACCCAACCCGAAAACATCCAACCTGCCTGAAGCCCAACCCGGTGACGAACGGGTCCTGACCCTGGCCGTGGAGACGCTGGCTATCAGCGACGCCGAGCTGGCGCTTGACGACCGTCAACGGCAACAGAAATTTCAACTCAGCGGTTTGCGGTTGCGATCCTCCGGGGTCAACCTCGACGGTGGGGTTTTCCCACTCACTCTCGACTTCAACGCCAGCAGCGCCCAACCTTCGATCAACCTGGGCGTTGCACTTGAAACCCGCCTCAGCGTCAATCTCGATAAAAAGGCGCTCACCCTCAGCGACAGTCAATTGCAGTTAAGTCAACCCGGCTCAAAGTCAACGCCACTGCAGATGGGATTTAACCTGCAGGCCGAGGCCGGAAAATCCTTAGCCTACAAAGGTGACCTTCATCTAACCGCCCAGGACCTGCGTGCCTGGCTCAACGCCCTGGCACAGGCGCCCCAAACCCGCAACCCGAAAGTCTTGCAACAGCTCGCCCTCAATACCCGCTTTAGCGGTAACGATCGGCAATTGCAACTGCAGGACCTCGAACTGCAACTGGACCAGACCCATCTGCTGGGCAGTGCCGCCGTCAACGATTTCGACACTGCGGCTGTCGGCATCACACTCAAAGGGGACCGCATCGACCTGGACGACTACCTTCCACCGCCCGCGCAGGCCAGCGCCGCGCCCGCCGAAGGAGGTTCCATTACCGGGGCCGCGACGGAAGCTGGTATCCCGCTTGAGCCATTGCGGACGCTGGCTGCCGACGTGCAACTGGAGATGGCGCAAATCACCGCATCAGGCCTGCACTTCGACAACAGCAAACTGCACCTCTTGGCCAACCAGGGGCTGATACGGTTGCGGCAGCTGGGAACCGACTTTTACAGCGGGCGTATCGACGCCAGCGGCAACCTCGATGCGCGCGGCAAGCAGGCCAAAATCGATCTCCAATCTGAGATCAAAAGCGTACAATTGGCCGGATTGCTGAAAGACCTGCAACGGCAGGAACAACTGACCGGCACCGTCAACGCCAACCTCAATGGCAACACCCAGGGCATTGGCGTTTCACAGCTATTCCAGGCCTTGAGCGCCAAAGCCGAAATCACCGCCGAGGCGCTGCAACTGCACAATATCAACCTGGAGCAGGAGTTCTGCCAGGCGGCGGCACAGCTCAGCGGCAAAACCCTCCCTGCCACCGAATGGGCGCCCGACACCCAACTCCGGAATGTTCGGGCCCAGCTCAGCCACAAAGGCGGTATTACCCATATAGACACCCTCACCGCCGGAGTGGAACAGTTGCAACTGGGCAGCCGCGGCCAACTGGACCACAATCGGCAGCGTTATGATCTCTGGTTGCCCATGACCCTGACCGGTGAAACCAGCAGCGACAATGGCTGCAAGATCAGCAACCGCTTTGTCCGCGACCGCGAACTGGCTCTGGTGCGCTGTCGCGGATCGCTGGAGGCTCCGGAACCGGGACGGGATTGCGGCATCGACAAAAAAGCCTTTAACAGGCTGCTGGGCGACTACGCCAAATACAAAGCGCGCAAAAAAGTCGACAAGAAAAAGGAGCAGTGGGTGGACAAGGCCCGGGAAAAATTCGGCGACGACGCTTCTGAATTGTTAAAAGGCCTGCTGAAATAGATGACCTCTTCGCAACAGTTTTCACGCCGGGTACTGGCCTGGTTCGACCAGTACGGGCGCAAACATTTACCCTGGCAAAAGAAGATCAATCCCTACCGGGTTTGGGTCTCGGAAATCATGCTGCAGCAGACCCAGGTCGGCACCGTGATTCCCTACTTCGAACGCTTTATGGAACACTACCCCACGGTCGCCGACCTGGCCGCCGCCCCGGTGGATGACGTTCTGCACCTGTGGACCGGCCTCGGCTACTACGCCCGCGCACGCAACCTGCACAAATGCGCGCAGACGGTCGTGAACGAGCAGGGCGGGCGCTTCCCCAACAGCGTCGAGGGGCTGAGCGCGCTGCCCGGTATCGGCCGCTCAACTGCCGGCGCCATCCTCAGCATCGCCAAAAAGAAACGCGCCGCCATCCTCGACGGCAACGTCAAACGGGTACTGGCCCGCTACCACGCAGTCGAGGGCTGGCCCGGTAAAACAGACGTACTCAGCACCCTCTGGGAGTTGGCCGAGCGCTACACTCCGGACGAGCGCTGCAACCATTACACCCAGGCGATGATGGACCTGGGCGCCACCCTCTGCAACCGCAGCAACCCCGCCTGCGAACTCTGCCCGTTAAAGGATGGCTGCATTGCCCGGGCCCAGGGCAACCCCCGGGACTACCCGGGCAAGAAGCCCAAAAAAACCCTGCCGGAAAAAAGCGTGCAACTGCTGATGCTGCGCAACCCCGTGGGCGACATCCTGCTGCAACAGCGCCCGGCCCAGGGCATCTGGGGAGGGCTATGGAGCTTCCCGGAGCTGGACTTGGGGGAAGACCCCAGGACCTACTGCGAAGACCGCTACGCCCCGGTGGCCGACACCGAAACCTGGGACGCCTATCGCCACACCTTCAGCCACTACCACCTGGATATCACCCCGGTGCTGGTGCAGCTCCAGCGCGACCCGGAGCAGGTGCGGGAGCGGGGTCCCGAACGCTGGGTCAACCTCCAGGCCCCGGGCAGACTGGGACTGGCGGCCCCGGTCAAGCGCCTGCTTGACCAGTTGGCGGAACTGTCCCCGCTGGGTTAGGCACGGATGCGTGGCACCGAGCCGCCAGCTCTGGTATAAAGGCGCCCAACATCACGCTCAGCAAACAGGTGACATCATGGCTCGCACAGTATTTTGCAGAAAGTACCAACAGGAATTGGAAGGCCTGGATGCGCCGCCATACCCGGGCGCCAAAGGCCAGGACATCTTCGACAATGTCTCCAAGAAGGCCTGGCAGGAGTGGATGTCCCACCAGACCATGCTGATCAACGAAAAGCGCCTCAACATGATGGATATGACCGCCCGCACCTACCTCAACGAACAGATGGAAAAATTCCTCTCCGGCGGGGATTACGACCAGGCCGAGGGCTACGTCCCCCCCAGCGAGTAACGCCATGATTTCAGGCGGGTTTTTGTTAACGGATCGCCCACAGGGCCTTGACTCCCGCCCCCGGAGCGGGTTTAATACGCGCCTCTCGCAGCAGCGAGATCTTGCCCAGATAGCTCAGTCGGTAGAGCAGAGGATTGAAAATCCTCGTGTCGGTGGTTCGATTCCGCCTCTGGGCACCATTTTTAAAGGCCTTTCGGGGAATTACCTCCCCAAGTCTTTCCGAAAAAACCCGTTTTTTCCGAAACTCACAGCAATGGTTCTATGTACTCCGGTTTTCGCCGATAGTGCTTCTGTGTGACTCGGATGTTCAAATGTACCAAGAATTTAGCCGCCTCCTCAACTGATTTGGCATCGCTCCCAGCTTTTGCACGGATGTCGTGATCGCAGAACGGCTCACTCAGCACACCCTCTTTACACGCCTGGCGCATTAATCGATAAAAAATTGCCCGCCAACCATCTCCTGTGTAGGGTTGTCCCTTTCGATTGTGCATCAGGTACACACTGCTTGGTACAGCTTTCTTGGGATCCTTTGGTTTCCAGTTGCTGGCTATCAGATTTTTTGTGACCAACCGCAAGGTCGGGCTCCATTCCATGATTCGGTGCTGCTTGTTTTTGCTGATGTAGCAATCAATACCGTCTTCACTCAACTTCCCTTTTGTGAGCTGTAGAATGTCTCCATTGCGCATACCTGAAACATATTTGAAATCCATATACGCCGACACCAATGGGTTTCTGGGCGCTACAAACTCCCGAAATTGCTGATACTCCGCATCCGTAATATATCGAGTCCTTTCCGTCTCCCGGTTACGCTGGATATTTACACAGGGCGACTGTTTAATTAAGCCCAACCTCTCGCCGTGCTGTAAAATACGCCCCAGCAATGCTATTTCTCGATTCACTCCAATTGGCGCTCCATTCTCAGTTCGCCAATCGATATATTCATAAATATCAACTTTTTCGATTTCACCCGGCAGCATCTGACCAAATGAATTCCTTAGGTTTTTGACCTTTTTGCACTCTTCTTTATAGGTTGACTGTGCAATTTCGCCCTTTCGCACCTGCTGAGGTCTGCGCACAAACATAAATTCATCTATCAACTCTGCCATAGTTCTTATACCCCGGGCCGAAACTCGTGGCCTCTCATCTTCACGAACTAAATCAGCATATTTAGCCAACATCGCAGGGTAACTATCACCTAAGGTAATTGATGAACGCCCTCCCAAACTCACTTTAAGAGTGTTAATGGCCAATTAAAATGACCCAGTAGCGGTCAATAATTTTGACCCACCCCCTGTATAGAAATTGGGCGATGTCGCCCGTAGTATCCCCCGCCTAAATTTGGGATTGGGGGTACCACTTTGAAGGAGTGGGTTGTGAT